>CALBFM010000082.1:0-23177 GCA_937893445.1 uncultured euryarchaeote
ACTGGTGGTAATCGTAGCCAACGACGCGACAGTGCGGCGCATGAAGCGCGAGCCGGTCATGCCGGCCGCAGTGCGCACCGAGATGGTCGCGGCGCTGAAGCCGGTCGACCAAGCCGTGGTGGGGCGCGAGGGCGACATGCTCGACATCATCGTGGAGGAAATCAGGCCGCATATTATCGTGCTGGGATACGACCAGGAGCTGTTCGAGCCCGAAGTGCTGGAGGCGAAGCTGGCCGAACGCGGCCACGTGGTGCAGGTCGTGCGGCTACCAAAGCTAAAGCATGGCTTGGCGGGGACGCGCAAAATCGTGGCGCGCATCCTGCGCGACTTCGGCCAGGAGTAGGATGTTTACCGGTATCGTAACCGCCACCGGGCGGGTGCAGAGCACCAGCGACACCACAGACGTGCAGCGTGTCGCAATTATACCACTCGACGGCTTTGCCACCGGAATAGTTGCAGGAGCAAGTATTGCAGTAGACGGCGTCTGCCTGACGGTCAGCGCAGTCACCGGGAATGCCTTAGAGTTCGATGTCGTCGCTGAAACGCTCGCCCGCACGACACTCGGTGAACGGCTGACGGAGGGTGCGACAGTGAACTTGGAGCGCTCGGCACGGCTGGGCGACGAGATTGGTGGCCACCTGGTTTCGGGTCACGTCTCGACCACCGGAACGGTAATCGCGATCGAGACTGCCAACGGCGCCCATGACCTGCGGCTGCGCGTCGAGCGCGACTGGATGGCCTATATTTTCGAGAAGGGCTTCGTGGCCCTTGACGGCATCTCACTTACTGTGGGCGAGACTTGGCCAGAGGCGGGCGAGTTCATGGTTCATTTGATTCCAGAGACGCTGGCACGCACGACTATTGGCGCACGTACGCTAGGCGACCAGCTCAACGTCGAGATTGACGCAATAACGCACGCCACTGTTGAGACCGTCACACGTATCATGGAGGCGCAATGAGCCGCATCGTACTGGTCTGTGGCAGCTACCACCGCGAGGCAGTCGAACGCATGGTCGTAACGGCGCGCGACCGCGCCGGCGAACTGGAGCTAGAACTCGCTGCCGAGCAGTGGGTGCCGGGCGCGCTGGAGTGCCCACTGGCGCTGCAGCGGCTACTCGGACGCGAAGATGTAGATGGCGCGGTGCTGCTCGGCATCATCGAGTGCGGCGAGACACAGCACGGCCTTGCGATGGGGCAGGCGGTAGTGCAAGCAGTGTTGGACCTGCAGCTCGCGACCGGGAAGCCGGTCGGCATGGGCGTTATCGGACCGGGCGCCGAGCCACAACATATCGAGCCTCGCTTACTCCCTTATGCTCGTAAGGCGGTTGAAGCAGTCGCAGAAATGCTGGGCTAGCGCCACTAGCGTTTGACCTTCCAGCTCCGTGGACCGAATTTACCGCCGTAGTGATGCAGCGCCTGGTAGAAGCTGGGGAGCGCGAAGACCGCCATCAGTAGTGAGAACAGCACCAGTGTGATAATCAGCGCGAAAAAATTGCGCAAGCCGATAAACTGGGTGCGGTAGAGTGAGATGATAACACCCGCCAGAACGCCCCCCATTGTTGTAAAAGTAGCTTCTACCACCGATTGGCCCGTATGTTGCACAGCACGCCGGATGCCTTCAGGGCGCGTGCCTTCCTCGCGGACGCGTTCAGTAATCTGGATTGAATTGTCAATGCCGATACCGATGATGATAGTGCCGACCATAGCGGTGAATATGTTCAGATTTGTGCCGCCGGTATGGACAGTAGCAGGATACCACAGGACTACAATCAAGATGGGGAGGAAGGTGATGAAGCCGAAGCGGAATGAACGGAAAATCAGGATCATTGTCACCAGCACCAGCACCAAGCTCAGCCCGATGGTTTTGTACTGCGTATTCTGGATGCCTTCGTTGATGGCAATGGTCACTGGCGGGCCACCAGTGAGCTGCGACATCTCCGCGTCGAGATTACGCAAGTAGACGTCGTCGTAGTGAGCAGCGATATTGTCAGTGCGTTCGACCAGCAGCGCTGTATCGTCTATGTTTACGTATGGCATGCTGATATAGACGAGCGCCTTGTTGTAGTCGTCCGTTAGCAGCATCGCGCGCATTTCTCCCGTGAACGAGTCGTAGAAGACGTCTATCATATCCTGCCGGAATTCAGCGCGGGTGTAGGGTCCCCAGTCCATCCAGGAGAGATTGTTCTCGTCGAAGAAGGGGTGGTGCAGGAATTCCCAGAAACTGCCGTCGAACACCAACAGCGGCTCACCTCCTGCTTGAGACACTTCCAGCGTGATATGTGCTGACTTGAAGAAATCTACGATTGAAAACGCTGAGACATTGATGGTGTCGCCCGAGTTGCGGTTAGTGACCGAAAGGTTGTTCAGCTCGACAGTAGTCCAGTTCATCACGTCCAGTACGTCTAAGTCCTTGGTCGCTGGTTTGTCTCGGTAGGGCGCCCCTGCCACCAGCAGGATGCCCGTCTGCCCTGCCTCGAACTTCTCGGAATATTCAGCCAGTTTCTTGATGGAGGCGACGTCTTCAGGGGCTGATTCATCGCCCCGGATATCCTGATCCATTACCGAGAGACGCACTAGCGAGTACCCTGTTACTAGCATTACTACCAGCAGGATTACCCGCCACTGCTGTGACGAGACGCGCGCGATCCCAGTCCATGCCTTCGGGTGGTGGCGGGTGTAGTTGGTGAGTTTCATGATGGCAGGAGTCATGCTTACTGTCAGTACGAACGCACAGCCGACACCGATGATCATCGTCAGCCCTACGGTACGCATTGGCGCAATCGGCGAGATGAACAGCGCCGAGAAGCCGATAGTATCCGTGATGGCGCAGAGTAGCGTCGCTTTACCAGTGGTCAGCATGGCGTTGTGAGTTGCCTTGCGATGCGGCAGTCCCGCCTCGCGGAACTCGATGATACGGTTAGCGACATGCAGCCCGTAATCGACGCCAATTCCCACAAGGATTGGTCCGGCGGCGACAATCATTGGCGTCAGCACCACGCCTGAGAGACGCACCAACCCCAATGTCCAGATAAGTGCGCAGAAAATCGGGATGAGCACCACCGGAACCACGAGGATATTGCGGTGGAACCAGAGCATTATGCCCAGTACGATAACAAGCGAAATTGGTAGCATCGCCAGCAAGTCTTCGTAGAGCCGCGCCGTCACCTCGTGCAGCACCACTACCAGCCCGGTCTGTGTCATCTCGGTACGCGCTGGGCTCTCCCGTGAATCGATGGCTTGCTGAATGCGTTCGATAATTTCCGCCTGTCTCGCATCGTTGTCGCCCTCCGAGTACTTCAGCGCAAACATGATGTACGCCGTGTCAAGAATACCATCATCGTTGGTGTCGATAGCAAAATTCTGTAGCGCGCCAGAAGTCTGCTCGTAAATTTGGTCGACCCGATCTTGATCACTGGGTATCGCGTAACGCCCTGTCTCATTCACTTGCTCATCGTCGTACTGCTCGATTGAAAGGCCACTGTTACCGAAAGTTTTGTTCTCGACCGCCTCGATGAAGCGGCTGTTGGTCGAGTTGAACTCCTTGATGAGCGTTGAGATACTGAGCGTGAAAATGATGTCGTCAATTTCACCTCGATCAGGAGGCATTGTAGCTTGGTCCATTGATTGACCGCGAGGGTCGATTTCCTGCTCCAGCCGCGCAATCTCCTTGAGCGTCGAGACGTAAGTGATATTGTGCGTTTCGGGATGGTTGAACCGCTCGGGGTCATTCGCATTACGGGTTTCGACATAGACAATGATTACGTCTGTGGCCCAATCCTTCCGCACCTCGAGCAGCAGGTCGGTTGATTCCTCGCCCTCCGGCAGGTAGACCTCGATGTCACGGGTCATATTCTGCTCGAAGGTCAGCGCAGGCTTGAGCAGCAGCAGTGTCACCAGCATGAGCAGTGCCACCGTCAGTAGTGGATTGCCCAGGATGAGGCGCGTGTAGAACCCCACGAACCGGTCTGCCAGCTCCGGAATCACGGTCGCGCAGCGGCTCGCCGGGATAAGGGTGCAGCCCTGATGCAGCAATGGTCTGGTCGTAAACGCATCCTGGCAGGCAGGCTACAGGGCTTCAGCCGGGATAGTAGAACTCGCCAGCCGCTTTCTGCTCTCGGTCGAGCCGCGAACCGTGCTTGTTGATGCGCGGACGATGGGTGTTGCGGTCACGCCGAAAGGTGACGCCCAGCCGCTTGAGGAATCGGTTCATCCCTTTGCGCATCCTGAATGGACCCTCCGCTAGGCCATGCTCCCCAGGCGTGCCGGAGAAGCAAAGCAACCCGTCGGAGATGTAGTCGATGAAGTAGACGTCGTGGTCGACCACCAGCGCTGAGCTAACGCGGCGCTCCATGCAGCGCCGGATAGTGCGTGCAGTAACCATGCGCTGGCTAGCGTCGAGATACGCGGAGGGCTCATCTAGCAGGTAGAGGTCGGCCTCGCGCAGCAGACACTCCGCTATCGCTACGCGCTGAAGCTCGCCCCCGGACAACGATTCTAAATCCTGCTCCATGAGCGGCTCAAGACCAAGTGGCTGTAGCAGCTCGACATTTAAATAGTGCTCGTCGAAACCTTCGACCGCGCGCAACAGCTCTCCTACTCGCACGTCCGCTTGCGGCATGATGTATTGCGGTTTATAGGAAATCGCCAGTTCCAGCTTGATTTCACCTGCATCGGGCTCTAAGGCACCAGTTAGCAACTGCACGAAAGTGGTCTTACCGGTAGCATTGCCACCAACGACGCCCAGCACCTGTCCCTGACGAATCTCGCCCGCAGCTGCTGTAAGTGTGAAGTCGCCACGTTGCTTTTCCAGTTTAGGCCAACTGACCAGTGGTTCCGTGTCCCAGCCAGTCCGTGGCGGATGAGCTAGAAACTCGATGCGGTCGTCGCGCAGCCGCACATTTTCCTCGCGCAGCTCGCCCTCAAGCCAACTATTGATGCCGTGCCGCACACCCAGCGGCTGAGAGACGATACCGTAAGCATTAGGTTCGCCGTAGAGCAGATGCAGCTGCTCAGTAACATGGTCCAGGATTGCGAGGTCATGCTCGATAACCATAACTGGCTTTTCCGCCCCGAGTGTGCTAATGCACTGCGCCACTAGCAGGCGCTGTTCAATGTCGAGATATGATGAGGGTTCATCGAAGAAGTAGATATCAGCATCCTTCAGCAGCGTCGCGGCGATAGCTCCTTTTTGCAATTCGCCGCCCGACAATTTTGCCAGTGGCTGGTCAAGCCCAGTCAGCCTCAGCTCATCGATGACCTCGGCAACTCTCCCGGCATCTGCCACTTTGGCGAGCAGTTCACGCAGCGTGCCCTTGAAGCGCTTTGGAATTTGATCTACGTACTGCGGTTTAAGCGCGACACGAACGCTGCTATCCGCCAGTGCCGTGAAGTGTGCGTGTAGCCCAGTGCCGGCAAAGTGCTCAAGCACCACCGGCCAGTCGCCCGTTTGCTCCCAGTCTCCTAGGTTTGGCACTAATTCACCCGCCAGCAGCGAGATGGCAGTGGTCTTGCCAGTCCCGTTTGCTCCCAGTAGGCCAACCACTAGTCTCTCCTTCGGTATCGGCAGTCGGAATAGCCTGAAGTCATTCTGTCCGTAGCGGTGGGCAGTCTCGCGCTCGTCACCTTCCGGGAGGTTGACAATGGTGAGCGCATCATGTGGGCACTTGTGAACACAAATGCCGCAACCAATACAAAGCGGTTCTGAAATCAGTGGTTTCTCGTCCTCGCGCCAGGTAATGACTTCAACGTCGTTGCGCACCGGTGGGCAGAAGTTATAGCACTCGTTCATGCAGCGTTTGGGCTGGCATCGGTCCTCGTGCAGTACGGCAACCCGCATCGGCCGCCCGCTGCTGCTCTCTTAATTAAGGGATACGGCGGGAAAGTCCTAATCCCCCCACTCCATCGCCTGGTGTGCGCATCGAATTCATAATTCCGGGAAAGCCGGTCGCGCAGGGGCGACCCCGTTTCTATCGCAAGGGCAGCTACGTTGTAGCGACGGATCCCAAAGCTTCAAAGGTTTACAAGGTAGACATCGCGTTTCTGGCACAACGCGCTCGCGAGGATGCCGGTTTGACGGAGCTATTTGTGGGGCCGCTCGGGCTGCAGGTTATGGCCTATTTCCCCTGTCCCAAGAGCAAGTGGCGCAAGCGCGTTCCGCGGCTGGAGGAGCACCATGACAAGAGACCTGACGCCGACAACCTAGCCAAGGCAGTCAAGGATGGCCTGACCGGTGTGCTTTACCATGATGATGGACAGGTCGCTGAGTTGATTGTGCGCAAGCGCCGCGCTGCGCAGGGCGATGCACCGCGGGTCGAGGTCTGCCTCTATACGCTTGACCCGCTGGAGGATGGAGGATGAGCGCCGCTATTCTCGATGGACGAGTGGTTGCAGCCGCTATTGAGAGTGAGCTACGGACGCGCGTTGCTCAGCTCGTTAGTGCGCCGCGGCTGGCAGTAGTGCAAGTGGGTGACGACCCAGCCTCGACTAGCTATATCCGTGCCAAGTCACGTGCTGCCGAGCGAGTTGGGATTAAGCTAACGCACCACCACCTGCCAGCCGGAACCAGCCTGGAGAAGCTGGAAACACTTATTGAACAGCTGAACAGCAGCGAGCATGGATTGATTGTCCAGTTGCCGCTCCCAGATAAATTTGAGCCAGCACTGGCTCGCATAGTACCCGAACGTGATGTCGACGGGTTCCATCCCGTTAACCTCGGAAAGCTGCTGCGCGGTGAGCCGGCGCTGCGCCCCTGCACGCCCGCTGGCATTATGGAGCTACTGGAACGCAGCGACCATTCGCCTGCTGGGAAGCACGCTGTCATTGTTGGCCGCAGTAACATCGTTGGCAAGCCGCTGGCGGTGATGCTGACACAGGCGAATGCCACCGTGACTGTGTGCCATACTGCAACGGTGGAGCTGGCGCACCACACCCGACAGGCGGATTTGCTGATAGTCGCCGCCGGTCAGCCAGATACAGTTGCTCCAGAAATGGTGCGGCCCGGCGCGACAGTGGTTGACGTCGGCGTCAATCGCACTGCGGCTGGCCTTGTCGGCGACTGCGCGCCCAGCGTAGCCGAAGTGGCGGGCGCGCTGACCCCAGTCCCGGGCGGCGTGGGACCGATGACTGTCGCGATGCTGATGACGAATACGGTCACGGCTGCCGAAGATTAGGCAGGGCGGCTACGCGCGGGCCCTTCACCTTAAAGCACTGGCCGGCCTGTTGGTGGACTGGTATGGCGTCTGACGGAATGTTGTCTTTTCGACCGGAACGTGACCTCTACGGCCGCCCCCTCACCCAGCTGCGCATCTCGGTCACTGATCGCTGCAATTTCCGTTGTCCTTACTGCATGCCTTCCGATGGGCCGGAACCTTGTTTTGTCGCGCGCGAGGAACTGCTGAGTTACGAGCAGCTGGCGCGGATGGTGCGGCTACTGGTGGATATGGGAGTCTCGCGGGTGCGCCTCACCGGGGGTGAGCCCCTGTTGCGCGCCGACCTCTACCGGCTGGTGCGAATGCTGGCCATTATTCCAGGGCTTGACGACCTGTCCCTCACCACTAATGGCTACCTGCTGGCGACACAGGCTGAAAAGCTGCGACACGCGGGATTACAGCGGCTCAATATCAGTCTCGATTCCCTCGACGAACAGGTCTACCAGCGGTTGAACGGCCGTGACCTGAGCGTCGAGCGAGTGCTTGCCGGCATCGCAGCGGCCGAGCGCGCCGGCTTCGGACCGCTCAAGCTCAATTGCGTGGTAATCCGCGGCGTTAACGACAGTTCCGTAGTGGATCTGGCGCGCCATTTCCGGGGAACGCCCCACACCATGCGCTTCATCGAGTATATGGATGTTGGCAACATCAACCGCTGGAGCCCCGACCAAGTCGTGCCCGCCGATGAGATTATCGCCATGATTAACGCCGAGATGGAGCTAACGCCAGTCGCACCTGACCGGCCTGGCGAGGTGGCGCGACGCTACCGCTACGTAGATGGCGAGGGTGAAATCGGTGTAATTACCTCGGTCACGCGCCCCTTCTGCCATGATTGCGACCGGATGCGCATGGGGCCCGACGGGCAGCTCTACACCTGTCTCTTTGCCAGTCACGGCCACGATCTACGCGCACCGCTGAAGGCGGGCGCTAGCGATGACGAATTGCGGGCGTTGCTGGCCTCTATCTGGCGTGCGCGCGGAGACCGCTACTCGGAGGAGCGCGCGCTGCTGCCCGAAGGGGAACGGCCGCGCAAGGTCGAGATGTTCCGTATCGGGGGCTGATGCAGTCCGCACTGCTGATTGCCGGCGGGCAGTCACACCGTTTGGGCCAGCCCAAGCAGTCGCTTGAATTCGAGGGAGAATCCCTCGCCGCCCGTGCCGCTGGAGTGCTGGCGCAGGTAGCGCAGCGGGTGACGATAGTGGGACCGCCGGGTGACCGACCCAAGTGGGTGCCCGTGGAGTGTGATTGGGTGAGCGATCCATACCCCCATGGCGGGCCATTGGTGGGACTTGCAACGGGACTGGCGGCGGTCTGCGGTGCACTGGTGGCGGTAGCGCCGTGCGACCTGCCGCTGCTGACGCCTGCTACCTATCGCGCGCTGCGCAGTGCAGCTAAGGACAACAGAGCCGCGGTGGCGACGTGGCAGCAGCCGCAGCCGCTAGTGGCAGTTTACTGGCGTGAGGCGACGCTGGCGACGGCGCAGCGGCTGCTAGCGCAAGGGGAACGCCGCGTACAGCAGTTACTCGACGAGTTGCCACACGAACTGGTAGAACGACACGAAGTAACGCTGAATCTCAATACACCTGCTGACTTGGAACGGCTGAGTAAGACTGGTCTTACGGGGCGATAACACGGCCAAATATCTACCCCGTGGTATCCCTGTCAGCCATGGCATTGGAGGAGAAATGGCCTTGAAACCCGTGACTATTAAACTGGCTGTCACTATCGACGGCATGGATTCGGAAAAGGTGCGTGTGCAACGCGAACCTTGCGACCCCGCGACAATTGCGGCCACGCTAGTGGGGTCGGAAGTGGGGGCGATAGTGACCTTTACCGGCACCGTCAAGGAAGTGACTGAGCAGGGCACTGTAGAGCGAATCGAATTTAGCACCGACGAACCGGTAGCGCTAGCGCAGATGGAGGCGCTACGGGTCGAGGCCTGCGAGCGTTTTGCTATCCACGACGCGGCACTGGTACATCGTGTGGGAATGCTCGAAGCAGGTGAACTGATTGTTGTCTGCTGCGCCGCGGCAGCCCACCGGAGCGACGCCTTCCGCGCCTGCGAATGGCTCATCGACACGCTCAAGCAGCGGGTGCCAATTTGGAAGCAGGAGCAGGCTCCGGACGGTACACGCTGGGTCGCGCCGCAACACGAGGTGAAGTATGGCGCAGATGGTTGATATCGGCGACAAGCCGGAAGTGGCGCGACGCGCCACTGCCCGGGGATGGCTGCGGCTGCGACCCGTGACGGCAACCGCCATCGCTAGCGGGGAAGTCCCGAAAGGTAACCCGTTCGCCACCGGCCGCATCGCAGCCATCCAGGCGGTGAAGGCGACGCCTACTATCTTGCCGCTCTGCCACCCGCTGCCAATCAGCGGCGTGGAGGTGGAATTCGCCTTGGACGGTGCCGAAGTGGAGTGCTGCGTCACCGTTTCCGCAATGTATCGCACCGGCGTTGAGATGGAGGCGTTGACCGGGGTGATGGCGGGGCTGCTCTGCGTCTGGGATCTGGTCAAGCCGCTCGAGAAGGACGAGGCGGGGCAGTATCCCGAAACCCGTATCCACAATGTGGAAGTGGTGGAGAAGCTGAAAGGCGAGGGATAATGGGGCAGCACGAGCACCATGCTGTCGCCCCCCGCACAGTCACTGTCGAGGTGGTGACACTGAGCGACAGCCGCAGCCCGGCGAATGACCGGACCGGCGATACAATAGTCGCGCTGCTTGAGGCGGCAGGCCACTCCGTCGCTGGCAGGGAGCTGGTGCGGGAAGACCCGCCCGCCATCCGGGCGGTGCTGGAGGCGGCGCTGGCGGGACCGGCGCAGGCTGTAATCCTGAACGGCGGCACTGGCATCGCACCGCGCGACTCGACGCCGGAAATTGTCGCCCCACTACTGGAGCGTGAGCTGCCCGGCTTTGGCGAGCTGTTTCGCCAGCTTTCATTCCAGGAAATCGGCGCGGCGGCGATGCTTTCCCGCGCGTTAGCTGGTGTCGCGCACGGCAAGCTGCTTTTTGCGCTGCCGGGCTCCGAGACTGCTTGTCGACTGGCGCTGGAGCAGCTCATCCTTCCGGAGCTGGGGCATTTGGTGGGGGAGCTGAGGAAGGGATGATTTTTCTTGACGACTGGTATTTAAAAATTAAACGCCTGTCTGGGCGTTACGGGGAGGGATGATATGGGGCGCTTCCGCCCTTTCGGCAAGCTGATTACGTTGGAGCGGGCGCAGGAGCTGGTTCTAGCGGCAGCACATCCGATGGAAGCCATCGAATACGTGGAACTGGCCGATGCGGCCGGCCGGGTGCTAGCGGCATCGGTGATGGCCGACCGCGATGTACCCGGTTTCGACCGCTCAGCGATGGATGGCTATGCGGTTCGGGCGGCCGATCTGGCCAGCGCGACACCCGCGAAGCCGGTGCGGCTGGCGCTGCTGGCAACAGTCCACGCCGGCCACGTGCCATGCAGTGCGGTAACGGCGGGAACTTGCATCCAGATCGCCACCGGAGCGCCGCTGCCCGAGGGTGCAGAGGCGGTGATGAAAGTTGAGGATACCGCCCGCGAAGGAGATGCAATACTGGCGCGCGTCACGGTGGAGCGGGGCAAGCACGTGGTGCCACGAGGCGAGGATATGCGCGCCGGCGATGAAGTCCTGTCACCGGGGATGGTGCTGACACCGGCCCGGGTGGGGGTGCTGGCGGCGCTTGGACTGGCGCAGGCGCAGGTCTTCCGCCGCCCGCGGGTAACGCTTCTGCCAACCGGCACCGAAGTGGTGCCGCCGGGCCGCCCGCTGGAGATGGGACAGGTGTACGATTCCAACGCCCCCGCCCTGACGCCCTTGGTGCGGGAGGCGGGCGCGGTGGTGGAGCGTACGCCGGTATTGGACGATGAGCAGGAAGTGCAGGAAGAGGCTCTTCGCGCAGCGGCCGGAACTAGTGAGGTAGTGGTGGTCACCGGCGGCTCCAGCGTCGGCGAACGGGACCTACTGGCGCCCGTCATGGAGCGACTAGGCAGTGTGGAATTTCACGGCGTCGCAATCAAGCCGGGGAAACCGGTACTCTTCGGCCGGCTGGACGACACACTGGTGTTGGGGTTGCCCGGCAATCCCACATCGTGTCTGCTCAGCGCCTGGCTGTTCTTGCGTCCCGCTCTGCGCCGAATGGCGCGACTGCCGCCAGAACCGCAGCGTTGCCGTCAGGCGAAGCTCACTGCTCCTGTACAGCCGGTGCTGGGTCGCGACCAGCTCATGATGGTACGATTGGAAGTGGCGGGTGACGAGCTTCACGCCACTCCCTGCTACCGCGGTTCGGGCGCTATTATGTCTATGGCGCAGGCTGACGGACTCGTAGCATTCCCAGCCGACACAGGCGCTAGCGCGGGCGACCAAATAGAAGTGGAATTGCTCTAGCCACCACTGAAGGGAGGGTAGAGCGCCACTACGTCGTTGTTGACCAGTGCGTTCCCAGGTTCTAGCATCTCCGTGCCCCGCGCCAGCAACAGGCTCTCACGGAAGGGCGCCAGCACGGGATGCTCAGCGACAAGCAGCTCCAGCAGTACCGCAACGGTGGCGCCCGGTGGGAGCTCCAGCTCCAGCACCTTTGTGCCGAGTCGCTCCTGCAGCTGAGCGAAGGGCCTGATGATGAGCCGCATCAGTAAAGTCGCTCCTGCTGGCCGGTTTCGCGCAGCCACGCATTGATACCGCCGACTAGGTGGCGCGTCTGGTAGTCTTCCTGCTGTAGCAGATTCAGCGCCACGGCCGACCTGATTCCAAGGTGGCAGTAGAGTAGCAGCTCCCGCTGGCGTGGCAGTTCCCCTTTCCGCTCCTCGAACTGGCTGAAAGGTAGATGTAGCCCCTCCCCGGGAATGAGTGCCAGTTCCCGCTCCCATGACTCTCGTAGATCTACCAGCAACGGCGGTTTCGGGCCATCCAACACCGCCTGTAGCTCCTCCGGCGCCAGCCCCCTGGGCCCACAGGCAGCCTGCTCTCCGCCCGGTGCAGATATAGTTGGTGACTCGCCGCAGAGTGGGCAGCTATGGCGTTGTGCCAGCGCCACCGGTTGAATTGTCCCCGCCAACCCATCTAGCAGCAGCAGGCGTCCTTTCCGAGGGCCAATGCCCAGCAGCCATTTCAGGGCCTCCAGCGCTTGCAGGCTTCCTAGCAGACCAGGCACCGCTCCTAGCACCCCCGCCGTAGCGCAATCATCGATTGCCTCCGGGGGTGGTGGCCGGGGAAAGAGGCAGCGGTAGCAGGGGCCTTGTGGGGGGAAGAGGGCTACCTGCCCATCGAAGCGGCGCAGCGCTCCGTGGACCAAAGGCACCCCCGCTAGGTGGCAGCCATCAGCTAGCAAGTAGCGCGCAATCAGGCTGTCAGTCCCGTCCAGCACTAGGTCGTGCTGTTGCACCAGTTCCATAACATTGGAGGCTGTGATCCGTTCCACCAGCGCCTCTATTTGAATAGCGGAATTCAGTGCGCGCAGTCGTGTGGATGCTACCTCCGCTTTAGGCAGCCCCAGGTCGCTTTCACCATAGAGTGGTTGCCGCTGTAGATTAGTTAGCTCTACCCGGTCATCATCGGCAAGCGTCAGTTGCCCTATACCCGCTGCTGCTAGATATTGGGCCGCCGGGCATCCCAGCCCTCCCATTCCTATGACCAGTACCCGTGCTGCTTTCAGCCGCACCTGACCTTCTAGGCCAACCTCTGGTAGTGCCAGATGGCGAGCGTAGCGCCGCAGCTCAGTATCAGGGAACACCTCGATGTTAGGGGTCAGAACCATAAGCAGTTTGGTGTGGTCCGCAGGGAATACGCCCCGCGAAGCCAAGTTCTAGAACAGAAGCTGGCGCAATAAAAAGAACGGGCTCGTGAGCGTCGCCTGTGCCTCGCGCGATATCATGCTCTCGGTCAGGGCGCGCTGTAGCTCCGCTTTGCGACGCGCCTTGCCGATGAACCAATTGAGCAACCAGCGTCGGCGCGTCAGTCGTTGCAGTTTGTAGGAGTTGCGTAGCTCGTAGCCCAGTTTTCCCCACAGCACGCGCTGATAGCGCGCGCCCGCTTCGAGCGGGAAACCGCGTGCATGCGCTTCGCGGTCGAAGTGGCCGACCGCTAGTTTGGCCGAAAGCAGTGCATTGCCGATGCCCTCACCGGTGAATGGGTCGACCAGCGAAGCCGCGTCACCGATTAGCATTGCTCCTGCGGCGAAGGCGCGGCGCGGTTGGAGCTTTCCACTGGGCCGGGGCGAACCGAGCGGCAGTTGCCAGCCGCGGCTGCTACCTGCAATCAGCTCGGCCTGCGCGAAGCGGTCGCGGAAGCGCGGCACCTCATTGATGATGTATTCCTGTAGTCCACGCAGTTTGCGCTCGTGCAGCTCGAGATCACGAAGCGTGATGCCAAAGCCGACGTTGCAGACACCATTGCCTACTGGGAAAATCCAGAAGTAGCCCGGCAGTACCCCCTCAATGTAGTGGAACTCTACTGGCCCCGAGTCGGCAGTTGCACCAGTAACATTGCGCCAGTATTGCCGGAACGCGGCACTGTAGTGCAGCTTCTGGCGGTCTACCATGCGCCCATCGTAGGTTTCTTGGACTACCGCTGTCGCGACTGGGCAGCGCACTCCACCAGCGCCGATGGTCAGTGACGCGCTGAACGAGAGTGGACGGGCACGGTCGCCAGTATCACCAGCAATGCCTATGACGCGCCGTAAATTCCCCATGCCAGGGCCAGGGTCCGGGCCGTTGGCAGAGTTGTCGAACAGCACCTCACGCACCGAAAATCCCTGTACCACCGCACCACCCGCCTGCAACACTAGCTCGCTAGCGCGCTGGAACATGATGTGGTCAAATTGGAGCCGTGGCAGCACATAGCCCGATAACTGACCGTCCGGCCGGGATACACGTATCTCATCGCCGCGCGGGCTGCTGAACAGCACACCCGTAATATTGAAGTGTGGCGACGCCTCGAGTCGTTCAAGTACTCCCAGTTCCTCGACGTGTGAGAGCGACTTGCCGCCTACGGCGTCGCCACAGGTCTTGTCACGCGGCCATATTGCCTTGTCGAGCAGCAGTACCCTGTGGCCCGCCAGTGCCGCATATCCAGCGGCAGCCGCACCGCCGGGACCGCCTCCAACCACGATAATGTCGAATCGAGACCCGGAAGCGGGCTGCGGGCCGCTCTCAATAGGCTGCTCCCAGAAGCGGTCGGGCATGGGTGCGCGGGAGTTCACCGGCTGCTAAATAGCTGGGGGAGGTACGAGCAAAGAATTTTAGGTGGCGGAGCGGTCGACATGTGTGGCCCCTTCCATCACCGTCGAAACCGAGAACTGGCCGAACGGCACCCCAAAGCGCGAAACTAGCTACGCAGGTGGTCAACGTCACGGTTGGGAGACCACTTTTCACCTCAATGGCCAACGTGCAACTCGCCGCCGCTGGACTCTCGGCAAACCGCTGCCCCCGGGCCAGCGCTGGGATTCTGATGGCAATCGCCTCGTCACAAAACCAGACTTGGCGCGAGATACCTGCATCTTCTGCGGCGCTTGTGTTGGCGTCTGCCCGACTAATGCAATGTTTCTCGAGTACAATAATCGCGATATCTGGATTGACGAAAACTGCACAGATTGCTTACTCTGCCTTCGTATCTGTCCCGTTGGAGCGCTCACCTATCCAGCCGAGCCACAGCGCAACACTACCCGGACTCTGGGATGAGGCGTATAATAGGCGGAGGCCTTTCAGGGTTGACAGCGGCAGTTAACTTTGCGAAGGCGGGTGAGGAGGTCGAAATTCATGAGGCGCGCAAGGCTGTGGGAGAACAGTTTCACGCCAACTACCAAGTACTGCTGAAGGAGCGCCCAGACATGCCATGGGAGGAATCCCGTGCGCCAGCCTACTTGAAGCGCTGGGGACTTGAGCCGGAGTTCACCTATCGCAACGCGCAGAAATTTGTTTGTTGCACGCAAACGCGCGAATTAACAATCACTATGAAGGAGCCACTGCCGCTCATCCTGCGGGGTGGCGAGGGGTCGCTCGAGCGGGGGCTGGAGGTGGAGGCAGAGCAGCAAGGTGTCAGGTTCCACTACAAATCTCGCCCGAAGCCGCAGTCGGGAGACATAGTCGCTACCGGCTCCTACCGCACAGACATGGCAGCCTTCGGCGCCTACTACGAAAACAGCGATTTCCCGCGCGACCAGTTCCTCTATATGCATGACGAAAAATATTCGCCGCGCGGATGGTATCTCTACATAATCCCGATGGATGATGACACCATAAAAGTGATGAACTGCTGTTCGTGGCCACACACAAAAAAAGTCAGACGATTACTATATAAAGCAGTAGAAGAACGTAAAGTGCTGCGCAATATTATTGATGGCGCCAAGCCAATAGGTACTGTTGGCGGTCAGGGAGGCGCCGAATTTCCGCGCTCGGCAGTACGCGATGGAGTATATTACACGGGTGAGGCAGCTGGCTTCCAAGACCCCTGGCGAGGCTTTGGCATGAATTATGCTATTGAGTCAGGTGCACTGGCGCAGCGTGCGATTAGTAACAGCGGAAACTATGACCAGATGTGGAAGGCGCAGTTCCGAGACCGTAAGAAAGCAGACATTGCGCGACGCGGTATCTTTGCCATCCTCGGCAACCGTGCCTTCGAGATGGCGATGCGTAAGGTAAATGACGGTGACACTGTGGATTGGGAGAAGTTGAACCTGCAGGGCTGGCGCAAGCGGCTGGTCTATAGCAGCTTCTATACTATCGAAATGGCGAAGAAGAGCATCTGGGACTATTGGTGATGAGTTTTTTCAGGATATGTGCATCAGTCTTCTTCGGTCTGGGCGCAGTAGTAGGAATGTTACTGCTCATCAGCGAGCGAGAGTACATAGTCCCCGCCTCCGGTCAATCTCTCTCGTTGCCGTGCGCGTTCGCGTTCTGGACGCTGGCAGTGATATTCTGGGCGGTGGCCCATGACGAAAACGATACATAACACTCAGGCTGGGGTGGGATGATGGACCTTGCCGGTGTTCGCGAGCTTTACGAGTTGCAGGCGGCCTGCCATATCTCTGCGCGCAAGCGGCTGGGGCGATCTCTGACGCTGGCCGAGAAAATATTCTTCGCGCATCTCTCCGACCCACACCAGTCACCCGTTCGCGGGAAAGATTACGTCAACCTGCGGCTTGACCGCGTCGCTATGCAGGACGCTACAGCACAGATGGCACTGTTGCAGTTTGCTTTGACAGGGCGTGAACAGGTGGCGATCCCCTCAACAGTACACTGTGACCACCTGATCCAGGCGCACAGCGGTTGCGACAGCGACCTCGCTGCGGCCAACGATGTGAACGCAGAAGTTTACGCGTTCCTGAAGTCCGCCTCCGCGAAATACGGTATAGGTTTCTGGAAGCCCGGTGCCGGCATTATTCATCAGGTAGTCCTAGAGAACTACGCTTTCCCCGGCGGTTTCATGATTGGCACCGACTCTCACACACCTAACGCAGGCGGCTTGGGGATGGTCGCCATAGGCGTCGGCGGTGCCGACGCTATGGAGGTGATGGCGGGGCTCCCATTCAATATCCGCTGGCCACGCCTTATCGGCGTCCACCTGACCGGAGCACTCAGCGGCTGGGCTTCGCCCAAGGACGTTATCCTGAAAGTGTGCGAAACCCTCACAGTCAGAGGAGGTACTGGCTGCATCCTCGAGTATTTCGGCCCTGGCACCACCAGTATCTCTTGCACCGGGAAAGGCACAATCTGCAACATGGGCGCTGAAGTAGGAGCGACTACATCGCTCTTCCCGTTCGATGACCGCATGGCCGATTACCTGCGCGCGACTGACCGCGGGGATCTAGCGGAGCTGGCGCAACAGCACACTTCCACGCTCGTTGCCGACCCGCAAGTTGGAGCTGCACCGCAAGAGTTCTTCGACCAGCTAATCGAGATTGACTTATCAGCGCTGGAACCGATGGTCGTCGGTCCGCATTCGCCCGACCGTGCGCGTTCAATGTCGGGGCTGGGTGCAGAAGCCCAACGTGAAGGGTGGCCGCTGGAGCTTAACGCGGCACTTATCGGTTCATGTACCAACAGCTCCTACGAGGATATGGAAAGGGCGGCCTCGATCGCCCAGCAGGCTATTTCTCTGGGGCTACGTGCAACGGTACCATTCTATATCACTCCTGGCTCCGACACCATTGACCGCACCATTCGGCGTGACGGACAGATGGAAGCGCTGGAGGCAATTGGTGGTACCGTCCTAGCGAATGCCTGTGGTCCCTGTATCGGGCAGTGGCGGCGTGACGATATCTCCGATGGCGAGGCGAACTCGATAATATCGTCATACAATCGTAATTTTAGTGGCCGCAACGACGGTAACCACGCGACGCTTTCGTTCCTTACCAGTCCAGAGGTGGTGACGGCGCTGGCGCTGGCGGGAAGGCTTGACTTTGACCCGCTACGCGACTCACTGTCCAATGAGGCCGGTGACGAATTTCGACTGGCACCGCCGACTGGTGATGACCTGCCTACCGCGGGGTTCGAGACCAGCTTGGCAGGTTACGTTGCACCGCCTCCCGACGGTTCTGCTGCTGAGCTGGCGGTGGACCCCGCCAGCGAGCGACTACAGCTGCTTGAGCCGTTTGTACCATTGGTGGAGAGTGACCTAGAGGCGCTGCCAGTTCTGCTGAAGATTGAGGGCAAGTGCACCACTGACCACATCTCGCCTGCGGGGCCATGGCTGCGATACCGCGGCCACCTTGACAAAATCTCAGGCAACGCCTACATTGGCGCCAGCAACACTTTCACTGACGAGCGAGGTACTGCTATCAGCGCACTTACCGGTGAACAGGCATCGCTGCCAGAGGTGGCGCGCGAATATCGCAACGCAAATCAGGGATGGGTCGTCATAGCGGATGTAAATTATGGTGAAGGTTCTTCGCGCGAACACGCGGCGATGTCGCCCCGCTTTCTAGGTTGCTGCGCGATTATTGCACGCAGCTTTGCGCGCATCGCTGAAACCAATTTGAAGAAGCAAGGTGTGCTGCCGCTAGTTTTCGAAGAGTCGATGGATTGGAAACTTATCCATGCCGATGACCGACTCACTATCACTGGCCTCACAAAACTAGGTCCTGGCAGCCGCCTTACAGTCGGCGTCACGCACTCTGACGGCACAACCGATGAGTTCGTCTGTCACCACAGCTTGAGTGAGCAGCAGGTGGAGTGGATCCGTGCCGGCTCGGCGCTGAACTACCTGAGGCAGCAGGTTTGAAGCTACTCTCCGGCTGGTTTGGAGTCGATGCGGCGCGCTTGGTACATTACTAGCCTGTAACTGGCGGCAAACCCAATATTGCCCAGTATCCAGACTCCAGCGTAAAATACGGCGCGTCCCGAGGCTGTCAGGTCATTCAGGAACTCGTAAGGGAAGCCACAGCTCACTTCACCGCACGGAAAATCATCCCTCTGGGAAACAAACGCCTCCATCCAGAAGATATATCCGAAGAATATGACCAAATATACGCCGTACGAGTGCTTCCAGTCTTCGAACGGTTTGCTGTAGAACACAGCCTCAGCGAACAGGATGATGGAAGTGCCCAGGTGTACATAGTAATTCTGGAACATGTCAGCGAAGGAATCATACGCCACTACTTCTCCGAGCGCACCCATTGCCCTGAGGACCCAGTAAAGCAGCATGACAATTATGTTAACTCCCATGGCAGCCGCGATGATAGGTTCGTCCAGCCTCCTCTGCCCGTCAAACTCATGTTTGATTGCACCCAGCGCCACCAGCAGGTTCAGCGTCAGGTTCCAGTTCGACAGGAATGAGAGTCCACCGGCCCACCTTTCTGCGGCGAGGCCGTCGGGACTTACGATTGCCAGCAGCCAGTAGTAGCCGACCAGTGCCAATGCGACAATGCGGAAAACCCGCCTCTCGTCCATGCTACTGCTCGCACAGAGGGGGTAGTAATCAACGCTTGCGGCTGCTGCTGTCGATAGCATCAATACTGGCGATAGTTTCTTTGAACATGCGGCACTCCCGCGCCCGATGACAAGACGAATCTCCTCCGGCTCCGACTGGGAGCATCGCGCGAGCTACTCGCGCGCTGTGGTCGCGGGCGAGTGGGTATTCGTTTCAGGAACGACCGGTTTCGACTACGCGACGATGGAGATTTCCAGCGACGTAGTCGAGCAGGCGGAGCAGGCGCTCGACAATATCGCCGCGGTGCTGGTGAAAGCGAGCTGCAGCCTGGACGACGTGATGCGCGTGACTTATATACTGGTCAATGAGAAAGATTTCGAGCGCATTGTGCCGGTAATCAGCCGCCGCTTCACCACTGCACGGCCGGCAGCGACCGCCATTGTCGCGAAGCTGGTTGACCCGCGCATCCGTGTCGAAATCGAAGTCACGGCGCGGCTGCCGGCTGGCAAACGGTAAGGTTCAGGCGCGCACGACGCGCGCCTTCACATCGCCGAGTGCAGCCATGACGTTGCGCGTATCGACTACCAGCGGCGCGTGTTCGCCAACTAGAGCATAATCGACGTCGTCGTGGTCGGTGGCGATGAGCACGCCATCGCAATCGCGCAGCGTTTCTGCGGTCAGCGGCGTAGACTTGTGGCCGTGGTATTCAGCGACAAAGGGGTCGTGGTAGCTGACGCGGGCGCCCTTGAATTCGAGCAGTTTCAGCAGCCGCCCGCCAGGCGACTCGCGGGTGTCGTCGATGTTGCGTTTGTAGGCCATTCCCAAAACCAGGATGCGACAGCCGCGAATCGCCTTGCCGTCGTCATTGAGCGCCCGGAGTAGGCGTTGACCGACGTGCTCGGTCATCGCCATGTTTAGCTCGCCTGCGAGCTCGATAAAGCGCGCAGTGGCGTTGAACTCCTTGGCACGCCATGCCAAGTAGAACGGATCGACCGGAATGCAGTGGCCGCCCATGCCTGGGCCGGGATAGAAGGGCATGAAGCCGAACGGCTTGGTCGCGGCGGCTTCGATTACTTCCCAGATATTGACACCCATGCGGTCGAACACTAGTTTCAGTTCGTTGACCATGGCAATATTTACGGCGCGAAAGATGTTCTCCATCAGCTTGGTCGCCTCTGCCGTCTCCGGAGAAGAGACGGGGATGGCTCGCGGCACTACTGATTCGTAGAGCGCGGCTGCTAGGTCGCGGCAGGTGTCGGTATGTCCGCCGACGACCTTGGGGATGTCACTCATCCCGTAATTCGCGTTGCCGGGGTCCTCGCGCTCAGGCGAGTACGCTAGGAAGAAATCTTTGCCGGCGTGAAGACCACTTGCTTCGAGTCGCGGCAGTAGCAGCTCCCGCGTCGTGCCGGGCCAGGTAGTCGATTCCAGTGCGACCAGTTGCCCTTTGCGCAGCGTCGCCGCGATGGTATCTGCGGCTGTCTCAACGTAGCTCATGTTGGGCTGGTGGTGCTGGTCGAGCGGTGTAGGGACGCAGATAAGCACGGCGTCTGCTTCACCCAGTCGCGTGAAGTTAGTGGTGGCCTCGCCGTTGCGCGCCAGCTCCTGCATCGCTTTGCGAGGAATGTGCCGCATTACCTGCTCACCACGGTTAATCTGCTCGACGTGCTGCGAATCGATATCGAAGCCGAGTACGGGAAAGCCAGCGCGGGCGAAGTTGATTGAGAGCGGTAGCCCTACGTAGCCCAGCCCGACAACACCGATGATTGCCTTGCGGGACTCAATACACTGCCTCAGCTGCTTTGCGGGAGTGGTCACGGCGGTCGCCAGCCAGTGGGGATTTTAAACTTCCACGACCCAACCGAATTCGTCGATTGCGTCGCCGTGCTGGATGGCAGTCAGCGCCTCGTAAAGCGCACGCGTGCGGGGGCCAACTTCGCCGCCGCTGAACTGGTGGTCCTCTCCCTCGTGACTAATGCAGCCGATGGGCGAGATGACTGCGGCGGTTCCAGAGCAGAAGAGCTCGTCGGCGCCGAGCGCCTCATTGATGGAGACGTCCCGCTCCTCGACCTGCAGCCCGAAGCGCTCAGCCGCCAGTCGCAGCACCGAGTCGCGGGTCACGCCGGGCAGGATTGAGCCGTTTAGGGCAGGGGTGACGAGCGTGTCGCCGAACAGTGCGAAGAAATTGGCAGCGCCGACCTCCTCAATGTAGCGGTCTTCGGCAGCGTCCAAGTATACTACTTCAGCGTAGCCCTTGAGCTTGGCGTGTCCGCTCGCCAGCATTCCGGGAGCGTAGTTGCCGATGGCTTTGACGCCGCCGGTCCCCTTCGGGGCGGCGCGGTGGAAGTCTTGCGTCACTAGGAGCCGGATGGGCGTGAGCCCGCCCTTGAAGTAGGGGCCGACCGGCGATGTAAACACGAGGAAGGTGAATTCGGGCGCTGGTGCGACCCCTAGAATAGCGCCGCTACCGAATACTAGTGGGCGGATGTAGAGCGCACCGTCGTTATTCGGTGGAATGAAATCAGCGTTTTCGCTGACGACATCGTGCACTGCGGACAGGAATATATCCTCAGGAACGGGCGGCATCGAGAGCCGGCGGCAGCCGTTGCGTAGTCGAGCTGCGTTCATTGCCGGTCGGAAGAGTAGGATACGACCGTCATTGGCGCGATATGCCTTGAGTCCTTCGAAGAGTCCTTGGCCATAATTGAGTACACACGCCGCCGGTGACAGCTCGAGGTTCTGGAACGGCTGCAGCTCACCCGGTTGCCACTCACCGCCCAGTTCGCAGCGGGCGCGGTACATCGAGCGCGTTTGAGTGAGTGAAAAGGTAAGCTCGCCAAAGTCTATGCTCATGTCCTCGCCTCTCTGAACTTCGCCAGTCGCCCTTCTAGGACTGGGTGCTCTTTCTCGCTGACGAATGATACGCATGCCCGCAATCCATCCCGCGATGAGCCGGCCGACTTTAGCGTGATGGTCGAGATTCCGTATCGCAGCAGTTCGAGCAGTAGTTCTCCCCCAGGCAGCCCAGGATAGCTCAACGTCAGGTAGAATCCATCACCGACTGGTCGGCCACTATCGTCATCATAGACAAGTTCGAAGCCGGCGGCCAGAAACAGCTCGCGCAGACACCGTGCGCGTTCGCCATACTCCCGTGTACGTGCCACAAAGTCCAGTTCGCCATTGCAGGCCGCCTCGAGCATTGCCGCCAGTCCGTGCTGTGCGGTGTGCGACGCACCGGAAGTGGTAACGTAGAGTCCACCGTGAGCAAAGGCATGGCCAAACTGTGCGGTGCCACAGCTCGCCTCGAGGGCGGGGAATTCGCGCTCATGCAGTGCGGGGGAAATGACAGCTAGCGCACAGCGCTGGCCAGGATATGAAAACGCCTTGGAGGAGGAGATAAGCATCACCCAGTTGCGCCCGTAGTGGCCAACACTCGGGATGAACGGTGGCTCACTAGGCCGTGAATAATCTTCGCGAAAATCCATCCCCAAGTAGGCCTGGTCCTCGATTGCCAGTACGTCATGCTCATCGCATAGACGGGCGATACCCTCTAACTCCGGTTCAGTGAGGCAGATCCAACTGGGATTATTGGGTGAGGACCAGAATACGCCACCGACATCGCCTCGTGCAAGCCGCTCTTCGAGCGCTGCGAGTAGGTCGTCGCCACGTAGGTCTCCCAGCTCGAGTCCATCACTTGGCAGGCCGAGGAAGCGTGCCTGTAGTTGGCTGACCGGAAAGGTAGGGTCAAGGAACAGGATGGTTCCCTTGTCAGAGTGCATCCGCGCCGCCAGTGCCTGAGCGATGAAGCCACCCTGCATTGAGCCGCAGGTAGCGACTATGCATTCCGTAGGCGTGTCGAGGTCGAGGAATGCCTTGAGGAAGCGCGTTCCGGCGCGCTTAAGCCGTGGGATGCCGTCGAAGGGAGGATAGGTGCCGTGCGCTCCCTCTGCGAGCGCTTTGCGCTCAGATTCAGCGGCCTGCTCCGGTGGAGGAATATTGGGGACACCGAATTCCATGCGCACGAACTGGATGCCTGTCTCTTCCTCGAGCAGCGTTGTCAGCCGGTTCACCTCGCGGATGGCAAGCCGCTCGCTGTCGA
>CALBFM010000083.1:0-12338 GCA_937893445.1 uncultured euryarchaeote
CGGCTCGCGCTTCATGCGCCGCACTGTCGCGTCGTTGGCTACGATTACCACCAGTTCGTCGCCCAGTTCCCTCGCTGCGCGCAGGAAGTGGATGTGCCCGGGGTGTAGCAAGTCGAAGACCCCGGTGGCTACTACGCGCTTGCGTTCCACGCGGCAACGATTTCATGCCCCTCCAAAAAAGGATAGCCTCTGGCTTCAGCCCACGCTGCGGCCGCCTCGGGCGGCAGCCGCCCCCCATCATCAGCGAGCATCTCGCAGCCCATGGCAACTGGCGGTAGTCCTGCCATGGCAACAAGCGCAATCATCAGCTCGGTGTGCCCCTGCCGTTCCGCCAGCCCATCAGGGTGTGTTACGCAGACAGGTACATGGCCTGGAGACCGAAACCGTTCGCCCAGCAGCAGTTGCGCCGCGTCTGGCTCCAGCTCTGTAGCGACTAGTTCGCTGAAAGCCGTGATAGTGCGTGCGCGGTCGCGATCGGTGATGCCAGTATAGGTGTCGCGCGCGTTCAGCCATAGCGAGAACGATGAGCGGCCGTCATACGGCAAATCATGTGCTTCGAGCCCCGCCAGCGCTGGATAGTCAGCCGCTGCCGAGTTGAGCACGGCGTCCATGAACGGCAGCCCCAATCGCTGTGCGGCAGAATGCGCGACGGCGATGAAGACCAGTCCGCCACCGTGCTGCCGCAGCAGTCGCACACTGTCGGGAGTGGCATGCTGAGCGGCGAAGATAATGTCAGTTTCTCCTTCACGCCCTGGAGCGTCGTAGAGCAGCAGTGGCTCGCTCGCCCGTAGCATCTCGCACGCAACGTCCAGACCGTCAGTTAGCTTTGCGTCCACGTCGCGCGACCTGCCCACTATCTTAAACGGTTGCGTAGCTACATATTATTGCGTAATAGGCTAAACTTGCCCAAAAAGTGCGTGCTCCAGACGCACCGTCCCCGACGATAATTTGCTGACGTAGCGTATGCACTCCAAATCGCCCGTGGCGAGCAGTGCTAGCATTAGCGCGCCAGTCTCACGGTTGCAGGTCGCCTGCATCCCATCGACGAAGTTAAAAATGTGGTGCCCACCATTCAGCGCCTGTGGCTGTTCTGTCAGGTCGTACACCAGCAGCAACTGCTGTCCTCCCACCTCCGAGTCATGTAACAATGAGTAGTCACCCGGACCGTAGCACTCGTGGCGGCAACTGCGCAGCTCCCAGCGCGCGGCGGTCGCCTGCGCTAGCCATTCTGCCAGTATCGACGAGTGCCATAGTTCTGTGAGCAGCGCAGGGCCAGTTGCACGGACCGCGAATCCAGGACGCTCCTCGCGCTTGAGGTGCCTAGCAGGCGGCAATTGCCCAAGCGACTCGATTAGGAAACTGGAGAGCTGCACAACGCGCTCTAGTGTCAATTGTTCACTGACGGTGGCGAGCGTCGCGGAGTCGTACCATGCAGATGTAATAGTGAAATCAACCATGATACCATCCTGTTACTGTCAGCCGCTGTACATCTCCAATGACTTCGGCGACCTGGTGCCACGACCGCGGCGAGACGCGAAACAACACTAGTGAGTTGAACTCCGGTACTATGCGCTTTACGACACTGCTAGCAACGTTTTCAAGTGAAGAGAACAGCTCCAGCGCGCCACCATCACCCTCGCGCAGCCCGCGCGTTAAGTGCAACGAGTAGGCAATCTGTCGGCCCGCGACACGGTCGTCGTGTGGCAGCAGGAAATCACCTTGTGTATAGACATAGGCTGCCATGTCGATGTGGGACAGTGGTGGTGTTCTGAACGCCGCCGCAATCTGGGAACACCATATGGAATCGCCCAACGCAGTGTACAGTCCCATCAGCTGCTTGGCAGTACCCAGCTCGCGCGTCGAGGAGTAGCTGAAGAGGTCTGCCTCGCCTGGCTCGAACTCCTGCCCTGCGAGCCACTCCAACTCGTCCGCGATAGCGTCGAGGTCTAGAAAATTGCGGAGGATTGCGTGGGGGAACGGATGGTCAATTACGTCAATATCGGAATCAAAGCTGCGCATCAAGCCACCCGCGCATGCCACGAACCGACCCCAAGTGCGTGCCGGCTTGATGCAGTCCCATGCTCACCTCAGTCTGCGTTAGCCCAGGTCGCTCTGCTAGCAGCCGCTCCGTTGTTGCGGCTGCATCCTCGCCGGTTGCAATGCCTTCGGCTATGAGTGTAAGCCATGCCTCGAACTCCCTACGTACTTGTGCGATAGCTGTCCCATCTCTGGCTGCACGTGGACCAAAATGGGTGTAGTGCAGCCACTCCGTGTCGAGCGCTGCCAACCGGTCAAGCGACTCTAGCGCGAGTGCATGATTATAGCGCGGCGGTGTGACTGGGAACGCGTGGTCCAGTCCGGGATACCAAAGGCCAAGTGCATCTCCGACAAAGACGTCGCGGTCGCCGACCCAAGCGACGTGGTGCGACGCATGGCCAGGCGTGTGCAGCGCACGTAATTGCGTTCCCCCAAAGTCCACGACAGTACCATCCTCCACGACGGTAACACGGTCCGGGGCCACTGGCAGCGGCTCGCCGTACATTTCGGCAATCTGCCCCAGAAAAGCGCGGCTCCCCTCCCACAGAAGCTGAGGGTCAAGCACATGCTTCAGTGCCTTGGGATGTACCAACGTCTGTGCGTTGGGCAATTCGCGCAGCAAGTGGCCGCCGCCACCGAAATGGTCCAGATGGATATGCGTCGGCAGAACCCAGTCTATCTCCTCCGGCGTCAGCCCGGCCATTGCGATTCCCTGCATGATGTTCTCCAACCCACAGGCAGGACCAGTTTCGATTATGGCATTTTTCTCATCGAGCCATATATAAATGGAGATGAAGCCGGCTACTCCATCTGGCTGTAGGTCGAACCAGACCAGCTGCTCCGAGTGGCGGTGCAGTTCCACACACCCGTAGCAGCAGAGCGCTAAAACCACGCCGTTGACCTTAAACCGGGGGCGCCAATCGCGGAGCCCGTTGCGTCATGAAGTATATCATTGTGACTGGCGGGGTCCTTTCCGGGCTGGGGAAGGGCATTACCTCCTCCTCAATTGGCGTGTTGCTGCAGCGCTCGAAGTACCGCGTTACGGCAGTTAAGATTGACCCCTATCTGAACTGCGACGCGGGAACCATGAATCCCTACGAGCATGGTGAAGTCTTTGTCATGACTGATGGGAGCGAGGTAGACCTCGACCTCGGCAACTATGAACGCTTCCTGAACTGTAATCTAACCGCAATACACAATATCACGACTGGAAAGGTATTCCGCACCGTCATCGAGAAGGAGCGGCGCGGAGACTACCTTGGGCAAACTGTGCAAATAATTCCACACGTGGTGCGCGAGATAGTGGACTCGATACGCGCCGCTGCCGAGGGCGCCTCGGCCGAAATTTGCTTAGTCGAACTAGGGGGGACGGTCGGCGACATTGAATCGATGCCGTTCCTCGAGGCAATGCGGCAGCTGCACCGCGAGGAAGGACACTCAAACGTGATGTTCGTCCACACAACACTGGTGCCAGTAATGGGTGCTGTTGGCGAACAGAAGACCAAACCGACGCAGCACTCGGTGAAGGAACTGCAGGGACTCGGCATCCGTCCCGACCTGATTGTCGGTCGATCGGAACAACCGCTCAATGAGGATATCGCTGCCAAGATAGCGTTCTTTGCCGACATCCCACCTGAGAATGTTATCTCGGCTCCCGACGCCAAGTCAATCTACCACGTACCGGTGTTGTTTCAGGAGCAGAATGTTCCGGAACTGGTCACAACGCGACTAAAACTAAAGCGGCGCGAGCCGGACATGGCACAATGGAAGAACTTCGCTAAGCGAGTGAGTGATGGCAAACGTGAGGTGGAGATTGCGCTCATCGGCAAGTATACTGACCTGAAAGACTCCTACATTTCGCATGAGGAAACACTACGCTACGCCGGTGCGCTAGAGGGGGTACGCATCCGTATTCGCTGGCTCGAGGCGCCCGACCTAGAAGACGCAGACTCAACCAAGGCCTTGGATGGTGTTAGCGGGGTACTAGTGCCAGGCGGTTTCGGCAGCCGAGGCGCTGAGGGCAAAATCATGGCAGCCCGCTGGGCGCGCGAGAACAAGGTACCCTATCTAGGCGTCTGCTTCGGCTTCCAGCTCGCCGTCGTGGAATTTGCGCGCAACGCGCTTGGCATGGAAGGCGCTAACTCGGTCGAGCTCGACCCTGACTCACCGCATCCTGTCGTGGACCTACTGCCAGAGCAGCGCGAGGTAATCGAGAAAGGCGCTACGATGCGACTGGGGGACCACGATATCGCGCTTGACACGGGCGCCGCATACGAACTTTACGGTCGCGATTCCATCCAAGAACGGCACCGGCACCGCTTCGAGGTCAACCCAGATTATATTGCACGGTTAGAGGCTGCAGGGCTACGGTTCACCGGCCGCGACACTTCCGGCCGCAGGATGGAGGTGCTGGAGCTGGAAGGGCACCCCTACTTCATCGCGTCGCAGTTCCATCCCGAGTTCAAGTCGCGCCCCGACGCGCCGTCACCGCTGCACCTGGGACTAGTGCGCGCAGCGCTTGAAAGGTAGGGTAAGCTTAAAAACGACCGTAGCCCCGTCAGGAGTATGAGCGACGAGGAGTATCCGGAGTTTACCGCCGCGCCTGCCGTGCCCGAAACCGAGACAACCGATTACGGCGCCCCACTAGCAATTTTGGGAGGATTGCTGGTACTGGTCGGCTTCGGCCTGGGCCTTCAGGCATACATGACAATGAGTGATGGACTGTTGACATCAGAGTATGGTGACCAGCAAGATCAGTTCAACCTCGGACTGCTAGTGATGGTTGTAGGTATCCTGATTTCCGCCTTTAGTGGACTGGGCACAGTCATGCGCAACGCCTTTAGTGAGCTGCTCAGCGGCGGCGGCGACTAGGCGAGCGTTAGCGTCCGATTCAGCGTCAACGTCAGCACACCGTCGCTCAGTGTTGTGCTGTAGCTTACGGTCCCGTTCGCAACCCCAGTTCGTTTGACGACCAGAAGGTACCCATTATCGCTGCAGCGGTCCTCGAAGTCGGCCGCCACGGCGTCGAACGCCGTCGCAGCGTCGCTCGTACGGTCATACTCTGCCTGTACCGCAGGCGGCAGATGAGCGTCCAGCATCGAGACAAGGGGGCTTAGGTCATGCCGTTCGCCCTGGTGTAGCCCCAAGTTGACAGAATGGGAAATCGACAAGGTCACCGTGAGCACGGTCAATGTCATTAGCAGCCCTGCCATTAGCAGCAGCTGGCCCTCGCGGTTCATGTCGCCTCCCGGGAGCCATACCACGTCTTTAATTTCAACTCCCACAGCTCGCCATCAGTCCACACTAGCCGGAAGGCGATGTTCACCGTCCCGGTCGGCATACCGCGGTCAACAAGTATCTCCGTACTTCCACCATGCGTTCCCGTCAAGTGATAACTCGCTGCCGCTGGCAATCCCCCGTCCAAGTAGGATTGCAGAGCGGTGGTGTTGCCACTGGCAAGCCAGAAGGCCAGTGTCGAGTTGTGATACTCCTGCGCGACGGTAACGTTAGTAGGAGTCCAACTATCGAGCAGTGCCAGCAGTTCCATTCCCTGCTGCTGCAGTGTTTCATCGCCGACCTGATTAGCATCACCAGCAGGCAGGCTGATAACCGCCACGTTGACTGCCGAGGTGAAGAGTGTGGCCAGCATAAGCACCTCCAGCATGTGCATCTGGCCCCTGCGCCCCAGCTTCACGCTCACACCACGCCGGGACTAATCAGGGAGGTAGCGATACCGAATATCTCGAAGATTGCCCAGCCAATCAGCATCATCACCGAGGCGCGGGTCGCAGCGGAGTAGAAGCGGCCGGTGGACATGAAACCAGCCGCCAGCCCATTGCCAAACGACTGGATGATAACACTGTAGAAAAAGACGGTCGAAATCCAGACCTGGTTCAGTTCGCGCACCTGCAGGTTGCCGATGGACATGCCGCCGCCACCAGTCGCGACGGAAGAATCAACGATGGCCGGGACGAAGGTATTGGCCAGCACCAGGATAATCATCAGGTAGATCAGGAATGAGAGGTAGATAACCATGGTATAATTGGTGACTTCTTGCTGCCGCTCGCCCTCGAGCGCCTTGATTTCTCTGGCGTCATAGGCAGCGGCGAGCAGAATATCCGAAATCCTACCGCCGGCGCGATTAGCCTCGTCGACCATCGTGACAGCACGGGTCACGATGGGTGACTTAACTCGTTCGGTGAACATTTCCAGTACCTCACCGAAGCTGATACCCCACGAAATTTGGGTCGCCATCTTATGCACCTCGTCGTTCAGGTTGCCATATTCGCCCCGAGCCAACGTCTGAATAGCGACGGTCATGCTGAGACCGCCCTTCCAGTATTCGGCCAGATCACGCAGGAAGTCGGGGAACTTGTCCTCTACCCGGGCCCTTATCTGGTCCTGGCGCCAGCCCCAAATACCGTACGGCAGCAGCAGCGCGACCACTCCAAAGACTATAAAGTCGAGCGTTGAAATCTCCGGATAGTAGCGGTACCATTCTTCGGCTTCCATCTCCTCCTCTATGCCGTCGACCGTCGGGTCAGCGTCGCGTGACTCGTTCTGGCGCAGCGAAGGCAGGCCATACTGGTGGAGCGTGAAGCTGAAGCGACCGTCATTCATCACTTCCGGGTTGTCGAACTGCTTGTCGCTGTCGATGTCGGCTACCATGGTCTGACTGTCCATCTGATGGTTCAAGTTGGCCAGCGCAAAGAAGGAAAGTCCAATAACGATTGAGAAAAAGATAACGACGTAGATGCCTATGTCGGTCTTGCCCCTCCGTACGTCAAGCCACTTCTGCGCCATTTTGTAGGTCATCCAGCGTCGCTTCTGCCCACTGCGCTCGTCGCGATAGACCCGTTTCTCGAGATTTCCAGCCATCAGTCGACTGCCACCTCATTGCTAAGCGAGAGGAAGATATAGCAAAAGAAAAGCTGGATCATCGGGAACATGACGAAGACCATGCCGTAGAGGTGAACTTCCTCCAATACCATTCCTGACCCAGAAACCCAGAAGGTAATCACTGCGATAATCATCGCAAAGATGGGGAGCGCGACCGCCATTACCACATAGGCTTCAGCGAAAAGCGCCATTTGCTGGATGACGCTCTTGACATGGACTCGGTTGGCCTGCGCGTAATACTCCGAACGGTTCAGGAAGTAAAGCTTCAGGTTGCCTCCCGAGGTGAGGGTGCCGACGATTCCCTGTAAGAACTCGGCAAAGCGCTCCGAGGGCGAGCGCTCAACCGCTTCCTTGAGCGTCGTCACCAAGTCCCGGCCCATGAACTCAATGGAGTGGTAAATCCAGGCTGCATCCCTAGAAATCTCACCGTAGATAGACTCGTTGCGCGCCAGCGACTTGAAAATTACGGAGGGTGTCGCGTTGGCCGCTGCCATCGCCGCAACGTAACTCCCCGCGAACGGTAGCTTGCGGTCCATGTCGTGGGTGCGCTGGCTGATCGTGAATCCGGGAGCCAGCCACTGTACCAGCGCAATCAACAGCGGCAGGATAATGACCAGTAGCAGCCCCAGACCCCATTGCACTGTGCCAGATATCGAGAACGGCTCACCGTCCGCGGTAGTCTGCTGTTCCAGGAACGGCACTCCAATGCCAATAAATGCGGCAGTCAGCGCCACGCCACCCAGAAAGGTGAGCAGCACCTGCATCGCTGAAACGGCGACATAGCCGTCGGGTAGTAACGGGATGCGCGCCTTGACTAAGTCCATCTTGAGCCGATAAGAGTCACGCGTAAGAAAGCGACCAAGCCAGCCGAAAAGCGTCAGACTGACTGACTGGAAACCGCTTAGAACCACCGGTGCCACCAGCGCGGATTAGCCGAACGCTCGACGCGTTTGGCCAGCTCGCCCTGCAGCTTGGTCATAGCCTTGGCCTGCCGGGCTTCTTCCTTCGCAGCTGCCTGCGCCTGCTTCTCGGGATTGCCGGCCAGCTTGACCTGCCGGACTTCGGCTTTGGCACGCACTGCCAATTCACGGTTGCTCGACTTCAGCAGGCGACCAGCCTCACGCACTGAAAGGCTCGAGACAGTAGCCAGCCCCAGCTGCGCGGCAATTGGCTCAAGCTGCCGCAGTGGCACGTAGCGGGCTTGTGCCTTCAGCAAGTCGCGTTCCAGATTAGCCGCCGCCTTGGCACGTTGTGCGGTTTCCTTCGCCTCCAAGGTAGGTCTCTTCTCCTCGGCCGCAGCGGTAATGCGCGTTTCCACCTTGGTATGACGCGCCTCCTCCTTGGCCATCCGCTTCTGGAACTTCTGCTGCACGCCAAGCGGAAACTCGGTGAGGTCAACGCCCTCTTCCGCCTTTCTAGCGCCGCTCAGGTCCAGATCATGCTGGACTGCCTTGCGGCGGCGTTTACGACCCCCCACCTGCAAGTCGGCGTAAACTTGGCGCATAACATCCTCAGGGTGAACGTAATACTCCGAAACAACTCGCGCGAAGTCGCGGTAGTCGCGTATGCCCTTCTTCAGGCACCACTCAAGCACTAGCTGCCGCCGCTTAGTCTCGTCCATTATTTCGACGCGGTTCAGGTTAGCCTTCATCATGATTTTCTCGAACACATACGACTTGCCGGTGAAGACAAATTCGTCGGTTTTGTTATCCCAGCGGAAGGCCTCGTTAGTCAGCAGCTCGTGCGAATGAGGGTCAATGCCGATAATCTCGACGATACCCTTGCACCGCCGTACTCGCTTACCGCCAACACGAGTCTGAATCTGGATTGAAATCGCGTCAAGCGCCGGGATGAGGACGCGTGGAATCTCAATTGGTTTGTTCTCGAGCCGGTGGACCAGACTCTGGATTGAGTCGGCGTGGAAAGTAGAGTAGGTAGTGTGCCCCGTCGCCATGGCCTGGAACAGCACGTACGCCTCGGCGCCGCGAATCTCGCCGACAATTATGTATTCCGGCCGTTCACGCAGCGCCGCCCGCAGCAGGTCGTACATGTCGACCGCGCCCGCCGCCTTGGCACCCGCAGCAGCAGTTTCACCGCCGAAACCTTCGCGAGTGCAGCCGGGAATCCAGTTGGGGTGCGGCAGGTTCAGCTCGCGTGTTTCCTCGATGCTCACAATCTTTTGCTGCCATGGCAGAAAGAGCGAACAGGCGTTCAGCGATGTGGTCTTGCCCGAGGCGGTACCACCAACGAACAGCATCGACATTCCGTACTGCATTGCCAGCCAGAAAAACGCGATTTGCATCGCTGAGAAAGTCTTGAACTCGAGCAGGTCAATCGGCGTAAACGGCTCGTCGCGGAATCGCCGGATGGTGAATGTTGAGCCTCTCGTGGAGACCTCGCGGCCAAGGGTCATGACGATGCGCGAACCATCCATCAGTGTTGCGTCCAGCAGTGGCTCAGCAATCGAGATGTGCTTGCCGCAGCGCTGCGCCAGCCGGATAATGTACCGCTCCAGCTCTTCCTCGTCTGGCCAGACGATGTTAGTGCGCAGCGACTCGAAGCGCCGGTGATAAACAAAAATCTCCACACCAGGCCCATCGCAGGAAACGTCCTCAATATTGGGGTCCTTCATGAGGGAGTCAATCTTGCCGTAGCCAATCAGATCGCGCTCGATAAAATAGTGGATTTTCTCGCGATTACTCTTGCGACTCGGGAGCCGATAGCTGTTCAGGATGTCGTCGACCGCTTGCTTCAGGAACTCCTCCTGCTCCTCCTCCAGCGTTTCGCGGTTGATGTTGAGCGCCCGCTGTAGTACATCCTTAATCATTTCCAGGTCCTTCTCCTCCTGCGGGCTCGCCTTGGGCTCGACGACGTAGTAGAAACGGGAATAGTCGCGCTTGTCGAACAGGATGCGAACGTATGAGTAAGGTGGCCTGACAGGATAGGTATCCAACTCCTCGAAATCCTCGCCAATATCGATGTCATCCATCACGAGATCGTGGATTACGCCAGCTTTCTCGGCCGCCCCTCGCGCCTTCTCGAGCTGTCGGCGTTCCTTGCGCAGCCGCCGTTTCTCGCGCCACGAAAGCTGGCTCTCATCGACCGGTGCCTCGACATCGGGGCCAATCAGCCCAGCCTCGTCAGGCAGCGTATCCATTGACTTGCCAGCCGCACCCATTTTACATGCACCTATCTGCTGGAGAGCCTCACTACTCCCGCTTGTCCGTCATAATCTGCTACTATATAAGGGATAGCAGAGTTCACTTCCCCTTCCACTGACGATGCGGGCGCCAGTGGAAAGTTGGCTTCAAATCTCCCGCCCGGCGGGGACTTGCTGATTACCTTGAAGCCAGTCGCGGTGCCAATGACTTTGTAGAAGACGCCATGGTTCTCAGAGGCGGTCGCCAACTGTACCTGTACCGTCGCGTCGGGATGGCTGTCGGCTGCTAACAACAGGTCCTGGATTGCTAGTTGCAGCTTGACGCCCACCTGTTCCATCTCCTCCTGCACCGTATGCTCCACATTGCCCTGCAGCACGCCAGAGACCGATGTTGTTATTGACGCCAGCAGCAGCACCGAAAGCAATGATGTGTAGATGAAACCGATTTCCTGGGCTCCCGAATCAACGCGGCTGAAACGCAACATGGACCGTCCTCTCGTATATGCGCAGGTCCAGCGGGGCGCTCTGCTGCAAGTAGACTTCGTCCTGCTGGAAGTCTCTGCTAAAGCCCCATTCATCATTAAAGTAGGAGTAGTACGCCGCTTGGCCACTGCCCTCCACCGCCAAACGCACCGTATACGCTGCGACTGGGTCATGGTCTCTACCACCCTGGTTGCGTAGCTGGAAATCAAAGTTGGACGGTCCAGTGAGCGCCGTGTACGGCGAACCGCTATTGTTGTACGTAACCTGGTAGAAGGTCAGCGCGTCCAGGGCGCCGATGCCGCGTACGAGTGGCCGCCCTTCAAAGAAATGGCTGCCGCCCGGCTCTCGCGCAAGTAAGCCACCGTTGACCATCCGCATCTGGAACAGCCCAGCTGTCGAGGCGTAACGGTACGAAAGCGCGTCGTCCCGGTAAAGCCAGAAGCCGCCTAGAGTGGTCGAATTGGAGGCGTCACTGACACTGCCCCGCAATCCCGAGACCGCCGCCGGGAAGTCGCTCAGCATGCCCTCGTCGCTGCTGCCACTCCAACTGCTACCATCAGGATAGCTGAGCGTGACATTGAACACCGTTACGTTCTCCTGCAGGTCTGCCAGCCTGAATGAGGTGTCGCCAATAGAGAGCGAGCGTGTCGCCAGCTCAACCCACCCAACACTGGAGTAGCTAATGACCAGTGTATCAGGTGAATCACGGACGACGAAAGTACCCAAACCAATGGATACGGTCGTGCTGCGCGAGGCACCCTCACCCTGCAGTAGCACTTGATCCAGGTCGGCATCCAAGTTGAGCAAATTGGATCGGGTGGTAGCGTACTGAGCCCATGCCTCGTTGTCCTGTACCTGTGGGATGCCCCATGCCAGCATAGTGCCAACAATAGTTACCATCAGTGCCATAATCAGCACCGTGCCGATGACCGGGCTCATCGCCTCTTCCCCTATTCTCGCGGTCTTGTGATGCACGCGTCACTACCGAAGGGGGGACTAAAAAACGTGCGTGCTGAACTGTAGTATAAATGCCACTACTGCGCTTCGAGCCACTTCTCAGCGTCTATGGCTGCCATACAACCCATCCCGGCTGCGGTCACCGCCTGCTTGTAGCGTGTATCAACCACGTCGCCCGCCGCGAATACTCCCGGTACAGAGGTCATAGTGTGTTGCTTCCAGAGAAGGTAATTGTGGTCGTCCATTTCCAGCTGTCCCGCCAAGAAACCGGTGAGTGGCTTGTGACCAATGGCAATGAAAGCACCACCGCAAGCAAAATCCTCCTCGCTGCCATCAACGGTCGAGCGCAGCACCGCGCCGCGGAAATCACCTTCCTCGCCGAGCCAACTGGTGACCGTACGGTCCAGCTTCCACGCGATGCGGGAATTATCGCGGGCGCGCTGCGCCATAATTTGCGAGGCGCGCAGCCCCTCCCGGCGGTGAACTATGGTTACTTTGGGGCAGAAGCGAGTCAGGAAAGTCGCCTCCTCCATCGCCGAATCGCCACCCCCCACTACCATAACCTCCTTGTCGCGGAAGAATGCCCCATCGCAGGTGGCACAGGTGGATATCCCGCGCCCCTTGTGCAACTCTTCGTTTTCGGCGTCGAGCCAGATGGCCTCGGCACCAGTAGCGATAATCAACGCCTCCGCGTCCCAGGAATCCTTGCCGCTGGTGACCCCGAACGGACGCCGCGAAAGGTCGACGGAGTCGACGTTGAGATCCAGGATGCGGGTGCCGAACCGCTCCGCCTGAGCGCGCA
>CALBFM010000084.1:0-24356 GCA_937893445.1 uncultured euryarchaeote
CACCTAGCCAAGCGTTCCAGCGCAGCCTCTACCAAGGCACGACCAATTCCGTGGTCCCGCTGTGCAGGGGCGACAACTAAATTTCCGATATTTCCGAGCTCTCCGTAGTCGTTTGCCGTGCAGACACCAGCAGCAGCGCCTTCCACTTCAGCGACAAGTCCCACATTGAGTGAATGCAACCGTTCCCAGTCACGTGCAGAATTGTCCCACCCCTCGCTGTCAGTCAATACCTGGGCAAATTCGAGATCGCTGGCCGTCATGGAGCGGACTGTTATTGCCTCCTCAGTCATCGCCCTCTCCACTGGTGGCTATGTCCGGGTCAACCCCTTCATCGCACTCCTGCTGGCCGAAGGTGAGAAAACGCTGCTCATCGCGCTGCAGCTTGAGCCGGCAACTGCCGTAGCCGTAGTCCTCGCCACCATACCAGTGGGGACAGTCCTTGCATCGTAGCACGGCCACCGAGCGGGCGTCAACCAAAAAGGCGCGCTCAAGGTTACTATTATAGCCGGCAGGCAGGTAGCGCCGCCATGCGACAGGGAACCACAGCACTGCTGGCAATTATGATGGTGTTCACTAGCCTGAGCACCGGAACGGTGGCGCCCGTACAATCAATCAGTCCGCCTCCAACATTGTTTGTGGCTGATGATGGTAATGACACGCTCAACCGGACCAACACTTTCCCTTTTGATATACTATTCGATGATTACCACGAGTATTACGAGGTTGTCTCCGAGCTACAGAAATTCGCGAACGACTATCCCGAAATAGTTGAATTTTACACTTTGACAGACCTGATTCCAGCCGGTCAGACCTGGCAAGGGAACGAAATATACGGTGTCAAGATATCCGACAATGTTGCCAACGAGCCGGAGTTCTACGATGACCCTGATGAAGAGACCATGTTCATAGTCGGAAACCACCACGCTCGGGAGTGGATGACTGTGGTCACACCGCTCTACTTTGTTTACTACCTGACCCATTTCTACGGGGCAGAGCCGACTGACAACGACGGTGACGGCCTAGTAAACGAGGACCCGATTGATGGCATCGACAACGACGGTGATGGAGAGCTCGGAGGCCGTGTCGACGCCGAAGGGCGAGCACTCTTTGACGGCATCGATAATGACGGCGATGGCGTCATCGATGAGGGTATCGACGAGGACCCCATCGAGGCGCGCGTGACCCAGCTAATCAACAACCGGGAAATCTGGATTGTCCCGGTCCTGAATCCGGACGGCTACATGTACGACCGCGAGGACCCGAGCCGTTTCTGGCGTAAGAACATGCGCGATAACAACAACGACGACCGGTATGGAGACGAGTGTGATGGTGTTGACATCAACCGGAATTATCCGCTAGAGTGGTCACACAACACCCAGTTTACTGCCTTGATTGGAGATGATTTGGAGCCCGAAGTCACAGTAGATGACGATAATCCCTGCTCGGACGTATATCACGGCCCCCGGGATTTCAATGATGATGATGGAGACTGTGACGAAGGTTTCTTTGCAAATCCGTGCGTGGTTGGCGATCAGAACACTGGCGATATTACTGGAGTGGACGAGGACCCGCCAGACGCGCTCCACAAGGACGACGACGAAGACGGAATGGTCGACGAAGACCGGGAAGGCGGATATTCGGAGCCTGAGACGCAGGTAATTGAATACCTGACATGGAGGCTGGACATCTATGATGATTATCCACAAGAACAGTATCTGGCAGACTATCAGGCAGGTATAGCCAGAGAGAACTGGCCCGACATGTTTGTCACGAACAGTGACGGCGAATATATTAGGAATTACCGTTCCGAAGCCCATGACATGAAGCACAACATAATGAATTCCATTTCATACCACTCCTGCTCTGAACTATACATCTGGCCGTGGGGCTACAAGGACCAGGACCCGCCACACGAGCTATACATGGAGAACCAGGTCAAGCCGCTGATGAACCTGACCGGCTACGGCAACTGGAAGGATCAGGGCGGGTACAAGGTCTCGGGAGACATTACCGATCAGCTCTATGGGATGCATGGTTCATTTTCCTACACGGTCGAGCTGAACAGCTGCGGAAGCCAGGGAGACCTGGACGGCGGCTTTCACGCCGACACACAGCTCATCCGCCCCACCGTGCGGATGCACCTGCTCACCAATATGCACTTGCTGGATGAATCTCCCGAGGCCCGGATTGGACAGATGTTCCCCGATTATGGCGACATAAATGGTCCCGGAATCCACTCTATGGAGCAGACCATGATGCCGGCACTGAGCATCATGTCCAACCAAGGTGAAAGTATAGGTTTTCAGTCAGACACCGAGATTGATTTTGGCGATTACTACTCGGATGACAAAATGCCAGTGAGGGTAATGGTTGAGGATGCGCAGTTCATGCTGAAGGATTCCCTGGCCATGCGATATAGGACAGCTGAAATGCCAGAAGGTGTCTGGAGCGAATTAACTATGTCTTGCGTCGAGAATTGCGATCCGCGAGATTACTCTGACTACAGCGCTGAATTCACGATTCCACGGCGCGATTCAGTCTTCAGGGCCTACATCCCTGCAACCGAAACCTCCACGCACATCCAGTTCTACGCAGTGGCGCAGGACTCCCGCCTCGCTAACGAATTCGGTGGCGGATTCGTTTATACCGGTCACGGAGCCGCCGAACCTGTCGAGATTTTTGTAGATGACATAATTGGCTTCGGCAATATCGTCGCTGACGGCCTGGCGGTCGGTATCATGATGCTCCTGATCTACAGCGTGGTATGGGGTGGGTTGTACCGCATGGTGGGTCTTGCCACCGAGGCGGAGCGACGCAAGCGGGCGGAGGAAGACGGTTGAAAGAAACGGCCGCCGGGGGCGGCGAGGTATTCTCCTCACGCCTGGGGCTCATCCTGACCACTATCGGTGCCGCAGTCGGCACTGGCAATATCTGGCGTTTCCCACGCGAGGCCGCCGCGAACGGTGGGGGGTCGTTCATGATTGGGTGGCTGCTCTTCCTCTTCGCGTGGTCGATTCCGCTGCTAATGGCCGAGTTCGCCATCGGCAAGAAAACGCGACTCGGCACCATCGGCTCGATGCGCGATATGGCTGGCCGCAACTGGACTTGGATGGGAATGTGGATGGTCTGGGTCGGCGTTGCTGTCGGCTTCTACTATGCAGTCGTGATGGGCTGGACTATCCGTTACTTCTGGGTCGCGCTTTCGGGGGAGATTGATCTCGCCACCGATACGGAGGCAACAACACTTCTATGGAATGATTTCATCCATAACTCACCACTAGAAGTGGTGATGTTTCAGCTCATTGCCGTTACGGTCTCGGGCCTAATCGTCTACGGCGGCATCAGTGGTATCGAGCGCGCCAACACTATCCTGATTCCGCTCCTGGTCAGCTTTCTCATCGTGGCGATGATTTACCCCTTTATCCTCAATCCATCTGGCGCAGCCATGGGGCTGCGGTTCCTGTTCATCCCACAGTGGGAATATCTGTTCAAGGGAGAGACGTGGATTCGCGCGCTTACACAGTCGGCGTGGTCCACCTCGGCCGGCTTCGGGATGGCGATTACCTACGCCGTAGCGATGAAAAAGAAAGAAGATATCGCGCTCAATGCATTCCTCACCGGCCTTGGCAATAATTCGGTCTCGCTGATTGCAGGTGTAGCGGTGCTGGGCACGATTTTCGCCATGTCGGATACGACTGCTGACGGACTTGCCGCTGTTGAAGCGGGCTCGTCTGGCCTGACGTTCGTCCACTTGACAGCACTATTCGCCTCTATGCCAGCGGGACGATTGATGGGGGCGATTTTCTTCCTCGCAATGTCATTTGCTGCACTCACTTCCATGATTGCGACTATCGAAATTGCGGCGCGCAATTTCGTTGATATGGGGTGGGAACGCAACAAAGCCGTGAAATATATCTGCGTCGCGGTAGCACTTTGTGGCCTTCCGTCGGCCTACAGCTTGGAATTCCTCGATAACCAGGACTTCGTCTGGGGCACCGGGCTCATCGTTTCAGGACTAATGGTGGCGGTGGTGGTGATGAAGTTCGGTACCAGCGAGTTCCGCGAGACCTTTATCAACACCGAATACAGCGACCTCTACATCGGCAAGTGGTGGGAGTATATCATTCGCTATGCCTTCCCCATAGAGTTCGCGGTAGTCTTCGGTTTCTTCATATACGAGAAATTGCAGGACGGTTCGCATTCTCCCATTGCGGGTATGAACTTAGGGATGTTCACAATCATGACTATGGTATTTCAGTGGTTAATCATCATTGCCCTTTTTGCCTTCTACTTCAACGACCGTGTTGCCGATGAGATTCGTGCCGGCCCCCTCACAGTCGCTGAAGCCGAAGAAGTCTAGGTCAGGATCACCGGCGCGCCGCAGCCACCGCAGAACTTTTGTTCTGGGTTCAGCACGGTGTTGCAGTGGCTGCAGTTGGTAGGTGCTTCCGGCTTGGCCGGCGCCGCATTACCACAGCTGCCGCAGAACTTCTGATTAAGCGAGAGCGGTGAGTTGCATCCGAGACAGTGGTAGCCCTGGGACCGGTCGGTCCGCTCACGCAGCCGTTTACCACATCTGCCACAGATGCGGAAGTCGGACGGCACGCGCGTGCCACAGTTGTCGCATTCGACATAGTATTGGCGTGTCACTACCTTTTTTTCGGGCACCGCTGGTGCACTGACCTCTGATGAAACGAACAGCTCGCGCGGCTCGAATTCTGTCTCCTCACCAACAGACAAGATTTCCTGCCGGTGGGTGTGGAAATATTCTCCCTCCAACGAGTGGAACTCTATGTCGAGCCCTAGTGGCAGCAGCCCCTGTCCCTTAGGATGCAGCTCTAGTGCCAGCTCCTGTGTTTTGCCAGCCTCCAGCGTGTCGAGCATCGTTGGTCCGCGCACTGCAAACGAAGCTGAGAAACCCAGCGCGATTGTGCGTGCCACTGCGCCACCCACGTTCTCCAGATGAACTGGGAAGTTATTCCACGCATCTGGCTGTAATTGCTGTTCGAGCTGGGCCTTAAGCACTATCTCAGGTCGAGCAACGTCCTCTTGCCGCTGCGCAACCTCGACCGCCTCCTCGGCTCGTTCGCGCGCTTCCTTGTAGCGATGGCGCGCCAGCAGTTTCTCGGCCTGCGCCAGCAATTTCTCCGCTTCGTCAACTGCAAATCCCTTGTGGTCGATGCTCTGCAGTGTGTTCTCGGCGCGTGTCAATGCTGCCCCCGCCTTCTCACCTTCCTTCTCGGCGCGCGATGCTATTTTCTCTGCTCGCACAGCGTAGTCGATGCAATGCTGGTACTGCCCCTGGTTGTAGGAGCGCTTTGCGTCGCCTACAAGCTTGTCCGCCTGCCCTACCTCAATACCCAAATTGCTCACCGAACGAAGCACGAACTTGGCCGATTCCAGCGCTTCTGACGCCTTCTGCAACTCGGTGTAGTCGAGTGACGATACCTTAAGCTGTTCCATCGCCCGCACGGCGGCGGTGCGCACCAAATCATCATCGTCGTTGAGTGCCTGAGCCAGTGCCGGAATGCCTGCCTTTACCAGTTTCATTTCATTGCGGCCTATGGTCCCCAATAGCAGCGCTGCCTGCTCGCGAATCTCCCAGCGACGGTGCTCCAAATCACGTGCCAATTGCTTTACTGCCGGGACGAAGGGAGTCGGGTCGTGTTCTGCCAGCTGCTGTGCTAGCTGAATAGACTGTAACCGTAACTCAGAGCTAACCTTACGTCCGGTCAGTGACCGCAGCAGCAACTTAGGAACAGACGTGGATCCCGCTTGCCCCGCGGTCGCCAGCAACTTTCTTGCCGACTCCCGAATCGGGCGGTTCTTGCTCCCCAGCAGCTTCACCAACCGTGGTGCTGCGCGCGCGAGTCCTTTCGGCTTCTGGGCTGAAATTGCCGTGAGCATCTCCAAACCATTGCGGCACAGCTGCGGCCGGCGTGGGTCGAGCAGTTTCATCAGCTGTGCCGTAACCGCAGCAGGCGAGCGACGGCCCAAGTCTACCAGCAGCTCAGTCAGTGGTTTCTGTACGTCGGGTGTTGGGTCATCCAGCCGGTTGACAAGCTTTACCAAGTGCGGCAGTATCGTCCGGGGCTTCTGCTTGGTAATTGTGCCGAGAAGCTCCAGTGAGTCACGGCGATTCTCCATACGAGAATCCTGGATCTGTCCAACCAGAGGGCCAATCACTGCGTCGAAATCGTCAGGGTGCTGCCTGAATAGGTGGGTCAGCAGCAGCACCACTTGGTGCCGCACTGCAGGATTATCATCGGTCAGCAGCTGAGTCACCTGCGGCAGGAACTTTGGCACAAGCGCTGGCACGAAACGTTCGCGCAGGCCCTGCACCAGCATTATGCGCCGGTCTGGTGTCGCAGAAGTTATACGTTTTAGTTGGCGTTCAATTCGGGCCGTGTCGTGAGCGGCCCGGATATTTTCACCAACGCCCATCTCTGAGTTGATAACGCTGTAGGATATAGCATTATCCCGACTATTTTTCGTCGACTTCCTCGTAGTCTACATCGACCACGTTCTCGTCGGCAGGCGCGTCTCCCTCGTCAGCGGGAGCCTGCTGCGCAGCCTCCTCGGCCGCCTGCTGGTACATCTGTTGGCCGACCACCTGCGAAGCAGTCATGTACGCCTCAGTCGCCGCCTTCAGTGCGTCGAGGTCGTCGCCCTTCATAGCTTCTTTGAGCGGCTCTTTAGCCTCCTCAATCGCCTTGCGGGTCTCCTCGTCCACCTTCTCGCCCAATTCCTTGAGCGACTTCTCAGTGGCGTAAATCAGCGATTCACCCTGGTTGCGTATCTCGACAAGTTCGCGCAGCTGCCTGTCCTCCTCGGCGTGCGTTTCAGCCTCCTGGACGCGCGCCTCGATTTCCTCGTCGGTTAGATTTGACTTCGCCTTGATTTCAATTTTCTGCTCGTTGCCGGTGCCGAGGTCCTTGGCGCTGACATTCAGGATGCCATTGCGGTCAATATCGAATTTGACCTCGACCTGCGGCACGCCGCGCGGCGCTGGCGGGATGCCAGTGAGCATGAACTTTCCGAGCGTCGTGTTCTGCCCTGCCATGGTGCGCTCACCCTGCAAGATGTGGATTTCGACACTGGGCTGGTTGTCAGCAGCGGTCGAAAAAGTGTTCTGCTTGCCGGTGGGGATAGTGGTGTTGCGCTCGATGAGCGGCGTCATCACGCCCCCTTCGGTCTCGATTCCCAAGGTGAGTGGCGTCACGTCGAGCAGCAGCACGTCCTTAACGTCGCCGGCGATTACGCCACCCTGCAGCGCAGCACCCATCGCGACACATTGCATCGGGTCGATGCCACTTTCTGCTTTGCGGCCGATAATCTTCTCGAAGCGCTCGCGGACAATTGGCATCCGTGTCGGGCCGCCGACCAGCAGCACCTTGTCTACCTCACCCGGCTTCAGCTTTGCATCCTTGAACGCCTGCTTTATGGGCTTGTCGCACTTGGCGAGCACCGGCTCGACCAGTTCCTGCAGCATCGCGCGGGTCAGGTCAACCTCGAGATGCTTGGGTCCGGCCGAATCGGCCCAGATATATGGGAGGTTGATGGTGGCTTTGACTGTACTGGAAAGCTCGATTTTTGCCTTCTCGCCTGCGTCGCGCAGCCGCTGGAAGGCGGCGGAATCCTGACGCAGGTCAACGCCGTTCTCGGTCTTGAAATTCTCGGCGAGCCAGTTGATAATCGCGTCGTCCATATCGGTCCCGCCGAGATGGGTATCACCCGACGTGGAGAGGACTTCGAAAACGCCTTCGGCCATCTCCATGATGGTAACGTCGAAGGTGCCGCCGCCCAGATCCAGCACGGCGACCTTGTGCTCGCCCTCCCGGTCCTGGTCCAGACCGTAAGCCAGCGCCGCCGCGGTCGGCTCGTTGATGATACGCTCCACTTCGAGCCCCGCGATGCGACCGGCATCCTTAGTCGCCTGCCGCTGGTTGTCGTTGAAGTAAGCCGGGACCGTAATGACGGCCTTGTTGATTTCCTGTCCTAGATGTGCCTCGGCATCAGCCCGGATTTTCTGTAGAATCATCGCCGAAATTTCCTCGGGCGAGTATTCCTTCTTGCCGACCTTGACACGGTCGTCAGTCCCCATTTTGCGCTTGATGAGCATAATGGTGCGGTCGGGATTCAGGACTGCCTGTCGCTTGGCCAGGTCGCCCACCAATCGTTCGCCATCCCTAGTGAAGGCAACGACCGAAGGAAACATCTTGCCACCAAAGGTCGAGCCTTCGGCCGAGGGGATAATGGTCGGGCGGCCGCCCTCAAGGTGTGCCGCTTCCGAATTTGTCGTGCCTAGGTCTATGCCGATTATGATTTCCTTAGCCATTCTTACTCCGTTGTTTCAATTTCTGTTGCCGGTTGGGGTGTGCGGCTGACGATGACCCGTGCAGGTCGTAGCAGCTCGCCTTCCAGGAGGTAGCCCGGCTGGATTACCTCGATAATCGTCTCGTTCTCTAGGTCGTCGCGCTCGACCGCGCTCAGCGCCTCGTGCAGTCGGTGGTCAAACTGCCCGGCGGGGTTAATCGCCACCAGCCCCAGAGCATCCATCGCCGTCTGCAGCTGTTTCTGGATTCCCGTCAGGCCAGCGACCGCCGCCTCGACGTCGGGATATTCCGCGTCGGCCGCCTGCGTGGCGGTCTCCAGCGCTTCGAGAAACTGCATTGTAACGGCACCGCGCGCCCGCAGCGCGTCGCGCGAGCGGTCGCGCTCGACTCGCTTGCGGAAGTTATCGAAATCAGCTGCGACGCGGTGCAGCTGTTCCTGCACCTCGCCCAGCTCCGCCTGCGCCACCGCGATGAGGTCGGGCGACTCCACTTCGGGTTCCGTCGGGGGCTCTTTTGCGATTTTCTTCGTCTTGCGTGGCATCGGTAGTCAACCTCAGGTTGTCAACCTGCCCTTGTGCCACCTTGGGTCTCTATATAAAATTACTTGAGTCCGAACCGGCGCCCAGCCTTGAGTGCGCGCTTCCAGTAGTTGCCCGGGAGCTGGTAGCGGCTCATCTGCTGCAGCTCGGTCCAGTCTCGCTGGAACTGAGCCTTGGAACTAACGGCAATAAGCTCCTCGAAGCGGTTCATATACCAGCGCACCAGCCAGAACTGATAGCTACTGACACCGAACAGTGCGAGACCGATTACCAGCGCCCAAATATCATAGTCTCCAAGCCATTCAAGAATAGCTGTTGGCGTCCAGCTCTCAGTGCGGTACCATGTTCCGATAGCACCTATCAGCACCATCGCGCCAGAAAGGATGGTCCCCACGGCCGCTAGCGCCAGCATGTTTTCACGGCGCCAGTCAGCGAAGTCACGGCGCATCTGTCCAAACTCCATTACCGCGGCACCCGGTACGCCTTCAAAAAAGTGGCGTCCGAACGCTCTTAACAGTAGCGGGCGTCGGCAGCACCATGTCACGCATCGCGAGCCGCATGGGTCGACTCGGCACCGAAACTGCCATGGCTATCTCGGCCGAGGCGAGTGCGTATACGGCCGCTGGCAAACGTATTTTCCCGTTCCACCTCGGTGACCTGAATCTCCCGACTCCCATGCCGGTACGTAAAGCGGCCCGCACTGCGCTCGATGCAGGCCACACAGGCTACTGCCCCGCAGCGGGAATTCCAGTGTTGCGCGAAGTGCTGGCAGCCAGCGTGGGTAGAGCGCGTGGGCTCGACTATGGCAGCGCCAACGTCTCAGTCCAGCCAGGCGGTAAGCCAACAATTGGCAAGTACATTGCCGCGGTGATGGAGGAAGGTGATACTGTACTCTACCCCAACCCCGGCTACCCAATTTACGAGTCGCAAATCGAATTCTACGGTGGCGTTGCGCACCCCTATGGCTACATCGATACCGAAGCAGGACTGCGACTCGATTTCGATGCTATCGAAGCGGGCATCGCCGCCGGCGCGCGCCACTTGTTCTACAACAACTACAACAACCCGACTGGTGCTTCTTCGCCCTCGGCAGAGATAGAGAGGCTAGCGCAGCTCGTCGTCGAACACGACCTGCTTGTGGTAAGTGATGAAGCGTACTTCGACATACTCTTCGAGGGAGAACCGTGCTCAATTGCGAGCCTGCCGGGGATGCAAGAGCGGACGCTCATCCTCTATACTTTTTCAAAGAAATTTGCGATGACTGGCTGGCGGCTTGGCGGTGCTATCGGCCCGGACTGGCTCATAGATGAAATCTCGCGGCTAAACGTCAACGCTGAGTCCTGCACAGCCCATTTTGTACAGCACGCTGGCGTCGCAGCGCTGAAGCTGCCAGCCAGCGAGACTGACGCTATCCGTGACCGACTGCGTGCGCGACGAGACCGGCTAGCAACACTACTCAACGAAATTGATGGCGTTGCAGCGCACCTGCCGGAAGCGGGATTCTACTTCTTTCCCCGGGTCACTGAGCTGATGGCACGCACTGGCTTCGACGATGCTGAGAGCTTCCGCCAGGCTGTCCTCGAAGCCACGGGCGTCAGCTTCTGCTGCCGCTACCACTTCGGTCGCCCACTCGAGGGTGAGCGTGAGCACTACCTGCGCTTCGCCTTCTCCGGCATCTCACTCCCTGATCTGGAGGAAGGAATGACGCGACTGACAGAGTGGGCTAACAGTCACTAATTCTACATCCTTTAGACTATTCGAACTTCCAGAGCACGACGTCGCCGTCCTGCAACTGCAGGTCACCGGCGCCGGCCACCGAATAGGCGTCATTACAGTAGAGCACCCAGTAGTGGCCGCTGTCGCTCGCGACACCGTCAATGGTGTGGACGTAGGGGCCAAATGAATACAAAGTCACCCCCACAGCAAAGTCTTGAGCGCGCGCGGCGGCGATGGTCGCCGCGTAGGCTGATGTGTCGTTAACGACGATGATGCCGCCAAAGCTTACCGTCGTCGCGTTGGTGAAGGTGGTGGCGTTGGCGCCCGCTTCCCCGAAGTCGAGCGACACGGTGACATTGGCGCTCTCCGCCAGTGATTCATGGTAGAGGTACACTGTCTCGGGCTCGTTCTGTAGAGTGACGTAGCCACCCCACGCAATTGCGTTCAGTAGCAGGATGGCTACTAGTGCCTGCAATTGCTCGCTCGACATGCGCCGTAACAACCGACGAGCCGCATTTAAACATTCCACCGCAGCTGCCGTAGTAGTGCAGGTGGATGAAGCTGGCGCCCGTAGTGGAACAGCGCTGCCGCACCGAACCAGCCCAGCGCAGATGTGGTACGGAACGCCGCTTGGAATCCCGGCAAGTATGCTGGTGTCAGCACTATGAGACCGACACCGAGGAGCAACCCAGCAACCCACGCAAAGTGCGCCTGTCCCTCGCGCATGCGCCCCATGAACAGCAACAGGTAGAACTGGCTGAACGAGAATACCGCTACGATTGTCGCGAGCCCGGTCTCAGCCGCTGCCATTGCATTGCCGTGGGACGGTTCTAGCCAAGGCGCCAGCAGCACAAAGCTCCCGAGCACCACTGCACCGCCAGTCACCGACTGTTCCAGTGTTGTTGTGCTCGATGTTGACTCGCCAGTTGGGTCACCGAGGCGTTGCGATAGCACGCGCAATAGGATAGGCGGTGAAACCAGCCGGAACAGCAGTGTAAAGCCCGCCACCGGCCAGAGCAACCAGTTCTGTGTCGAGGCGACCCAGACTGCCCAGAGCGCCGCCAGCAACGCCGATCCGAAGAGCAGCAGCATCCCCAGCAACAGCCAGTCGCCAGACTGCCGTGCAGTGGCGAATTCGACCAGCCGGGCCAGCAGTGGTAGCGCTAGTGTCACCAGCCCGGCGAAGAGCACTATCAGAGACAGTAGCTGTAGGTCGTCCACGTTGCCGGAATGCGGGGGCTATTGAAGCGCCACGCCCTGTGTGGGGATTTGTTTTTGAAGACAGCTGCATTCCGTCAGTGTGCACCGCTTCCGCCCATCGCTTGTGTTACTGGTCGCTACGTTCCTGCTCCTCCCCGCTACTGGCTCTCTTGAGCAGCAATCGCTGGTCGCCATAACATCGCTCGCCGACGGCGACTGGGCCGAGGGAACGGTTGAGGTCGAGATTGCAGCGGAGGGCGACTTCACGCAGGTTGAGCTACTGGCAAACAGTGCTGTGGTCGCCAGCGGCTCACCGGGTGAGCTACTGGCCTGGGATACAGCGGTCGCGAACGCAACCGTGCCAGCAGACTTCACGCTGGTCGCGCGTGCCATTTACAGCGACGGTTCACGGGTGGAGAGCACACCAGTTCGCGTGACTGTACTCTACCCAAGGCAGCTGACTTTTGAAACAAACGGGGAAGGTATCAACATACAGCCAGAGTGGCACCCTAGCGGTGACCAGTTAGTGTTCAAGTCTAACCGTGGCCTAGAACAGCACATCTACCACATTTACACAATGGATGCCACGGGAGGTGACCCGGTAGAAGTCCTGACAGACCGCAGCTACCATGGCTATCCCGGTTGGTCACCTGATGGGAGTCGCATGGTGTTTAACTCATACGACCCCGAGAACGGGACCACACATGACATGGACATCTTTGTCGTTAACCTTTCCAGCGGCGAAAGCGTCCAAGTCACCTTCGACCCCGCCTTCGATGACTCAGGGCGGTGGTCGCCCAATAGCGAGGCAATTTCATTTCACTCCGGCCGCAGCGGTTCGCTGGACGTCTGGAAAATACCAGTTGCCGATGACGGAAGCCCCGCTGGAGAACCTGTACAGCTTACTAGTACTGACGCAAGCGAACACTGTCCACGCTGGTCATTCGACGGGGAGTGGATAGTGTACCAAGCCGACCGGGATGAGGGGACCGATATCTGGGTGATGCGCAGCAACGGAAGTGACGCGAGGCGGGTCACGGATGATTCCTACTACGATGGGTATCCGGGCTGGTCCCCGAACGGGGAGTGGCTGGTATACGACTCGGAGCGCGACGGCAACAAGGACCTCTACCTTGTGCCTGTAGAAGGTGGCATGCAGAGACGCGTTACCATGGACTCTGCAGTGGACCAGCACCCCAGCTGGTCACCCAATGGACATTCGCTGGCGTTCCACTCCGGCCGCGACGACAACCTAAATCTCTGGATTGTCGATATTCCTGATATCACTAGTGCCCTGGTGGTGCCGGACGCAGAAACGGACACGGGCGCGGGGGGACTGCTGTTGCCGCTAGCTCTGGGGTCTGCCACTGTCGCGCTCGCGCTGTTCCTCCGCAGGCGCAGCCCTTAATCCCGCTCCGGGCTGGCCCGCTGGATGGGGCAAACAACGCTCGATGAAGCTGCTACCGAGAGAGAAGTTACGAAGGAGGAAACCGAGACCAGTGAGCCACCAGAAGCCGAACTCCCCGGCGTAGTGACGGATGCGCCCGCGTCGGGAAAATCGCCGGACGGAGGGCAGTCAGAGGTGAAGATTGTGGAGCCAGCCCCGGAAATGGCACCAGCCACACCTCCCACCCGGAAGAAGCCGACTCGCACCCGCGCACACGAACTGGCAGAAGAACAGCGTGACATCCCCATCTCCGAGTTCTTCGAGCAGAACCGGCACATCCTTGGCTTCGACAACCCGACCCATTCGCTCATCACGGCGGTGAAGGAAGCGGTCGACAACGCGCTCGACGCGTGCGAACAGGGAGGCATCCTGCCCGAAGTGCAGGTCATACTGGAATCACTTGGCGGGGATGAGTTGCGCATAATCGTCGAGGACAATGGACCCGGCATCCTAGAGGAACAAATCCCTAAAGTATTCGGCCGACTGCTCTACGGCTCACGCTTCGGCAGCGGCAAACAGTCGCGCGGCCAGCAGGGCATTGGCATTTCCGCGGCGATAATGTACGGCCAGCTTACCACGGGGCGGCCGGCGGTTATCACATCGCGCATCTCCCCCGAGCATCTTGCCGTGAAGGTAATGCTAAAGCTTGATGTCAGAAATAACTGCGGTCGTATCGACCGCCGCGAAGAGCTGCCGTGGCGGCTACCCGAGCAGGAAGAGGACGGACTACAACCCGAGAAACCGCACGGTACCCGCATCGAGTTTTGCTTGAAGGGCAGGTATCAGACGGGGCGCCAGTCAGTACGCGAGTATCTACGCGCTACTTCCATCGTCAACCCGCACGCAACCATCAGCTTCAGCGACCCTGCAGGTGATGTTATGCGGTTCGACCGCGCCGCTGAGGAGCTGCCACGGCTGCCCAAGGAGGGCATCCAACCGCACCCACACGGCGTCGAGATAGGACAGCTACTGCGGATGGCGCACCACGCCAGCCAGCACCAGCTCGGGCAATTCCTGCAGCAGGAATTCTCCTCAATGGGCAAAAGCACCATCCAAAATGTGCTTGGCAAGGCGGCACTCGACCCTATCGTCCGACCGCAGGATATCACACGCGCCGAGGCGCTGATGCTACGCGAGACGTTCCAAGCGACTTCTATCCGTACCCCCACCAGCAAGGTGCTGGTGCCGATTGGCTCGCAGCTCATCAAACTCGGGCTGAAGCAGGTGCTGGATGATCTGCGGCCTGACTACTACACCACCCCCGTAAGCCGCGCACCGGCGGTCTTCGCAGGAACACCATTCCTGGTGGAAGTGGGGATGGTATTCGGTGGCAACCTGCCGCGCGACGAACCGGTGCAGCTGCTGCGCTTTGCCAACCGCGTACCACTGCTCTACCAGGCAGGCGGCTGCGCCATTACCAAAGCGATGCATGGCATCAACTGGCGCAATTATGGCCTCGACCAGCGTGGCGGCAAGGGGATGCCGAATGGTCCCGCAGTTATCCTAGTGCATGTCGCTGCAACCAATATTCCGTTTACCTCCGAGGCAAAGGAGGCGATTGCTGACATTCCCGAAATTGGCCGCGAAATCAAACTGGCACTGCGCGCCAATGCAAAAACCTTGTCGCGCCACTTGAAAAAGCAGAAGAAACGCGCCAAACTGAGCGAGAAATTTGAACTCGTGCAGAAAGTGCTACCAGCAATGGCTAAGCGTGCAGCGCACGTCGTCGGTGAGCCAGTGCCTAATCTGGACAAGGTTGTAGCACGTATCATGGATGTGGTCTGGATCGAGGAACAAATTGAGTTCGCCGACGGCTACATTGAAGTCGCCATCAGCGTGACTAACTACAGGATGCGCTCGGCCAGCTTCAAGCTGCGCGCCGAGGTGCCAGAGCACGATATCAGCGATGCTGAACCACGGCCAGGAAAGCGCGAGGGGCAGCAGGTCATCTGGTCAGTCGGACTGCCAACGACCGAATCCACGAACTACCGCTTCCGCGTCCCCGAGGGTAATCGCCGTAGCTTCGACGGTCTCGAACTCTGGGTTGAGGGTATTGACTCGTCTCACGTCATCGGTGCCGAGCCATGGACCGGCATCGCCGTGGCGTGAGTGAGTGGCTGCGCACCCGCCGTGGACGACTTCAAACGCGTGGCCCCAGCGGTTGGCGCGACTGGAATCCTTGGCGCAGCAAGCTAGCAGCGTGGTTGCGCGTCAGCGGTCACGACTGGCCGCTGGCGACCGACGCATGCGTGCTCTACCTGGGCGCTGCCGAAGGCACCACCGTCTCGCACGTCTGTGACCTCTGCCCTGAAGGGCGAGTCGCCGCTATCGAGGTATCGGCAACTGCGATGGCGGAGCTGCTAGTAGTTGCCGAGCGATACCAGAACCTGCTACCGGTGCTGACTGATGCTCACTTTCCCGCGCGATACGCGCCACAGGCGGAGGGCTGCGGCTTCATCTATCAGGACGTCGCGCAGCGCGACCAGCTCGCGATTTTCCGCCGCAACTGGGAGGCATACCGCCCGCAACAGGGGCTGCTGATGCTCAAGGCACCCGGAATCCATGCCAGAACACCAGATGCGGTGCTCGACGAGGCTGAATTGGAACTGCGTGAAACGTTCACAACGGTGGAGCGCAGCGACATCTCACGTTGGGCCAAGGGACACGCAGCGTTCTGGGTCGAGGAGCCTCTGGGAGAACATGGAGCCACCGGCGAGAATTGAACTCGCGACCTACGCCTTACCAAGGCGTCGCTATACCTCTAAGCCACGGTGGCTCGGCGGCGCGACTGCCCAGTTGTAATTAGGTTTTGGCTCCACCGGAAGTCTATTACACCCTTCGCCGCTGGCAGCGCGATTAATGTTTCAAGAGCCATGGTAAAGTACGTTAAAGCTAGAAAGAGCAAGGCAGATGTGCTGGCCGAATTCGAGCCACTCATCAGCGAGTGGTTCGACGACCGCTTCGATGACCTAACACCACCACAGGCGATGGCGGTGCCGCTAATCCACGCTGGTAAGAACGTGCTGGTCTCCTCGCCCACCGGCTCTGGCAAGACACTCACCGCCTTTCTCTCAATCCTGAATGACCTGTTCCGACGCGCTGGTGCCGGCAAGCTGGATGATGGGGTACAAGCGCTCTACATCTCACCACTCAAGGCACTCGCCAACGATATTGACCGCAACCTGAAGCAGCCGCTGGCAGAGATGGAGGCGCTCGCGGCAAAGCGTGGCTGGGAATTTCCGACAGTAAAGGTGGCTGTGCGTAGCGGCGACACATCGACCTCCGACAGAGCCAAGATGGTGCGTAAGCCACCGCATATCCTGATTACTACGCCTGAAAGCCTGGGGCTACTACTCTCGTCAAAGAAGTTCCGCGAGCACCTCAGATCGGTGCGCTACGTCATTCTCGACGAAATCCATGACCTCGCTAACAACAAGCGCGGCACACACCTCTCACTCTCCGTGGAGTGCCTGGCACACCTGCTCGACCACGACCCGGTGCGCATCGGCCTCTCGGCAACGCAGGCACCGATTGAGGAAATCGCGCATTTTCTAGGCGGCTGGTCGCGCGGCAAGCCGCGACCGGTAAACATCGTTGACGTCAAGGAACGCAAGCACCTCGACCTCCGTGTCCTGTGCCCGGTCGACGATCTAACACAGCATTCGACTGAGGTCGTCAATTCGCGCATGTATGACTTGCTGGCAGAACTAGTCGTAGCGCATCGCACGACGCTGATTTTCACTAATACCCGTGCTGGGACCGAGTCAGTCGTGTTGCAACTGCAGGAGCGCGGCATCGATAAGCTAGCGGCACACCATGGCTCGATGTCAAAGGAAATGCGACTGGATGTAGAGCAGAAACTGAAAGATGGCAAGATGGATGCAGTCGTCACTTCGACCAGCCTAGAGCTGGGCATCGACATTGGGTATGTCGATTTGGTAGTACAAATCGGCTCACCCAAATCAATAGCAAAAGGGCTACAGCGCATCGGCCGTGCCGGCCACGCGCTGCATCAAGTTTCGAAAGGGCGGCTCGTCGTTTTTGATCCTGACGACCTAGTCGAGTGTGCGGTGTTGGTTAACTCCGCCTACGCAGGAGAGATTGACCGGGTTGCCATCCCGCAGCACCCGGCTGACGTACTAGCGCAATGCATCATTGGCATGTCGCTCAACCAACGCTGGACGCCAGAAGAACTGCTGGATGTCATCCGCGGCGCGCACCCCTATCGTGATTTCACCAGCAGCGAACTGGAAGCACTGCTCGAATTCCTGGGTGGTGAGTCGCTGAGCGAACACGGCGTCTACCCCAAGGTATGGTACAACGGCAGCGAGGTAGGCATCAAACGCGCGGCGCGGCAGATTTACAACATGAACATCGGTACCATCCCGCAGGAAATCAACTACTCGGTGGTGCTAGAAGGGAGCGGTGCGCACATTGGCAATCTCTCGGAGAAATTCGTCGAAAACCTGAGCCGAAATGATATTTTTGTGCTGGGCGGTCGCACCTACCAGTTCCTCGGGGCTGAGGGCCCCCAAGTCATAGTCAAGGACGGACTGGGACGCAAGCCGACCGTGCCTTCTTGGTCGGGAGAGATGCTACCGCGCTCTTTTGACCTGAGCGAGGCGGTCGGCCGCTTCCGCGCCGCCGTCGGGAAGCGGCTGGACGAACGGGAGAGCGATACACTGGCGTGGCTCGAGGATGAGTTCCGGGTCGACCCGGGAGCAGCGCGCACCATCCTATCGCACCTGCGTGAGCAGCAGAAACTGTGCAAGTTCGTGCCATCAGACCGACAGCTACTGGTTGAAGGCTATATCGACAACCGTGGCCGGCGAGGGGCGGTGTTCCATTTCCCCTTCGGACGGCGAGTCAACGACGCACTGGCGCGGGCGTTCGCGTATGAGCTCAGTCGGGAACTGGAAGCGTCGGTGCGTATCTCTCTGAGCGACGATGCTTTCCTGCTCACCTTCCCCGACTTTGTAGAGCTGGAGGGTATCGGCGAGATGCTCGACCCAGATGATCTCGAAGCAACGCTACGACGCGCTATCCGTAACACTGAGATATTTGCGCAGCGCTTCCGCCACTGCGCCAACCGATCGTTTATGGTTCTACGCAATTACAAAGGGCGCGAGATTTCGCTGCCGCGACAGCAACTACGCACCTCGCAGGTGCTGGAGGCAATCCATGAGCTCCCAAGCTTTCCAATGCTTGAGGAGGCGTACCGCGAGGTACTCCATGATGCGTTCGACCTGAAGCACGCGCGCGAAGTGCTAACAGACATCGCCAGTGGCGAGCGTAGCGTCAGCTACCGCCCCTACTCTGCAGTGCCGTCACCGCTGGCACACGGTGTCATCCTCTCCGGAATGAGCGATATTGTGTTGATGGAAGACAGATCAGCGTTATTGCGCGAGCTGCACACACAAGTGCTAGGGAGAGTATTGGAGCAGGAAGGTGGTGACAAGGCGCGCTTCGAGCGCGAGTTAGTCGATGGCTACTTCAACGAGAAAGCACCGGTGGTCGACTCGCCTGAGGGTGTACTCCAGGCCATCCGCGAGACCGGCGGGCTGGCACTGCTGGCGGACCGGCGCCGGTCGGTTTATCGCCTGTCGGAACTGCCCACCAGCGAGCTGCGTGAGACGTGCGAGACACTCATTAAGGAAGGACACGTTGAGTCCGTTTGGACTGGTGATTCCGAGCCGCTCTTCACACTCCCTGAGTTCATTCCGTATTTCCGTGCTGTTTATGGCCGCAGCGACCAACTCTCAAAGCCGGCACAAAAGGCTCTAGCGAGCCTAGAAGCAGGTCGCAAAGTACGCGCCCGCAAGCCACTGAAAGAGCTGGAACAGCATTACCTCCTGACACGGTTGCCTGATGGAATGCGGCTGCGCAAGCCGACTCCAACAGCCAGTTACGAAAAGGCACTCGACTGGCTGGTCAGCACTTATCTAGGCTATTGTGGCCCACGGTCAGCAGAGCAACTGGCAATCGAACTGAGGTTGCCGGAGCAGGTGGTCGAACAAACACTCTACGATCTGGAGGAGCGCGGGGCGCTACAGGGAGGCAACTTCGTGCTGGGACGGCCGATACCACATTACCTGCTGGCAGAGGATATTATCTACCTCGAAGCTCAATCGCGCGGTGACCTGATTGTCATTTCCGAGAAACAGCTACGTAGCTACGTTGATGCCAAGCTGTTCCGCCGCTTCACCAACTTACAGGGGCTGTTCGACGCCTTGGGTGATGTTCCCTCAGCGCGAATCGCTTACTACCGGCTGGATGAGCCTTCGCTCGATGAGTGGTGGCAATGGCGTGACTCCGACGCGCTGCTGCAAGGGCGTTTTGCTGGAGGGCGTCTCAGGTACACGCCGGCGAATAAGGTGGGCCTTTATCAAGCGCTCTACCGCCGCCCCCCAACTGGGAAGCTCGCGGAGGCGATTGTTGAGCTGCTCGCCCGCAATTCGCCATTGACGCGCCACGAGATTGCAACCCGGCTGGAGAAGGAACCTGAACAGGTCGAGCCAGTGCTGCGCGGCCTAGAAGAGTGCCTGCAACTGCACCGCTTCAATCGCCACCGCAACCCCTGGACCACACACAATCGGTACCGACTGCTGGAGGAGTTCGACACGCCGGAGAAGCCGGAGCGCAAGCTGTTGCTGCAGGTGCTGCGCAGCCTAGGACCACTGAGCTTCGCGCCGTTGCGACGCGAGACTTGGCTGCCGCTCGTCGTGCTTCGTTCTTTGCTCTCCCAACTGCAAGAAGAGGGTATAGTGACACGCATCGTCGTAGCAAGCGCAACGCGGCTGTTTGTATATGTCCTGAGCGATGAGCTGGAGGCATTACAGGCACCGATCGAGGGCACGCCAGTACGAGTACTGTCGTGGCGCGACCCAATGCTGGTGCATATGCGACGCGAAGTGTTCTCGCGCTACGGTGATGCATGGACGCATCCTATCACCCGAGGCGGGATGTTGGTCGGCTTCCTCGAGATGTGGGCCATGTCTGGGCTGCTGGAAGTGCGAAAGCTGTCACTCGAGCAGCCTGAGCTGCTCCCAGAAGTTTTGGCGGCGCTGCACGAACACGCCAGCTACCAGCGCGAGTTCAACAGTGATGTGATTCGCATCAAGCAAATTGAAGGGCGGCCGGTCTCCGAGCTCGAGCAGCACGCACGCGATATGTTCCTCTCCGCTGGCTACCAGCCGCTGCGGGACTGGCTGGTGAATGGTCCCATCGTCACGGAGCAATTCAATCCGCGCGAGCTGGACGGATACCTGCTCTGGCGCCAGCACATCCACCCGCAGCGCCGCTTTACCAACGCCCGCCAAGCGTTCCGCGAGATGGGCGGGCTGCGGTCGGAGTACGAACTTTCACTACGAATACAGGGGCGCTTCTTCCACCCCCGTGACTACGGCGAGGAGTTCGACCTAGTACTGGGAGTTATGATTCCCGGCTACGCCACTTACTGTAGCGTGCAGGACGCAATGGTCTACCGTGACGCACGTGACGTCCCGATCGAGCCAGAGGACCGGCGGCTGCTCTCGCTTGCGGTGGATTCGCGTGGTGTACCGCGCGATGAACTGCTACGGCGAAGCGGGCTCGACCCAGACACCTTTAAGAAAATGCTTTCACGGCTTTACCACTCACTGCATATGGTGCGCACGCCACGCGGCTACTACCGCACGTTGCCAGTACAACGCATCCTGAATCGTGACGAAGCGCGCTTTCGAGTTGTGAAGCGGCTCATCCTGCAGTTCGGTGTCGTCTCAGCCGAGCGGCTAGGGCTGCTGGTCAAAGGCGAGGTTCCAATGGCCGAACTCAGAGCTATACTGGCGCAGCTCGAACGAGAGGGTGTACTGGTCAAGGGCTTCCTGCAGGAGGGCGACGCCACGCTGATGTGGCTCCTGAAAGAAGATTTGCAGCGCGTCCGTGGCCATGTTTTTCAGGGTAGCTTTGTCCTGCACCAAGCGGATCGGCTAGCGCATTATTTTGCCACCGAAATCCGGCAAGAGTTCGGACTAGGAGCGTGCTATGTCATCTACTCCGGCACGCAACGTACCGGTGCGTTCAAGATGAGTCGACGCAGCAAGGATGCCATTATCACCAGATTCATCGGCAATCTCCACGAGCGGCACGTCATTGAGGCGTGGGCACGGCAGTGGCGACTCAATCTGGAATGGGATCTAGAACTGGAAGAATCTCAACCACTACTAGCTAACGACAGCTATTCTAAACGCGGAGAGCACTCTCCCGCGCCGGCCAAAGCGTAACTTCAGGAGAAACGGCCGTAGACCCGGTCGGGCAGGTCAACATGAATTCGCTGCGCCAACTCCTGATCCAGAATACCGCTTTCCAGCGCAGCGCGTGTGCGGCGCGGTACTGTCTTCGGACCCATTACGGCACCTGGTCGGTCCGGGTCATCGAGGTAGTCGGTCTCGAGCATGAACTCCGCTCCCGAAGTGGTGGCGGTCTGTAAATTTTTGCGTGAGGCAATTACCGACACTACCAGCCCGGCCGGCTCCTCCAATGCGCCAGGACCGCCGTAGTGCTTTACCAGTCGCGCCTTCGGAAAGCGCGCGCGGTCAGCGATAGCACCGAGCTCGGACATAGCTTCGGGCGTTCCCGACTCGGTATGCAACACCGCTGCGCCACCAGCATCACGCGTGTGTACTAGCGCTGTCTCCAGCACGCGATTAGCCTGCTCCCACACCTGCTCTGTAACAGGAAAGTGTGGCCGCCCTAGCTCGCCTAGCCCCACTAGCTCACCTGTATCAACTAGCGTGCAGCAATACTCTACTGCTTTTAAATAGAGGTCTTCGGCCGCTGCCGGACCCAAGGCTTCAGCCATACGGACTAACGTGACTGGATGAGGTGCCGCTACTACTGCTACCCGCGCGCCAGCTTTGCGTGCTTCTCCAGCGAGTTTTAACGTCGTAGCGACTTGTGCCTCGAACTGGCGCAGTTTCTGCCATTCACTATAGGGCTTGTGGACTAGTACCAATCGACTACCGCCCGCTTTCAGGAAGTCGCGCACGGCGTCGCCACGCCGTCCGCGTGGGTCGAGGTGGAAATGATTATCTGTGATCTCCAAACGACGCCAGAGTTGCGGAACAGTTATATGAATGGATGTGTGGGAGCCCCTCTCGATGCGCTGGCTCGCGATTGCGCTGCTGCTGCTCTTACCGGGCGTACAGGCCGCCCAGAGTGATTTCGAGTTCCAGCTTGACACCCCAGCCAACGGAGAGGCGGACGTCGACCCGGGTGGTGACTGGGCCAACCTGACAGTTGAGTTGGAGAACCTCAACTCTGACCAGCGACGCTTCAAGCTCACCATCCCGAATGCCGACGCTCTCTCTGATAACGGGCTGGAGGTATGGTGGTCAAGTGATGGCAACAACGACTTAGGCGGGCAATCACGATCGCTGGAGTTCAACCTACCTAGCAACGAGCTACGCTCCGGAATCAGGGTGAGTGTCGAGCCGCGTACAAGTGCACTCTATGGCAGTCATGCCATCGAGTTGAACTGCCATGACCTGACTGAGGAGGACCCGGACGAGGACAGGCAGCTCCAACTACAGATAGATGTGAGCCGGGTGGTAGATGTCGCGCTGACACCCGCCGAGGGCGTAGCGGGCAACGGCTCGGCCGAGATTGGCGAAGCTACAACCTACCAGCTGAAAGTAACTAATTCTGGCAATAGCCAAGATACCTTTGATCTCGAGATAGATGGCGCCTCGGGCGGCTGGGAGGCGGAGATGGTGAATGGCGATGACGAGATTAATCTAGATGCCCATGCCAGTGGCTACGTCACCGTAGAAGTGACCGCACCGTCCGACGCCAGTTACAGCGAGACACTGACGGTGCAAGTGACCGCCCGCTCACAGCTGCAGGGGACTGTCTCGACGCAGCTGGAGTTGACTACCCATGTGCGGGTGTTCCAGGGACTGCTGCTGGAACCACTTACTGCGCTCGGCGCAGGGGGACCCGGCGACTCGGTAGTACTCAAGTTCAGGGTCACCAACAAATGGTCCGAGGATGTTGTTGACTTCCAGCTAGCGCGCGGCGCGTGGTACATGGGCGACACTCCGGAGAACACACCTAGTGGATGGACCTTCTCGGCTGGGGGCGACACCATGCTGGAAGGATACGGCTCAACAGAAAACGCTCGAGCTACCGTGACTATCGCTAGCGGCGCTGATGCTGGCGATGTAGTGACTATCGAGGTGACCGTACAGGTAGGCGACGGCGAACTGGCACAAACGACTGTCCAGGTGCAAGTTGAGGGTGACTACGACATCCAGCTCGCCAACGAAAAGGAGGGCGGCCTCCCTGCTCCGGCAAGCTTCAACGTAGATGCTGAGCAGCAGCTTACCTTCGCGACCTACGTCCAAGTGAAAAACCGCGCCAGTGTCAGTGACACTGCCCTAATCACTGCCGAGTTCACGGCAGGTGGACAGGGCTGGACGCTGGACATTCCCGAAGACATCTTCTTAGCATCCGAGGGTGAGAAGGGGGTGCTAGTCGCGGTGCGGCCGCCGGCCGAATCACAAGGAACTATGGCGACTCTGGAAATCACCGCCACCTCAGTCGGCGACTCATCTAGTTCGCAGTCTGTATCGCTGACCATCCACGTCAACAGTCTCAGCGACGGAGGCGGCAGCCAGACTGAGAATCTAGGGCAGGATAAGCAACTGCCAGTGCCAATTGAAATCCTTGTCGGGACAGTGCTGCTCATCGGCCTCGGTGTCTCCTCAGTATTCTACCTGCAGCAGCGCTCCCGCAAAGTGGCCCGCGGTGAAGACCAGGCCGCCTACTCTGATGAGTGGGGTGCAATGGGCGAGGATGCTGCTAATGCAGCTGGTGCGGCGGCAGCCGCTGCACAAACCACAATGCCTGCGGCCGCGCCACCAGCCACCCCAGCAGCACCACCTCCAAGCGCTGCCGCCGGACCTGTTACGGTCGCGTGCCCAGGCTGCCAAACACAGCTACAGATTATCGACACCCAACGACCGCTCACCGTCAAGTGCCCAACCTGTGCGACACCGCTAACGCTGCAGGCCCAGCCAGGTGCTGCGTCGCCGGCTGCACCACCACCCGCAGCGCCCCCCACTGCTCCACCAGCTGCCC
>CALBFM010000085.1:0-6044 GCA_937893445.1 uncultured euryarchaeote
GCAGCACCTTTTGCAATCATATTCACTAAGATTGCAGATAGAATAGGAACCAAAAGAGCCCTCTTTATTTCGATTGCAGGATGGGTTGTTTTGTGTTTTGCCGCACTTGCCTTTGCCCCGCTTGAACTAGAATTACATGAAGAGCACGATATCCTGTACGAGTGGGACGAGAGTTCTGAGGCATATACCGTCCATGTATCTTGGTCAACACATGAGATAGCTCAAAAATTGGATTATGAAGACGAAGAGTTTGATGAGCAAGCATGGGCCAAGGAATGGGCGCATCTTCTCCCAACTGAAGTAAATGAAAAAGAGGAACAACTTTTGGTATGGGCTTGGGGAGAAACTGAAGAGGAACCAAACAAGGTGCCTCTCGATGAAGTTGTCAACGATGACATTAGCTCATTCATAACCTCTGTTGATGATACAAGATTCAGCACAAGCGTTGAGGGTGGAGAATTGGATGGAACCGCCTCAGTTGGCACAGGTCATCCTACTAGTCTCGGTGATGGCTCTCTTGATTTCATACCTATTTGGGCCAGAGGTAACATTTGGGAACCACTTGGATTGACGGTATTCCTTCAATTCATGATTCTTGGATGTTTGATGGGTACACTTCTAGGTGGATCACAAGGTCTTGCTCGTAGTATATTTGGCCAAATTGTACCTAAAACCCGTAGTACGGAATTCTTTGGTTTCTTTGGTTTCTTCAACAAAGTGGCCGCATTTATGGGACCCACACTCTATTTCTTCATGGCAGTTGTATACGATAGCCGTGTTGGAATTTTCAGTATATCTCTGCTTCTTTTGATAGGTGCAGGATTGCTTTATATGGTAGATATTGAGGCCGGAAGAGCAGATGCTAGAGCTGAGGATGAGCGCCTGAGAAAGAAATTATTAGATTCCCAAAATTCAGATTCTTCGGTAGTGTAAAACTCCATGAATCCTGCCAAGAGAATCCTTTCCAAGACAAGAGAACTCAAAGAAAAGGTAAGGGAGTTTAGAGAAGAGGCCAAGAAACCAAAGGAGAGTATAACTTCCAAGACCTCTATGTTCGGCATAGTGTCATGGGCATTCTATGACCTTGGTAATACTATCTTTTCAATCTTGATTGTTTCATTTTATTTCACTCTCTGGATTATAAACGACGATGTAGGCGGTTCTGATTCTGACTATGCTTATGCTAACGCAGTTTCCATGGCTTTAGTTTTTCTCACAGCACCAGTTATTGGCGCACTATCCGATCAAGCAAATCGTAGAATGCCATTCTTGTTTTTCACAACGCTTCTTTGTGTTAGTTTTACGGCCCTTTTAGGATACGAAAAGGAGGGATGGGACAAACATACAATACTCTATTTCTCGTTAGGATTGTTTGTTCTTGCTAATTATTTCTATCAAGCCGGTTTAATTTTTTATGATTCTACTCTAGCTACAATTTCAACACCAGGAAATAGAGGTAGAATTGGAGGTATAGGTATAGGAATCGGTTATGTAGGTTCCTTAATTGGCGTCATTGTAGGATATGCACTAATTGAAATTCTTGGTTACCCATTACAAACAGTATTTCAGGCAACAGCAATCCTCTTTCTAATTTTTGCAATACCCTGTTTCGTTTTTGTTAAAGAGAACGAACAAGATAATTTCTGGTCAGGTTTAATGGTTATTTTTTCATTTCTATCAATTCTGATTTTTGTTTTATTGGATAATTCACTGAGATTTGTTCTGCCTTTTGCAGCAATTGCATGTGGCTTCGTATATTTCTCTACGCCGTCAACTCCTTTATTCCGCGACGGATCAATTATGAAAGCAGTTTCTGGCACTCTCAAACAGTTACGTAAAACAATATCCATGGTAGATGATTTCCCAGGTCTAGGGAGGTTTCTTGTAGGTCGAATTTTCTATACGGATGCGGCCAACACAGCTACAGCCTTTGCCGCAATTTATGTTAGTGAGGAATTTGGAATGACAACTGCAGATATTGCAAAGTATATGCTTATAGGAATTCTAAGTTCTATTGTCAGCGGTTTTTTGTGGGGTTATCTTGTCGATATTGTAGGTCCAAAAATAACTTTGAATCTAGTTTTATGGATCTGGTTTGCGACATTTTCTCTATTAATTTCTACAGTCTGGTTGGGACTACCAGCATGGCTCATTTGGGGTGCTCCTTTCCTGGCAGGAATAGCTCTTGGTGGAACATGGTGTGCAGATAGACCATACATGCTTGTTTTGACACCTCCACGTTATATTGGTCAATTTTATGGATTATACAGTATGGTAGGTCGTTTTGCAACTATCATTGGTCCTCTTTCATGGGCGATAATAGTGGATGAACTCGGTCTTGGAAGACCAGCAGCAATCACATTTCTCCTTTTTATAATGATAATTGGTTACATCATTCTTCAAGGTGTGGACGATAGCCCTAGGGAATGGCCACCTGAACTTCAGGCAGATTATGAGCCCGAGCCTCCGCGTGGCGCAATAGGGCGGTCACGATAACCACTTTAACATACAGCTTAGTACTCAATTATGGCGAGGCGCCTAGATTACTATCTAGAGAGGCTGGTGGGAGAGGAGCAGCAGACATTTCACCAGGCGATTCACGACTTCGTTGACGATGCTATCGCGCCGCGCTGGCTGGAGTGGGAGCGAGGACACCAGCTGATTCCTGATGACGCCATTGCACAGATGGCCGAAATGGGACTGTTCGGCGTCACTGTCTCTGAGGAATATGGCGGACAGGGCGGTTCGCAGCTGGACCTGCTGTTGATGGGGCTGGCGCTTGGTTACCAGTCGCAGTCTCTGGCCATCACGCCGGGCGCGGCGCTCTCGCTGGGTGCGAAGCCGTTGCAGCTCTGTGGCACAGAAGCGCAGAAGGCAGCGCATCTCCCGGATCTGGCGGCCGGCAAGCGCATGTTCGTTTTCGGCCTCTCCGAACCGGGGCGTGGGACCGACGCTACTAACCCCCAAGTCACGGCGACACGCGACGGCGATGGCTGGGTTATTCGAGGCGAGAAGTGCTGGTCCACCAATGCTCGATGGGCGTCGCATGTCATCGTCCACGCGCTTACCGATCCCGATGGTAAGCCGGGCCACCGCTCCAGCTGTTTCATCGTCCCGATGGAGTCTGAAGATGTCCATTACCAGGAGATGGCGGGCAAGGATTTGTGGGAACAGTCATCGACCGGCTCAATAATGCTCGACAGCGTGCGCGTTTCCGAGGACGACCTTCTTGGTGACCACAACGAGGGATTCCGGGTGATGGTGACGTCACTCAACGGCGGACGGCTCTTCATCGCCGCGCTTTCGCTGGCTTCTCTGGCATGCGCACTCGACAGGGTGCGCGAATACGCGCAGGAGCGTGAAATCATGGGCGGACCGCTAGGCCGCTACCAGCGTGTACAGGACGTCGTGCTGGACATGGACATCGCGCTCGAACAGGGGCTAACCTGGCTTATCGACCTGTGCAACCGCTACGACGCGGGGACGCTGGACCGCGAGTCAGCCGCCAAGGTGAAGGTCGAGTGCTCGCGCCGCGCCAGCGACCTGCTGACGCTGGCGATGGAGGTGTGCGGCGGCGTCGCCTGCTTCGACGAGTTTGGCCTCTCGCGACATCACCGCGATCTCTTTGTTTGCCGCGTTGGCGAGGGGTCCAACTTCGCGCTCAAGGGCTTCGCGACGCGCCCGCTGATGCCGAGTATTACCCTCGACTGAACGATTTAAGTCGAGGCCGCCCTCGTCGGTCGTGGAGTTCGAAGCCCTGGTCTGCTACAGCCAGCTGCTTATCCTGCTGGTGATTTCTGTCGCCTATTTCTACCACTACCGCCCCGGCCCACATGCCAAGTGGACATTCTCGGTCATCGCCTGCGGGCTGCTGCTCTTCATCGACGCTCTGCTACTGCCGGCGGGTGACTGGCCGCAGCTGGCGCTCAAGGCAATGATGGTCGTCGGCGCCATCGGCTGCCTGCTCGCGGCGCAGTGGATTGTTGAGACTACTCCCGAGGACTCGCCCGGCTGGTGTCCTGAGTGCGACACGCCGCTGCTTGAGGGCGGTCTCTGCCCTGCCTGTGGACACTTCGAGGCGCACGCCGGCGGGCTTGATTCTCGGTGAGGCTGTTTTAAGTAATTCTGTTAGCTGCCGTGCTATGCGCCGCCGCGAAGTTCCTGAAAGTGATGCTCCTGCTACTTCCGGCGGCTGTGCGGTTGAAGGCTGTGACGGCGCACCCAAGCGGTCGCAGCCGCGATCGCGCGTGGTGGAGGCACTGCCCAATCTTGACTTGACTGCCGGACGTCGAGTGAAACTCTGTCGCGACCACTACCGTGAATACCGGCGCGCGTCGCGCGAGACGCGGCGGCTCGACCGGATGGGCGGATGAACGCGGCGGCGTTTTGGTCGTGAGCGCCATTGCGATTTGCCGGGCAGAGCTGCGCAGCAGCTGGCGTCGCTTTTCCAGTTCGGTGCAGCGCCATCCGGCGGCGACAGCGCTGATGGGCACGCTAGCGCTGATTATGACTTTCATACTGCTGCGCATCATTGCCTTCGTCGCAGCGCGCCCGGAGCAGTTTCCTGACGAGGGATACGGCACTGTGCTGCTGCTGCTGTTCGTGTTGCTGCTGTTGCGGTCAGCCGGCACGACGCAGCGGCACGCACTGCGCGCGCGGCGGATAGACCTGCACCTAGCGCAGCCGGTCCGACCTCGTAGCGTGATGCTGGGGCAGTTTAGTGCGGTTGCACTTTCGGCGCTGTTGCTGGTCGCGGCAGGCGTCGTCATCGGAATGCTGGTGCTGAGAGCCGCTTCGATTCCACTCACCCCCCCGTCGGAAATATGGCCGCTGCTGCTGCTCTACACACTACTGGCCCCGCTCTGTGGCTTTCTCTTTTCAGTGCTGGGTGGGTTGCAGCCGTTTTCACGCAAGCTTCGCTACCTTGCTACACTTGCACCGTTGCTGGCACTGCTGATGTACCTCGCCAATTATGCACATGCAGAGCCAGAGCTGGTGCAGCAGGTTTCTACTGGCGCGCTGCTGCTGCTACTCGGGTACCTCTGGCTCGCTGACAGCATCTATCTTGATGCCGTTGCAGCGCAGCGATTGGGGACCGGCACGACGCTCAAGTGGCGGGTGATGGAGCTCCGCTGGCTGAGGCGACTGGTGGGCCGTCGTGTCTCGGCAGTAGCGCGCAAAGAGCTGACGTCGGCTATCCGCGAGCGGGACTTTGTCGCCTCGACACTTTCGACGATCTCTATTTCGGCCATTCTTCTATTTTGGTATTTTCGCACTGGCATCCCAGCCGAGACGATAGGTGACCTGGCACCTCACCACTACTATCCTGGGCTGCTGGCGCTCTCACTCTACATGGCGGCGCTACTACAGTGTACACTAGTTGGCACGGCGCTGGTCGGCCTCGAGGGCCCCCGTTTGTGGGTGCTCAAGACGCTACCTGTCGAGGCGCGCACGGTGATGGCTGGCAAAGGGCTGGCGCTGCTGCTGCTTGCACTCCCCGGTCTTGTGCTGGTCTGGCTGCCACTGCCACTAGCGGCCGGCTTCCCGTGGCAGGTAACGCTATTCTTCGGCGAGATTATCGTGGCTCTGGCGCTCGCCAACGCCGGCCTCGGCTTGTGGGCTGGGACCGTCTTTGCCAGCTTCGACGAGCAGGACCGGGGGAATCCTGACGTTCTGACGCAATTCATGCTCATCGGCGCTTCGGCGTTCATGTCTGCGCTGCTGGCGGTGTTCCCCGCGACGGCAATGGTGATGTATTCGCTGCCGGACGGGACGCGTTACGCGCTTGGGCTGGCGATGGGCGCACTCTTCGCGCTGGCTGGGTACGGCATCTACCGTTTCAGCTTGCGCAGCGCCTCAGATGCATACCGTACCATTTGGATAGATTCGTATGGCGCATAGGTCGGTATTTCATTAATATTATTCGGGGACCTTGCCTGATATTGCCCTGTATTTTACCAGAACCCCGCGAAAACACCCCTCCCCCTTGGAATTTCTGCAGGCGCTACGATGGACGAGATAGCGCCTTCAGCGACGCCGGCGCA
>CALBFM010000086.1:0-17161 GCA_937893445.1 uncultured euryarchaeote
TCCAGCCCTGTGTCTCACCAATGTCCACTTCCAGCAGGATTGTGTCTGTCTCGTTACCGCTGTTGGTAACTGTGAATGCATACTCTGCCAAGCCCCCGGGAATCGCTTGCCGACTGTCCGAATCTGGCTGCAGGTCTACCCCATAGATGCGACCGTCGGAGGCAATAGTCTTGGCCCAGGACTCACCGTCAATGTGGGAGTACTCGGTAGTCTTGGAAGTGACCGTAATGCGCACCAGTGCGTATTCGTCCTGCCCGGCAGTGTCAGGGACCGTAACCTCGACCTGGAACTGGGCTCTATCATCCGATAGCAGCGAGTCAATGTCGGTGGTTGAAAGCTCAGCAATCCAATCCTTCGGCACAAAATCTATTCGCAGCGCATAGGAATCTGTGTTATCACCCACATTCTTGATTTCGCCGCCGAAGCTTGCCTTCTCACCGCGTTTGGCGAACTGCGAAGCAGGGTGCATTTCGTAGACGTCAACTGCGTAGGGAGTGATGATGCGCGCCAGATGCAAATCACTGGCACTGACCGAAGTGGAGTTAGTCGAAGTCGCAGTCAAATTAAACAGAGTTGTGTTGTCCCTCACTACGCCTCCACGAGGCGATGTCACAACTAAGTCAAAGGTGCGGTCCTGACCCGCAGGTATGTAGATGCTAACGACAGAAAGCGACCCTTGCCACCCATAGCTCTCCGGGTCGTCCCAATCAACTGTCAGATTGTAGGTGTCGTTCTGCGAACCGGCGTTAACGACTAGGAAATCATAGCTGCGAGTCTGGTTGCGGGTCAGCTCTTCATCGCCTTCCTGCCGCTCTCCGGCATACAGCTCGACAGAGTAATCGTCCCCCGACCCACGGCCACTGTCTCGGGACGCGCTCGGTAGCAGCTCCTGCTGTACGGAAGTGAAGGTGGAGACACCTGCCAGAGGCGATAGCAAAAGTATAATCAGAACTGAAAGCGTCAGCCAGCGAGCGGAGCGAGTCATGTGGTGCCACTCTTAGCGATTTTTATAAAACTGTTACTCCGGTTCATTGCCTTCCAGCAGTCGCCGTAATTCACCCAGTTCCTGCTTCAGGTTCTGGACATCATCGCGCAGCTTGAGCATCGAAACCTCAAACGGCGTGAAACCCTGACTAGAGAGCGCACGGGTGGCGATAAACATACCCAGCAGCACGCCACCCAGCACCGCGAAGAGCGTTACCGTAAAAACCGAGAAGGTGTAGAACGCGAGCAATTCGCCTACAGAGAAATCAATGATATTCAGCTGGAACAGAACCAGATAGAGCAGTAGCGCGCTCACAACGGCAATTGTGAGCTGGAAGCTGAGCGGTGCGCGCAGCAAGTTCATGGCAGTCGCTCCATAGGGCGGCTGCGGGGCAGTTCCCAGTCCTCATCATCTGGCTCACCATCCTCTACAAGTATTGTTACCAAAGCGTGGTAATCTGGTTCCTCGATGCCTTGGTCTTCGAGCGTCACGTTTCCGTAGAAACCCCAGAATACGCCAGCCAGCTCCGCCTCGACCATGAGGCTGAACTCGATTACATCTGTAGATCGCTGTAGCGTGTAAACACCTGTCTCACGAAGTGTATCGTTCTCGAAGGCAATAGTCAGGTTGCCCATACGTACCCGTGGAGTGGAGTAAATGTAAACCCACGCCTGCTCGCCGTCCCAGTCCAACTGCAAACTAACAATAGTGCGTGACGGGTTTGGCTCTTGGCAACTTGGCGTTGCGGTCAACAACAGTAGACTGACCGCAACGACGCGCGGGTCCATGCACGGTGGACGGCAACGGCTTAAAAAAAAGGTGGTCGCCACCGCTCTGGCTGAGACAACGCACGTCATGGCCTTCTAGCCGAATGGGGCGCAAAGGTGATTAAACCGGTGCCGGTGGTGCCTAACATGGCGGTCAGTGGTTTCCGCATCACAGGTATAGAGGCACGGCGCCACCGCCGGAGCGGGCGACCGCAGCAAGTGCGGATCGACCACAACACCACAGTACTCTCGATTCGCACCACTGGCAAGGAGCGCGCGACTGTCGAGTATAGATATACCGTAACCTATGGTGGGCTGGGAATGGTCCAGCTTGACGGTGAAATCACCTACGCTAATGGTGACGGCGGGACTGCCCGGGAAGTGCAGGAACTCTGGGAGCGCGAGCACAAGATGCCCGACGGCGCCGCCGAGGAAGTCCACAACGCCGTCCTGTCACAGGGCTCATTCGAAGTTTTCGTGCTGGCACGTAAGCTGAACCTGCCACCGCCAGTCAAAGTCGAGGTCCCGCAAGTCAAGTTCCAGAAGGGGAAGGGAAAAACCAGCGGGAGCACTGCCGGTCCCGAAGTAGCGTAGATGCGCCGCCACGTCTTTGAATGCCCGGTCTGTCAGAGCGAACAGTCAGTCCTGCTGCCAGGAGGCGATGCCAGCTCAACCAGTAGCTGTCGTGAATGCCACAGCGAGCTTGAGTTCCTGCCAGATGGTGACGCGGTGAAGGTAGGGTCTACCGGTCCGACAGCGTCACAACCGCCCGAACCAGCGACGGCCAGCGCGTCACCTGCGGTACCGGACGACTATCTGCGTTACCGAGGACCTCCAATGCACGAGCGACCGGTGGCGGGTGGGACCAGGGCAATTACGCTGCTTATCCTAGCGGCGTCGCTCACCGGGCTGGCGACCGCATGGGGCGTCCACATCATGCCTGATGAGTATGATGGCTTGCAGCAAGTCGAGATTACGATTGAGGTCGTCAACGCCACCGGACCGCTTGACAATGTGACGCTACTAATCGACGATGCAACTGCCAACCTAACAGCTGGAGAAGCGGGGACTTACACAACCACCGTGAACAGTGGCATGCGCACACTTGAGGTGCAAGCTGGTAACCACCGTATCGCGTGGTCGGAAGTCTTCATCGCTGAGCAAGACGCTAACATGGAACCTACCGCGGGAGTGAATCTGTTCAGGTTCACACTACTAGAGGGCGAGGGAACTGCGACGGAACAGGAACAGCCGGTGCAAGAGCTCTGGCGCGGAATGTTTGCCTGGTGTCCTTTCCTGATGCTGATATTCTCATTGATTGGTCTGGGCGGTGCTTGGGCCGCATGGCAGCGCAGCTCGTTCCTAGCGGCGCAACTGGGGGCGCTTTTCAGCGCGCTGGCACTCGGCTTCCTATTGGTAGGACCGCTCCTGGGGCTGATTGCTCTTATTCTTTTGCAGCGGCAAAAACACGCCTTTTCCTTTAAAACGGGCAAGCATCCACCACCGTGACGCTTACCGCCGGGCTGGAAGTGCACCAACAGCTCGACTGCGGCAAGCTCTTCTGTAGCTGTCCCGCCGGAACCGGTAGCCCCGATTTGGGATTCAGCCGGCGGTTGCATGCAACCACTAGTGAGATGGGGCAGGTTGATACTGCAGCTGCGGCCGAGAATGTGCGTGATTTTGGCTATCACCAAGGCGACGGAAACTGCCTAGTCGAGGCGGACGAAGAGCCACCACGTGGCCCTAACCCGAAAGCAGTCAAAATTGCGCTGCAGGTCGCCCAACTGCTCGGCGCGCAGCCACTAAAAGAAATGCATTTCATGCGCAAGGTAGTCGTCGACGGCTCCAACACTACTGGCTTCCAGCGCACCGCACTGGTCTCCACCGGTGGCCGGCTGGAATACGACGGTGGCAGCGTCGATATCGAACAGCTCTGCCTGGAGGAAGATTCATGTCGTCGGGGCGATGGCAACGATAATTTTTTGCTCGATCGGCTGGGAGTGCCACTGCTGGAAATCTCTACCGCGCCGCAACTCCACACACCCGAGGCAGTGCAGGCGGCGGCGCGCGCACTTGGGCGGCTACTGCGCGCCTGTCGCGTGCGAAGAGGACTCGGCACCATCAGGCAGGACGTAAACGTCTCCATTCCAGAAGGAAGGCGTGTCGAATTGAAGGGGTTCCAGGATTTGGGCACGATGCCTCAAGTCGTTGAAGACGAGATGGAACGACAGGCAAAACTGGCTGGAATCACCCGCTCCGAGCCGGGGCCAGTGACAGAGGTCACGCGACTACTGGCGAATCCGCCTACTAGCGCGTGGAGCTGCCGACTCCCGGGCTGGGCGGGATTGCTAGGAACTACCAAGTCTCCGTTAGGCCATCCGCGACTAGGGCGCGAGTTGGCAGACCACGTGCGCCGTGCGGGTGTGGCCGGACTGCTGCACAGCGACGAAATACCAGCACAGGGCGTCTCGGTGGATGAGGCAGAGACAATCGCCGCAGAGCTCAAATGTGGTGAGACAGACGCTTTTATACTTGTATTCGAGAAAAAAGAGGTTGCTATGGCTGCCTTAGAGCGCGCCTGTAACCGTGCCCGAAAGGCGGGAGTGCCGCACGAAGTGCGGCGCGTTCTTACGGAAGGCGGCAGCCGCTACCTGCGACCGATGCCAGGCGCGGCACGCATGTATCCCGAAACTGACATCCCGCCATTGAAATTGACTAGCGAGAATGTCGAACTGCCGCCAACGCTTGATGAACGCAGTGCAGCGCTCCCGCTCGGTACGCAGCAGGCGGAGCAGTTAGTACGTGCTAGCTTGGACGGACGCTTCTACGAACTGGTAACGATGGGCAGTTCCCCCAAATTGGCGGCGCGGCTGCTGCTGCATCAGCTACCCGAACTGCGAAAAGCAGGGCTTCCTACTCCGGGCAAGGCAGCGCTGGAAGAGCTGATCGAGGCAGTTGCCAGTGGAAAGCTAGCGAAGGAGGGTGTTGACGATGCGCTGGCAACGCTGGCGCGCGGGAAAGTATTGCGGCTTGAAAGCAGCAGTAATGCAGATCTGGACGCGTTCATCGACGAACTGCTTGCAGAGCGCAAGGATTTTGTGCAGCAGCGCAGGATGGAGGCGATGGGACCACTGATGGGAGCGGTTATGGGGGAATTCCGCGGCCGGATTGACGGCGCGTTGGTGAGTGAGCGGCTACTGGTGAAGCTGGAGGAATTCCTTGGTTGAACAGGCGCTCATCCTGGCCGCTGGCCAGGGAACCCGCATGCGACCATTGACTGCGCGGCTGCCGAAACCATTGCTACCGGCTGGCGGGGCGCCATTTCTAGAGCACCAGCTGCACGCACTGGTCGAAGTTGGAGTCAAGCATGTGGTAGTGCTAGTGGGCTACCGCATGCGCGAGGTACGCGAGACGCTCGGTGACGGGGGGCGCTTCGGGCTCGAACTGGAATACCTAGTGCAAGAAGAACAGCTCGGCACCGGTCATGCAGTAGCACAGGCGGCTGGAAAATTGAATGATATATTTTTTTGCCTGAACGGCGATACGCTCGTCACAACGGAAACGCTGCGTGCACTCACAACCGCAACTGGCGAGCATGCGCTAGCGATTGCACAGGTCGCTGATTGCAGCAGCTATGGCCTTATCAAGGCGCACAAGGGGAAACTGGTAAGCATCATCGAGAAAAGCGGCAAAGGACCGGGCGGTATTAACGCCGGCATCTACCGCTTCGCACCTTCCATCTTCGAAGCGCTTAAGGCAATTGAAAGATCACCACGGGGAGAATATGAACTAACAACTGCGCTGGAGGCTGTTGCCCAAGGCATTACCGTAGTGGAGGTGGAGGGTGACTGGCTCGACCTAGGGAGGCCATGGGACCTGCTCACCGCCAACACGCTACTGCTCTCCCGCATGAAATCATCTATCGAAGGCATTGTAGAGGAAGGTACTGTGCTAAAGGGTGCAGTGCACGTCGCCGCAGGCGCAATAGTCAAGGCAGGCTGTCGCATTGAAGGGCCTGTTTGGATTGGCCCTGACGCAATAGTTGGGCCAAACGCCTGCATCCGTGGCGCGACCATGCTTGGCACTGGAGCGAAAGTGGGCGCCGCTTCGGAGGTGAAAAACTCAATTCTGATGGAACGCTCAAAAGCGCCGCACCACAACTACGTCGGCGATTCCATTCTGGGGCGCAACTGCAATCTTGGCTCCGGAACCAAAATAGCCAACCTGCGACACGACGGCGCCAGCATCTACGTCATCATCAGGGGCGAGCGGGTCGACAGCGGACTGCGCAAGCTGGGCGTCATTTTAGGTGACGACGTAAAGACGGGGATCAACGCCTCACTCAACGTTGGTACCATTCTGGGTGAAGAAACCGTGGTCGGTCCCGGTCGCGTCGTTTCAGGCAGTTGGGCGGCCGGCTCCCGAATACTCTAATGCACATCCTCGAAGTGACACCCTACTTTTACCCTCACTACGGCGGTGTCGAGTCGCATGTACTGGGGCTAGCGCTAAACCTGCAGCAGCGGGGCCACACTGTCGATGTGCTTACCTCGCGCTACGCACGCATGCCGGAGCGGGAAACTGTGCGTGGTCTCCCAGTCAGGCGTGTAACGCAGTGGCTTAACCTCTTCAACACCCCTATCGCGCCTGGCTTTGCCAAGGATATAGCTACAACGGAGGCGGACGTGGTGCATGTCCACTCGCCACCGCCGTTCACTGAGTTCTTCGCCGCACGCGGCGCACAAAAAGCAGGAAAACCACTAGTCATCACCTACCATTGCGACTTGGAACTACGTGGACGACTGGGGTCGCTGATGGTACGCGGCTACCAGCGCTTTCTTGGCAATCAGCCGCTGCAGCGCGCGGAGCACATCATCTCGACCACTGAGAGTTATGCTGCCACCTCACGTGCGCTCTGGAACCGCGATATCAAGGTAGTACCTAACGCAGTCGACACTGAGCAATTCCATCCCTCCAATTTCGGAGGGCATATACGCGAGCGATTGACCCCCGACAACGAGCCGTTAGCGCTCTTTGTCGGAAGGCTAGTTCCGCACAAAGGGGTCGGCATTCTGATACGTGCGCTCTCGCGACTCCAACAAGGGCGACTGGTGGTGGTAGGTGACGGCCCTTACCGCGACTGGTTGAATCAGCTAGTACGGAGCTGCGGCCTGCAAGAGAGGGTTAGCTTTGCTGGCCCAGTCGGTGATGCCTGGCTGCCCGCTTACTATGCCGCCTGTGACACTGTGGTCCTACCATCTACCTCACGGCTGGAAGCGTTCGGCATTGTTGGTTTGGAGGGCATGGCATCGGGCAAGCCACTGGTGCTGAGCGACATCCCCGGCGTACGCGATGTTATCACTAGTGAGGAGGGACTCCTAGTCGAGCCGCTCGATCCCGACGCACTCGCTGCAGCATTGCAAAACATCTGGGACTACCCTGAACGCGCACGGCAGATGGGTGTTCGCGGACGCGAACGCATTGAGCGAGAATTCGCCTGGCCGCGTGTGGCGGAAAAGATTGAAAAGGTGCTGGAAGCGGCTATTTCAGCCTAGGCAAACGCCGCTTCAAGCAAATTCCGGCTCCGTATCTGCCAGCAGGCGACGCAGCTCGTCGGTCGGCTTGCCTACAGCCTCGAGTGCGGCCATCTTGCCCGCCAGTGCCTCCGCGTCGGAGGCTTCGCAACCGAGCGCACCGTCGAACGCTGCACTGGCGCGTTCCGTGTCGCCAGCCTCCAGCGCGCTCCAGCCCAGCGCAAGCCACACCTCAAGCCGCTTAGGCGCTAGCTCAGTCGCCGCTTCAGCGGCTAGAACCGCTTCTTCTAACCGCTCAAGCACCCGTAGGCAACTACAGCGCGTCAGCGCCGACTCCCAATCATCCAGTGACAAGTGGGCCAGTGCCACTTCGGGCTCGTGCAGGGCAAGGTGTAACCCAAAACTATGCTTTATATTATGGTCATCAGGATATTCTGCCTGCAAAGCAGCGAGTGTTTCGCGCGCCGCATCCCACCCCTGTGCGCGGGCCAGTAGCAGTCTACCGGCGCGAGATCCTGGCTGTAACTCCAAAGCATTTTCGATCAGTGAAAGTGCCTGTTTATTGCGGTCCAGTTCGAGCAGTGTCTCCGCCAGCTGGAAACGCGCGCGTGCCGACTCGGGGTGCGCGACCAGCGCATTGGTGTACTGCCGCTCCGCCTCGTTGAACATTCCAGCGTTGAGCAGAATCTTGCCCTTCTCCATCCAATCCAAGTCGCGCATGCGTCGGCGCGCCTGGTTGTCCATTGCGCGGACTGCCTCGTCATAGCACTGTAGCGCGTGCCGATTGTCGTTGCGCTCACGGCTGATATCACCGAGTGCAACCCAGCAAAGTACGTGCTGACCATCAACCGCCAGCCCCAGATTCAGGATGCGGCGTGCCTCGTCGAGCCGGGCCAGGGCCTTCAGACAGCGCGCCAGTGCCTCGTGGTAATCAGGATCCTCTGCTTCCAGTTCGAGAGCCGTTTCCAGAAACTCGAGCCCCTCCTCGGGGCGGTCGAGCTGAGACAGTGCCCGGCCCTTGGCCATCCAGGCGTAGTGGAAAGTCGGGTCCAATTCGAGCGCCTGCTCGTGGTACGTTATCGCTTCTTCGTAGCGGTGCAAGTGGTCTAGGGCATTTCCAATGTTGTTAACGGCAATAACGTATTCCGGGTCAATCTCCACCGATTTTTGATATAATTCTATGGAGAGTTCATACTCGCCTTGGTTGTACTGCACATTGGCCAAGTTGTTCCACGCAATCTTGTCGCGAGGATCCAGCTCAACTGCGCGCTGGTAGTAGTCCTTGGCGTCAGCGAGACGCCCTGAGAGCTGAAGTGTGTAACCATAGTTATACCACGCTACCGCGTAAGTGGGGTCAGCTCGCATCGATTCATCGTAACAGCGCAGCGCCTCGTCCCAGCGATTAAGCATGAAATTAGTAAAACCACGGTTGTTCCACGCTGGCGCGTTGCGTGGCTCCAGCTCCAGCGCGCGGCTGTATGCCTCAATAGCCTCCATATAGCGTTCGAGCCGCTGCAGTGCGTCACCACAGCGCATGTGATAGCGTGCAATGTCAGGCGCTAAGTCGGACGCCTGCTGGTAGGCCTGTAATGCCAGTCTAGGTTTGCGGCGTGCCATCTCGGCCATGCCGATACTATTGTGCAGTGAAGGGTCCTCCGGCGCCAGGTCAACTGCCTTACGGAAGCAAGTTAGTGCCTTGCGCAATTTCCCCTCGCGCACCAGCACCTCGCCCTGCTCCACTAGCTCATTGACGTCAGCCATCTAATGTTCCAGGATCAACTCGATACGTGTTATCGCCTTTTCGGTATCATCGAGCAGCCGCTTCCACTCGGAACCGTCGTGGTCCTCGTGGCCTGACTGGTGCATCAGCGTTTGCTGGTAACACTCTAGCGCCTCGCGCGGGCGATCGAGTAGCTCGAGTGCGTAGCCCTTGTTGTGCCAAGCCCAGGCATAGTCCTGCTTCAACTGAATGGCGCGCTCGTAGCAGGGAATTGTCTCCTCGATACGGTTGAGCTGCCGCAGCGTCACGCCACGATTGTTCCACGCCGAGCGATTCTGGGGGTTGAGCTCGGTCGCACGTGTAAATGCCTGTAGCGCCTCCTTCAAGTTGCCCACCCTAAAGAGCGCCTTGCCGATATTGAACCAGCAGGTGGCGTAGCGTGGGTTGGCCGCCAGCGCCCGTCGGTAACTTTCAATGGCACGGTGGTTGTATCCAAGCCGCGAGAGAGCCACACCGCGATCATTGTAAATTACCTCGTCCTCCGCCTCGAGGCTCTGCTGCAGTGCTACCGCCGCAGCACCGGACTCATCTAATTGGTCATGACTCAGCCCCTTCGCCTCTAGTGCTGCCTGGTCACGCGGCCGCCGGTCGAGTATAGCGTTGAAATCCTGTAGTGCGTCACTGTAACGTCCCAGCGCGTGCAGCAGCTTACCGCGGCGGTAGAGCACCTCGCGATTAGGCTTCTGGTGTCTGGCGACCGAGTTAATAGTCACCAATGCGGCTTCGCCCTGTCCGAGTGCATGTTGAGCACGTGCCTTCATGACATGTGCTGCGACATAATTCGGCTTGCGCTCCAACGCCTGTTGGGCACACATCAAGGCTTCTTCCGGGTTGCCGAGCTGTAGATGCGCTAGTGCACGGTCCTTCCAGAGAATCTCGGAATGTGAGACATCATCAGGAATCTGGCCGAGTTCCTCCAGTGCCACCTCAGGCTGTCCGGCCGCCAAGTGCACCTTTCCCAGATCGTGTCGCAATCGCTTGCTCTCCGGTTTCACTGTCAACGCCTTTTCAAGCGTGCGACGGGCACGACGGTAGCGGCCCAGCTTCAGCTCGGCCAACCCCTCTGTACGCAGCCCAATGACAGGGTTACTATCGTCGATAGGCACACTCCTCCAGCGAGGGGCAGTTAAATCCACTGCGCCGAACACCACTACGCGGCACAGCTGCCCCCGGCTAGCAAGACATGAGTGCGGAACGCACGCGCGCGAGCAGTTCTCGCACCTCGTCGGCCGAAATTATGAGAGGCAGTCGGAATCGTATCGAGGTGGGACCCGCTTTGAGCGCTAGAACATTCTGCTGCGCTAGTGCCTGCATCAATGTGTCCCGTTTCGCCGGCGACGGCAGGGTAAACGCCAGCAAGCTGCCGATGCCGCGCACGTTGCTCATGCCGCCAGTTTCGCGCGCAGTCATGCGTAATCCCGCCAACATCTCATCGCCGCGCGCAGTGATGTTCTCACCCAGCGCCTCGGCTTCGATAATGTCAAGGAAGCGGCGGCAACGCAACATGTCAGTCAGGCTGCCACCGAAAGTGGAGTTGATACGTCCCGGGAACTGGAATACATTGTCTTCAACCTCATCGATACGTTCCGAGCAGTAGATGCCACAAACCTGCGTCTTCTTGCCAAAAGCAACGATATCAGGCGCGATGTTGTAGTGTTGCCAGAGCCACGGCTTTCCTGAGCCCCAGAAACCGGTTTGCACTTCGTCAAAAATGAGCAGTGCCTCACGCGCGTCGGCGTAGTCACGCAATGCCTGAAGGAACTCAGCGCGGAAGTGATTATCGCCCCCCTCACCCTGCAGTGGCTCGAGTATGATTGCAGCAACGCGATTGTCGTGCTGAGCAAAGGCGGTCTCGATTTCGGCGCAGGCGCGCGCCTCCTCTGCTGCGATGTCGTTCGCAAGCTCACCGTCGGGACCAAACTCTACAGTCGGGTTATGGACCCTTGGCCAAGCAAACTTAGGGAACAGCCCAATTTTATCTGGTACGGTATTGGTCAGCGAGAGCGTGTAACCACTCCTGCCGTGGAACGCCTCGCGCAGGTGCAATATTACAAGGTCGTTGACATCGGCCTCGAAGTCAGTGCGTCCCAGCTTGCGCGCCTTCCAATCGAACGCCGCCTTCAGCGCGTTCTCGACTGCCAACGCCCCGCCGGCAATCCAGAAGTGGTGCGGAAAGCCAGGTGGTGTAGCGCGCGTTGCAAAGGCTTCGACAAAATCCGCCATCTCCTGAGTATACAAGTCAGAGTTAGCGGGATTGCTAGAGGCAACGCTGCGCAACTGCGCTTGAAAGGTAGAGTCCTGCAGCAGGGGATGGTTGTACCCAACCGGCCATGAAGCAAAACAGGTAAAACAATCTAGGAACTCCGATTCGCTGCGTGCGTCGTAGAGCCAAACGCCGTGCGATTTCTCCAAGTCAAAAACTATGTCAAAACCGTCGACTAGCTGGTGCCGCCGCAGCACAGTATGGACTTCGCTGGCAGAGATGCCGTGCGCGATGGTGTTTGCTTGTGCGAGTGGGGCAGCTTCCATAGATGGCAGATAGCTGGTTGGGGTTTAAGCTTACTTGGGGCGCAGCTTTTGAAGCAGCGAAGGCAACTCTTCTACGCAGCTGATTTCGTGGCGCGCTAACAGTGCCAGCCCGCGCCTCAACTCAGAATCAGGTTGCAGGTCACTTGCAATTCCCAGCTCGCGCAGCTGCCGCGCTAGTCGCCCACCAGTGCGGTCCCAATCAGTCAGAATAGCAAAACGGCCGCCTGGTCCCAACTTGCGTGCCAGCGTCTCGACAGTCTGCAGCACTGGATGGCCATTGTTAAGCACTAACAATTGCGCGTCACACAATCCCTGCAAAGCGACTATGTCACGCTGTCCTTCAACAACTACTGGCCCCGGAAATTCAGTGAGTCGTGCCAACCAAACTTCCAGCGCTTCAAGGCGTTCGGTGTCGCTCAGTGCAGCGCCTCCGTCAAACGATTGCCCGCCTCGTCTCGAGTAAGCGGAAGTCGCACCTGCTTGGAACGCGAGTGGCGACCGCGCACCAACTCGGCACTGCCAGACCCTAGCCTCAGTTCACGCTCGAGCAGTGCCAGCAGCGCTGTGTTGGCCCGGCCCCTAGAGGCAGGCTCGCTAACGGCAACTAATAGCGCCCCGCGCCACTCGTCATATCCCCGTAGACCGGGCTTACGGACGCCTGTTACCAGGCGCACTGTCAACAGCGTTGCATCGCCCGCCTCCCGCAACAGCTGTGCGACGGCAGCCATTGCTGGCTCAGCGACCACGCCTATTTAGACCACTGCGATGGGGCGGAGGATGATTCAGGTCCAAGGACTGACCCGTTACTACGGCTCGCTCTGCGCTGTACGCGATGTCACCTTCCAGGTCAACCGCGGCGAGGTGTTTGGCCTACTTGGAAGCAACGGCGCTGGCAAGTCGACCACCATCAAAATGCTCTGCGGACTGCTGAAGCCAACACGCGGAAGCGTGCAGATTGCAGGAGTTGACCTGGCGCACCACCCACTGCGTGCCAAGGCCAAGCTAGGATACCTGCCTGAGAATCCCGTTCTCTACGACCGACTGACAGGAGCAGAGATGCTCGAGTTGGTCGGGGCACTACGCAAGCTCTCGCCAAAATTGCTACGGCAGCGCTCCAAGTACTATGCCCAAGCGCTTGGGCTAGGGGACAAACTACAGGCTGAAGTGGGCACCTATTCCAAGGGAATGCGGCAGAAGTTGGGAATTGCGATGACACTGGTCCATGACCCTGAAGTCGTGCTACTGGATGAGCCAGCCGCTGGACTCGATCCGCGCTATACGCGCTTGCTAAAGGAGTGGGTGCGCAATCTCTCGCAGAGTGGCCACACAGTTCTGCTCTCGACCCATATCACCGAGATGGCCGCATCGCTCTGCGACCGCATCGCAATCATTGACCATGGCCGGCTGCTCTCGGTCGGGACGGTGCCGGAACTGCTCGCGGCGACCAGCTGCAGTTCGCTTGAGGATGCCTTCATCCGGTTGGTCGGCTAGAATTCAAGTGCTGGATAACGCTGAGCGATTGCGCGCAGGATGCGCTGCGCCCACACCAGTTTCTGCTGCTTGAGTCGACCCCGACTGCTCCCCGAGTAAGGGCCCACGGCGTCGAAACGGAAACCTGCTAGCCGCACCCGACGTGCGCCGAAGCCAAGCGCTGTCAGCACCGCGCGATCACCATCTGTAAAGCCACCCCAGCACGCGACGCCAGGTGCAGGCCGTGTTGCGGTCACCGCAACCGGTTGCAACCGTGGCAGCCATTCGCCCAGAGCTACTAGGTTGTCGCCATGGCCATGCACTACCAATGCTGCGCCGCCACTAATCGCCCAACGCAGGTCGTCACGATAGCCGTCCAAGTCGCTCACCACCAATACTGGCAGTCGCTGCTGCTCACGGCATGCCCTAACAGCACCATCGGCCGCCACCAACAGCCCAGATGGAATTACCTCATCCGGGCGTAGTCCCGCGCCAGCGACAACGACGCTGCGGCCAGTAAATCGTGGCAGCTCGCCTGACGGGTGGGCCATCCGCTGCAGCATCCGCAGTGCTACAGTTTCACGTCGCGGATCGTGTCCGAACTCGCGTGCAAGGCGTGCCTGCAGCGGCCACCACCAGTCCAGCTTCACGCCGGCCTATAGCGGGTTGCCGTCTTCGTCGCAGGGAACTTCTTCGCCTGAATCAGGGTCGATGTAGTAGAAGGAGCCGTCCTCGTCCTCGTAAATTTCGACTTCGAACTCCTCATCGTCGTCTCCCTCGTCATCGTCAGCAAAGCTAAAGTCATCCTCAGCAACCACGGGCCCCTTGCTACTAAGCAGGTCCATCAAGTTGGACTCTTCGCGTGCCTGCTCGCGGGCGGTACGGACGTTCTCCAAGGCTTCAATCTTGCGCCGTGTGGACTCGTACGACTCGGTCAGCTCGGTCAACTTCTCGAACTGCTCGTCACGCTCCATCTTTAGAACGTATGCCAGCTGCTCTTCGATGGTCCCAAGCTCAGTGCGGGTCTCTACCAGCTTCCCCAGTGTGCCGTGGAATCGCTCGGCCAGCAGTTCCAAATCGGGTTCAGCTATGTCCAGTTCGCGCTGGGTTTCGGCCTCAGTCGCAGCTGCTTCCTCAGCTTCCAGCTTAGACAACGTCTCCTGCGCGGCAACTTCCTGTGCCTTGATTAGTATTGCCTTAAAGGCACTGAGGTGGTCCTCCAGCTTGGTCGTGACACGCGCAGCATCGTAGGCGGCGACCTCCAGCAGCTCTTCACGCTCCCGGACGGTGTCCATGCGCTGTTCTAGCGTTGACAGGCGGGTTCTTTCTTGCTCATTCATAGTTTCATCTCCTGAAAATCCCTTTTTGCGAATGTGATAGGCGGTGGCGGACAGTGCCAAGCCGAAGACCGCCAGCAGCAGCAGCAATCCCAGCTGGTTAGTGCCTTCCTCCAGCACGGTGCGATCTCCCCGCACGGTAACTTCCTGCGCCTGCACCATGGTCTCGTCTCCACTGTTATCAACAGCGGTAACGCTCACCTGATAGGTGCCTGGCGCCCAGTAAGTATGCCCGAGGTTGAGTGACGGGCCGCTCAGGTCACCGCCACTGTAAGCACGATGGGTTCCATCGCCCCAGTCCACACGCAGCAGCGTCAGGCTGCCGTCGGAGTCGGTCGGCACTGTTAACACGAACTCGATCTCTGTCCCCTCGACCGCGGTCACGGAGTTGCCGTCGACCGCAGTGCCTCCCTCAGCCGAGACTGATGGTTTATTCACAGCGGGCGGCACATTAGTAACCGCAAAACCGCTGCTAAAGCTAGTGACCTGACCTAAGTCATCTGTCACAGTCAGACCGACAGCCGCATCTCCGGAAGCGGAGTAAGCGTGCGACTGCGACAGACCTCCATCGCTGCGGACGGCACTACCATCACCGAAATCCCAGTCAATGGTGAAATCGCCCGCTAGGCCGGTAAGAGTGAAGGTGAACTGCGTGTTGGAATCGACGCTGGCGGTGTCTATTGCCCAGCCGCTGGTATCCTGCGGCAGATTGGGGTTGATACTGACAGCCACCGAATCGGAACTACCATCAATCTGCGGGCTAACTGTGAAGCCGGCACTTAGAGCGCCACTGGCATCAGACGGCACTATTACGGTCATTTGGATTGCCTGGAAGCCGCCCTTAGCGATATTGAAGCTGGTAGTTGAGAAGCGCACATAGTCGTGGCCGCTATCCACCACCAGTGTGTAGTCGGTTGCCACAGAACCTGTATTGGTCACCGTGACCACAGTAGTCGCCGAAGTGCCAGGGTTAAGGCGGAAGCTAGTGTCTGCCGCACTAACACTTGCGCCTCGCGCATTGTTGGTGATTGTAAAGGTAGTCGTGTCAGAGCCAAAACCGTGTGCTTGCACGGTGATATCGTAACTGCCAGAGGCGGGCGTGTTATCAGGGACTGAAATCCAGAGGTTGAAAGACGAACTAGCATCCGCTGCAAGCGTACTGGATGTGGCGTTCAATTCGGCCCAACCGTTAGCAACCGAGTCACCGGTAACGCCGAAATCGTAGCTGGAGATACCATTGCCAGTGTTAGTCAGGTTGCCACGGATGAGTAAGTTGCCACCTGGATCGGTTGCACCAGCCGGATCATCCAGTGTAATCGTCGCCGAGCGTACTAGCCCGGCACTGCTGTCAGCGGATGCACTGTCGGAAGCACCGCCAGCCGCAGTGAGAGTAACCGTGTCGCCGTCCCCATATGCCGCGCCTGCCGGCACGCCATGGGTGACTGTGACTAGCGCTACTTGGCCCATGCTAAGCGCCAGTGAACTGCTTGAGGCTGAGGAGGTCCAGCTACCGCCGGTCGAAATCGCAAAGGTATCGGCACCATTACCAGTATTCTGTACTTGGAAGACATGGCTCGTGGAACTGCCCGGTGCGCCTTCCTGCGTACCAGTTACTGCGGTGACCGTCACTTCGTAGACTTGCGTGACCGTCGTCGATTGCGAGAGTGTAAGTGCCACTGAGCCGTTGTTGCCGGAGGTGGCGGTGACGCTTTCGGCGTCAACTACACCAGGCGCCAAGAATGGCACCGTTACCGTGACTGTCGCCTGCACACTGCCTGCGCGCGGCACCGTAACCGTAGCAGGATAGGCAAAAGTCCAGCCCTGCGCGCTGGTGTGGCTCAGGCTGAAAGTGTCGTCGTGATTGCCAGTGTTGTTAATGGTCAGAGTGTAGTCCACCCCACCCGGTGGGCCTGACTCGGCGTCAGAATCGGCTGTCAGAGTGAGGCCAGCGACTATGTCAACGACAAAAGTCTCTGCGCCCGGCAGAGTAGTCTGAGCGCCAAGTGAGTCCTCAGTAGTGAAAGTGGCGGTGCGGTCGCCGCCGATGGAAATCAGCGCGCTCTGTGCAACGGTTGCTGAGAAGGTGCCGTCACCATTGTTATTGAGTGCCACCTGCCCGTGGTCGGCAATGTTAGTCCAAGCCGTGACCGTATCGCCAGAGCCAGAGTTGATGTCGCTGGCGTTAACCGAGAAGGTAAAGTCATCAGCAACACGCACAACGCTACCGTCAGAAATATCGGGTGCGTCGTTGGATGTGACGCTACCGCCACTAAGGTCGACTGCATTGTTCAGGCCATTGTCTGCGCTGAAGCTGACACTGTGGGAACCCCACGCAACCGTGCCGTTCCAGTAAAATTCCTCGCCGTTGGAGGTGTTGCCGTCGCCGTTCGCAGACATAGTGTTTGACGCGGAACCCACATTAACAGAGACTGAACCAGAGCGATTGTCAAAGTCAGTGAAAACAACCGTGAAATTGAAGCTGGCCGCCGTGCCACCACTAGACGGGTTGACCGCCGCGCTACTCAGTCGCGGGATATCATCGCGCACGGTCAGGTCACCCGAAACCGAATTAGACGTATTGAGTGTGTCGTGCGCACCCCCCGTGAGGGTGTGGGTGCCGACTGGGAAGGTGTCCACGAGGAAAAAGAGCTCGCCGTTGGTGTAGTTGCCATCGCTCAGAACACCAGCGTCCCAGTCCGCCGCGTCTAGTGTGCGGTTATCGCTATTACAGTCGTTAACGCAGGCCCAGACGGCGCCTG
>CALBFM010000087.1:0-4552 GCA_937893445.1 uncultured euryarchaeote
TGGACGACGGCGCCGGTAGCGGACAGGTGCCAGTCAGCAAGTCAATTCACGACAGCATACTAACTGCCATTGGAGATACCCCGCTGGTGCGTCTCCCGACAGGATTTGAGCCCGGTATTTCCTGTGAAATTTTACTCAAAATTGAGTTTATGAATCCAGGCGGCAGCATCAAGGATCGCATCGGTCTCTTCATGGTCCGAGGAGCTGAGCGGACTGGGCTCCTCAAGCCCGGTGGGCGCATTGTGGAATGCTCATCCGGGAATACCGGCGCTGGTCTTTGCCTGGTTGCGGCCGCGCTGGGATACCCCATTACGATTGTCATTCCGGACAAGATGAGTCAGGAGAAAATTGACGTCCTGCGTGCCTATGGGGCAGATGTGGTGATTACCCCGGCCAACGTCCCCGTCGACCATCCCGATCATTATACCCAGAAAGCACGTAGGATTGCGGAGGAAACCCCTGGTGCGTGGTGGCCCAACCAGTACCACAACCCAGACAACACGGCGGCCCACTACCGGACCACAGGCTCTGAAATCTGGCGCCAGTGCGAGGGTCGCTTGGATGCCTTCGTGGCTGGTGCCGGGACTGGAGGCTCCCTCGCCGGCGTCGCTCGCTACCTGAAAGAGCAGGACCCTTCAGTCCGAGTGGTGGGCGTAGACCCTCCTGGTTCGATTCTGGCTGACTACTGGAAGACCGGTGAGTTAGTTGAGCCTGGTTTCTACTTCGTGGAGGGAGTGGGCGAGGAGGAAGTTCCGGCAGCCTGGGACCCGGAGGTCGTAGATGATTACCTGGTGGTCAAGGATGCGGATTCCTTTGCCATGGCGCGTCGGCTAGCGCTGGCGACGGGGATTTTCGGTGGGGGATCGACCGGTATGAACCTTGTCGCCGCTCTCGAGGTCGCCCGTGAGCTTCCCGCAGACGCGCGTGTGGTGACTTTGGTCCCTGACTCCGGACGCGCCTATCTGAGCAAGGTCTACAGCGAGGACTGGCTGCGCGACCTTGGCCTCCTGCCGGCGACCCCATCTGCTGATGCTACGGTCGCTGACTTGGTGCGTGACGGTGCCCGGGCATGGGTCAAGCCGGGTGAGACCCTCTACTGGGCGGCCCGACACCTGGGAGAGCGGGGAGTTCGCCCGCTCCCTGTCGTTGAAAAAGAGGGTGGCCCGTTGCTGGGTGTGGTTGACGAGGAGCAGGTCCTAGAGCTGCTGGCCGCCGGCGAGGACCTGGAACCTCTGTTCGTGCGAGATTACCTTGCGGAAGCCGGACCTGTCCTGGACGCCAGTGCTCCTTGGAGAGAAGCGTTGACTGCCCTAGCCGACCATGAACGAGTTCTGGTCCGAGAGGAGGGGGGCTGGGCACCTCTGGAGCGACGCGATGTGTTAAGAGCACTTCCACGTCTGGACCACGGGAGCAAGTGATGTCTAACCCCGACAAACACGTCCCCCCCAAACGAGACCCCGATGCCCGTTTCGGGACCCGTGCAGTCCACGCCGGGTGGGAGCCCGATGACCGGACCGGCGCAATCATGCCCCCGGTCTACCTGACTAGCACCTTCGTCCAGGACGGACCCGGCCAGCCACGGGGTGGCTACGAGTACACCCGCACCCAGAACCCTACCCGTTTTGCCCTGCAGGACGCGCTGGCCGATGTCGAGGGCGGGGCCGCTGCCTTCACGTTCGCTTCAGGAATGGCTGCCATTCACACCCTGCTGCTCACACTCAAGCAGGGTGATCTGATTGTTTCCGGCAATGACCTCTATGGTGGCACCCACCGACTTTTCAACCGTATCGAGGAGCGCTTCGGAATCCGGGTCCAGTACGTGGACACGAGCGACCCCGCAGTCCTGGCTGACCTACCCGCCGACACGCGTTTGCTCTATGTTGAGACTCCTTCCAATCCGCTGCTGGCTCTCACATCGCTCGAGCAGGCCGTTGCTGGCGCTCGCAAGGTTGGTGCTGAGGTGGCAGTGGACAACACCTTTGCCTCTCCTGCTCTTCAGCGTCCCATCGAGTTCGGAGCCGACTACGTAATCCATTCCACCACTAAGTACATCGGCGGTCACAGCGACGTGGTTGGCGGGGCCATCGTGGTGCGGGACGAGGCCCGCATTGATGAGCTCTGGTTCCACCAGAACGCATCAGGCACCGCGAATTCTCCTTTCGATGCCTTCCTGACCCTCCGTGGACTGCGCACTCTCGATGTCCGTATGGAGCGACACTGTGCCAACGCCAGCGCACTGGCCGAATTCCTAGTCGAACACCCTGGTGTAGGGCGCGTCCTCTATCCTGGCCTCCCTGACCATCCGGGACACGAAATAGCCCGACACCAGATGGATGGGTTTGGTGGTATGTTAGCTTTTGAGGTTCCTGGCGGAGTCCCACAGGCGACAGCCCTGGTCAAGGATGTCCGAATCTTCCAGCTGGCTGAATCGCTGGGCGGCGTGGAGTCGTTGATTGAGCTCCCGGCACCGATGACCCACGCCTCGGTCCCGGAAGAGGAACGATTGGCCAAGGGCATTGCGGATGGCCTGGTGCGCCTCTCGGTCGGTATCGAGAATTTTGAGGACCTGCGTGATGACCTGGAGAGGGCACTCGACCAGTAGACATGAGTGATGAAAGCTCGCAGGGACAGGCGACTCGCGCGGTGCATTCCGGCGCTGCGCCGGCGAAGAAGGCGATTAACACACCTATCTACCAGTCGAGCACATTCCTGCTCGATGACGAGGGTTACGCTCGGTGGAAGGCGGGCGACCCGGAAGCGTCAATCTACACGCGCTACAACAACCCCACGCTAACAGCTGCTGCACAGAAACTCGCGGCGCTTGAGGGAGCCGAGAAGGGACTTGTGTTCTCATCGGGGATGGCAGCTATCCACGCCACGCTGCTGGCGTTCCTCGGTCAGGGTGACCGTATAGTGACTACGCGTGACCTCTATGGTGGCACCTACATGCTGTTGACGCAGGACTTCCCGCGCTTCGGCATCGAGGTCGAGTTCATCGACTTGCAGGACCTGGAGGCAACAGAGGCGGCCCTCGCCTCGGCACCGACGGCGGTGCTGCACTGTGAAACCATTTCCAACCCGGCGCTCAAGGTGCTCGACCTGCCGGCGCTGGCGAAGCTGGCGCACGCGCACGGTGCCAAGGCAATTGTCGATAATACGTTCGCGTCACCCCTCCATTGCCGCCCGCTCGAGCAGGGTTTTGACTTGGTCCTGCACTCGGTCACAAAATACCTGAACGGCCACTCCGACATCATTGGTGGTGCCGTTGTCGGCCCGAAGCAGCTCGTGGATCAGGTGTGGCCCCGATTACGCAGTTTTGGCGGCTGCATGGACCCGCATCAGGCGTCGTTGCTCGAGCGCGGCATGCGCACCTTTACTGTGCGTATGGAACGGCAGACCACGAACGCGCTGGAACTGGCGAACTGGCTAGAATCACATCCACGAGTGAAGCGGGTAATCTATCCCGGCCTGCCCGGGCACCCGGACTATGCGCTCGCACAGCGGGTCCTCGACGGCCCGGCCGCGATGGTCTGCTTCGAGGTCGCGGGTGGTGACAGAGCGGGAAAGAAGTTCATGGATGCGCTGGAGTTGGCAACGCAAGCGGTTTCACTGGGTGGTGTCGAGTCACTTGTCTCGATGCCTTGCTCGACAACGCACATGCACTGGACCACGGAGGAGCGCAAGGCAGTTGGCATCGGCTCTGGCTTCATCCGGTTCTCAGTCGGCATCGAGGATTTCGAGGATCTGCGCGCTGACTTGGAGCGGGCGCTCGGCTAGTAGTCCTAAACCTCAATCTCGCCAGAAAGGCCACAGCTATCGCAGGTCACATTCTGCATCTTCCCAAGCTTCGGGACCTTCATATGGGCGCTGCAGTCGGGGCACTCGATGGCGGTCATCAGCGGGGAGGAGCTGAACATCGGAGCACTGCGCGTTGGTGGAGGATGTGTAACAGGGCTGCTTTTGGAGGGTGGTGTGTAGCTGTCGTCCCTGTTCTTCCAGTACACAAAACCAGCAATCAGCCCAAAGAGGAGGATAATGTAAACCAGATTGTCCTTGACCAGAGAAACTGGGTCAATCCCGAGGCTGCTGACGTAAATCGTCCGTGTATCCGTGGAAGTTAACCCGTCATCGTCTGTAATCCGCAGAACGGCATTGTATATTCCAGACTTCACATAGGAATATGAGGTATTTCCATTATTCGTGGATGACCAGTCATACTCCCCATCGCCGTTGAAATCCCATTCATACAATGCTATGCTCCCATCTTCGTCGCTGGCGGAACCTCGAAACTGGACAAGCGTATTGGGCTGTGGGCCATTGTCGTCGTTCCAGTGAGTGGCTGAAGCAACAGGATATGCACCCACGAATAGCGTTTGGGAAACACCCTCACTCCATCCCCCGTCGTTGTCCCGTACCTGAAAGGTGATAGTATGCGATCCAAAGGACAAAGTAGACGTGGAGACTTGGGGGTCCGCAAGTATTTCAGAACTACCACCAAAAACCGTATTCCCAATCACCGTAATAATTGGTGTAATCGTAACGCACACCATCC
>CALBFM010000088.1:0-12631 GCA_937893445.1 uncultured euryarchaeote
GAGGGGGTTGAGGTGGGGTAATAGATTGTCAGTCCATGCGCGTTGCTGACGTCGCGACGGTCAGGCTTCGTCCAGTGATCTTCGACGACGGTGGCGTTCGCCTGTGCCTGGCGTACGCGGTCGCCCGCTAAGCGAACCGTCGGCGATGGCACCTCTGCGGCTGCGCGCAGCGTCAGGTCGTAAAGGTCGCGGTAAGCGCTGTTCTCGAACACCTGACTGCTGGCACGTGCCTCGTCTACCTCGTCGCGATAGAGCGGCAGCGTCGCGAGCAATGCGGAGCCGAAGTCGGAGATGGCTTCGTGTAGCGGCTCTAGCTGTGTCGTGTCAACCACCGTTGCTGTCATTGAGTAGCCACCGGAGACCGAGCCGTTGCGGTAGCTCTCGATGTAGGTGTGGACCACCGCATTGAGCATCTGCTCACGCGTTGTCTCCGCGTCGAGAAGTGGTAGAAGGTGGTTGTAGGTCCACCCTTCTTGCGGCTCATACGCCTCCGAGCCGTGGACGTAGGCGGCGTGCTCGCGCAGCTCGTAGGCAATCTCGAACATTCCCATCAGGCAGGCGTCGAAGCCAATGAGCGTCAGCGGTCCGTGCCCGGTCGTGTCCCGATATTCCGCCAGTGCACCCTCGATTTCTGGCACCGTCAGGTAGCTCTCCTCGTCCTCGGCTACACGCTTGAAGCCGTCGCCGTGGTTCCAGATGACTAGGATGCGCTCCTGTGCCGGATAGGTGGTCGTCGCCCATGTCAGGAAGTCGCGCAGCGTGGTGGGGTCGCCCATATCCAGTTCGTCACCCCAGCCGGAATTGAGGTCGCTGAGGGCATTCTCAGCCAGTCCTTCATGCAGCACTCGGTAGGCACGACTATCGTGTTCACCATCTTGGTCAATCAGGGCCACTACTTCCCGGTCGCTATTCGAGCCGACCATCTGCATCTCAATAAGGTCGTCTGCCGCTTCATCAGAGAGTGAGTTGTCGCCCGCCATGTAGACGTAGAATCCCCATTTCGGCAGCGGTTCGTCACCGCTGGCCAGTCCTAGTGGCGCGACCGGTGGCGCTAGCAACAGCAGCGCTAGCAGCAGTATGATCACTCGCCTGAGGGACATCAGCCCGCCTGCCCCATGAACAATATAAAGGTCAGCGGCCGCCGTGACTGCAGCTTCAGTCCCCAGCTGCGTCGCCTGTCGGCGCGGTCGCCTCGTCACTGACTGGAGTCGACAGCGCCAGCCAGAGTGGCAGTCCGACAAGGGTGAAGGTCATGATGCTTGAGAGTAGGTGATAGAGTATGAATGGCAGTCCAAGCGTGTAAACTGCTAGCAGGTTACCAGGCGTATGCGCCCACCAGAGCCAGAAAACACCAAAGTTGGTCCAGCCGTCATAGACTACTGCGAAGACCACCCCCGCACCAGCGAAGCGCATTACCAGTCCCGAGGAAAGATGTCCGCCGATCTGCGGTCGCCAGCGGCGTGAAGCTAGGGCCACCAACAGGAAGCCGCTGTAGGTGAACGCTACAATTGGTGATCCCCACAAGTAGCCCAGCCACCAATCACTAAGCAGCAGCATTCCCATAGTTACCGTGCATGCCCACGCAAAGGGTAGTAACATCGCCGCCAGGAAAGTAGCGACCATTACCGTCTCAACGTTTGGATGTCCGTGCAGGGCAATACGTCCGCCCGCACCGAGCAATAACAGCACCCCGGCGGTGAGTGGCAGCGGCAAGCGACTGCGGTCCATTGCGCGGTCATGCCGGACTCTATAAATATCATTCCCGGAGAGACGATAATACAACTGAGAATTGCTCTTCGGTCAAGCGTCGCGTGTTAAGGTTGTAGCGGCTGGGATGGTAGCTGTCAACTAGCCCCCACTCCACGCCGGGCAGCGAGTGACGCGCGCCGTGGCCGAAACGGAAATCCACCTGCCGGCCACCAACTGTAGTTACGACCTGACGATGCGCTACTCCACCAAGTGCCAGTACCATCTCGAGTTGCGGAAGCAGCTGCAGCTCCCGTTCCAGGAACGGGCGGCATTGCTTCAGCTCCTCGGCAGTTGGCTTGTTCTGCGGTGGAGCGCAACGCAGCGCGTTGGCAATGCGCACTCCTTCTAACTTCAGTCCGTCTTCGCGCGAGTGTGAATTAGGGTTCGACCCCCACCCCTGCTCCCACAACGTGCGATAGAGCAGTTCACCGGCGTAGTCTCCGGTGAACGGTCGCCCAGTACGTCCCGCACCGTGGGTGCCCGGCGCCAGTCCCACAATGAGAAGCCACGCGTCCCGCTCGCCGAAAGATGGTACCGGCTGGCACCAGTATTCATCGGCAGCATAGCCGGTTTTGCGTCGGTTCTCGCGGACGTCGGCAGCGTATTCTACGAGACGGGGGCAGGCACGGCAGCCGATGACATCGTCAGCAAGCGACCCCATTACTGGTTAGGAGTGTTGCTTTTGACCCGCCTGAATGGGTGAATCCAGCTGGCAAGTGTGCGTGGACTACGTGTCTGCACCCACAGCTTGCCTTTGCCGTGATAACGGCTGATAAGTTGGTCCCCAAACAGGAAAGAGCTGATTGAACGGCCAGTGCGACCAATGCTGTAATCGAGCGACGCCTGCCAGGCAACCGCGTAGCCGCTGTCTACAGTGTAGTTCCCATCGACTGCTATTTCTTGGATATCGCCATAGGCGTTGAAGAATAACAGACCTGTCCCCGTGACCTGCAGCGCCAGCAGTCCTTCGGCGAAGACGCCTCTGAAGCCTTCAAAGCTTACCGAAGTCTCTATGTCGCCAATGTGACCAAGATAGGCCCCGCGTTCCATAATGAGTACCTCGTTCTGCATTTCGTAGGGAATGATGTCTCCTGGCACGCCCGGCGCTAGTGCAATTTGGCCTGCAGTACCTTCGACGTAGTAGGTGTTCTGGAAGAAGCTCTCACCCGTAAACCTGCGGCCGATTCCTTTCAGAAGACCGCCGCGCGCTTCAGTGCGCACCCTGATGGAATCATCCATCCACGCCATTGCGCCCGCTTCGGCGACCAGTTCCTCACCCGGTGATAGCTCGATTTCGACCGCTGCGTAGCTAGGTTCGCAAACCAGGCGATGTCGCATTTAGCCCTCCCTCGGAGGCAGCAGTGGCCCCAGTGCACCGCCGAGCCGGTCACGATCGTGTGACTGGACCAGGATGCGGCCGTTGCCGCGGAACTTCATTACCAAGCCCTCACCAGAGAGGGCAGACGCAATCCAGCCGCCCGCCTTGCCGATATCGTATTCCAGCCCCTCGGTAAAGGCGACGATGTGGCCGTTGTCAATCGTTATTCCGCCGCGCACCTCGACTTCCGAAATTCGTCCGTAAGCACTCACTAGCAATTCACCTTGACCAGAAGCACGTACGTAGACCAGACCTTCGCCGGAGAACATGCCTTTCTTCAAGCCTTGATACTGCGTGTCCAGCTTGACACCCCCAGAAGCGCCCATGAAGGAGCCGCCGGCGCAGATCCATGTTTCAGAACCTACTTCCAGCGATGACACCTCACCTTGCAAGATTGGCGCGAGGCCGACTTCACCTGGAGAGTTGTCCTTGACTCGATAGGTTGACAGGAAGAACGATTCACCTGCAAACATTGCTTTGGCACCTTCTTTGAGCGCACCCCACAACCCACCTCCCTCACGCTTGCGCGTTTTCACATCGATATCCATGTTCCCCGATGCGCGATACATTGCTCCCGCCTCGGACACGAATTCCTCGCCAGGCTGGAGCGTGACCAGCGCTGAGCCAAAGGCCCCCCGGTTCGTTACTTCCACACTCATAGCAACCTCGGGGTGAGCCAGCCCGCCAACCCTGATAGCGTACGCGTTTGCACCCATATTTTGCCGTTCCCTTGGAACTTCATCACTAGCCCTTCGCCCGAGAGGAAGGTTGACTTCCAGTTCCCCATCCCGCCGATACTGTACTGTAGTGACGGTTCGAACGCTACCAGATGGCCTGTGTCGACTGTGAAACTACCATCTACGTCCTTTTCGACCACTCCGCCATAGGCGTTGTAGAACAAGTCGCCAGTGCCGGAAACCTCAATCAAGAAAGCACCCTCACCTGAGAAGAATGCACGCCAGCCACCAAACACCGCCTTAACGTTCACTCCAGGCGTGCACGCTAGGAACGCGCCGGCGGTCAGGAATACGTGATCACCGTTCATTTGCCTGTGTGTCACTGTTCCCGGCAGTTGCGGTGCGATGGCGACAGTACCGCCGTCAGGATGTGTGAAACGGCCGACGAAGAAAGATTCACCGCCAAACATCTTGCGGATGATGGCACCGAAAAACGAACCGAGTCGCTTCGATTTAGCTTCCATGTGCGATGACATACGCGACATTGCACCCGACTCCGCTAGCAGCTCTTCGTTTGGGCCCAGCTCGACGACAACCTCTCCGTAATCAGGGTTGCCCTGTATCTCGAAACGCATACACTTGCCTAGATGTGGGGCAATATAAGGTCGTCGTGGGCACTCTTATTAAGTAGTGGCAGGTATGCGACGAGAGGCGATTTTGTATGGACGGTAACGGACCTCTCGCGACAGCCATGGCAGCCCTGCTGCTATTATCCAGCCTGATGGTACTGGCGACGGTCAGTGCTGATGGAAATGATAACCTCTACATTGAGAACTTCAATTACGACTATGCTAACCACACGACACCTCGCGCCGGCCATGACCACCCGCTGCGGGTCGACTGGGTCAATGATGGCGATACCACAGCCAGCGCTGTAACCATTGCCATTGAGTGGGGTTCGGAGTCTGTCGAGAGCGACCCGATGGACTTGGCTCCTGGCTCTGGATTTATCTACTTGGATGTCAACTTCGATTCCGACGGCGAAAAGGATGCAACCGCCTTTGTCGACTATGGTGGAGATTTTGAAGAGAGTGACGAGACAGATAACTACAAAACAACCACTTTCCAAGTCGAGCCGGAGGTCGGTACTGCCGACCTGAGGGTTGACTTGGACCCCAATAATGTGCTGCAGGACGTCTACCAGCCCGATGAGCTGATCTTCGTGGAGTGGATTGTTAACAATAATGGCAATGTTACCGCAGGGTACCCAAACCGTGAGATAACTTTGGCCCTCTATGTGGATCCGCGTGGCAGCGACCCTACTAACCAGGTCGCTGTCCGCGTCTTTGCCGTCGGCGACCTTATGCCCGAAATGGGAGAGGGTATGTTTGAATCATTTGATATGACTACTCCTTCCGAGGAGGGGCGCTACGTTATAGCCCTCGTAGTAGACATTGATGACAACAACACCGATGCCGGCAACCTATCTGACAACAGTGAATCGTTTAATTTCTGTATAGGTGGCTGCAGCGATCCCGATTTAGTCGTTATTGGGCAGGGACCCAGTACACTACAGTTGGAGCCCGATATGGCGATAGCCGGCGAGACATCGTTAGTGCACTACTCGATCCGGAATGACGGCAACGCAGATGCTCCAGCCGGCGTCGTGATGCACCTTGAAGTCATGAGGTGTCCCGGGGGCGACTGTGATGGACAGTCATGGACCAAGATTAATGAGACTGACCCATGGCGGATGCCTCTGCAAGCGCAGACCGACATGGAGGACCAATCGATACTGGGGATGGGGTGGGACGTCCCGTCCGACGGCGTCGGTAAGTGGGACCTGCGAGTGATACTTGATGCCACTGACAAAGCAGCGGAAATCTACCCTGACGGTGAGGAGAACAACATCATTCTGTGGAGTGATACCCACGGCCATGAGCTTCTCAACGTGCGCGAGCGCAGGGCCGAATTAGTGGTGCAGGGTATCGAGGTCGTTGGACAGCCCTTCAAGGACCATCCCGTGGATATTCATATCTTCGTGGCCCAGGACCAGAACGATGGGCTGGGATACCGCAGTGCCAGTAACGTAACAGTGGACCTCTGGATTATGGACGAGAACTTCCAAGAGTTGCACATCGAGGACGCTGGAGGTGCCAAGGATGTAGGCCTTGAGGCACCGATTGGCTATGACTACAGTTGGACGCCGACTGCCACTGGCATCTATACCATGCGCGCTTGGGTCGATTACGATGACAACATTTTGGAGTGGTACGAAAGTAACAACGAAATGCAGGACGTCAGCATTGAAGTCAAGCGAAAACTCTCTGACCTGACCGTGCTGGACGTTGAAATCAGTCCGCAAGACAATTCGGGCAACGTCATGGTGGGCGTCGCCAGCACTATCAGTGCCACCATCGCCAACCTTGGCAACCGCGACATGACCACTGCCGAGGCCTCGCAAATGAACGTTACATTCTATACAATCTCACCAGTTCACGAACTCATCGCGGAAATCACCCCTGGCACAGCGCTGGCGGTTGGCCAGAACATCACTGTCAGCACCAGCTTTGTCTTCACCGTCCGTGACCAGTACAAGATAGTTGTCAAGGTAGACGAGCGCACCAAAATCTCCGAGTATGGCGAGGACGACTACCCGTCACGCACCGATGCACCCAACGAACTCTCGAAGACGGTTTTTGCAGAGTCTTCCGTTGATGCCTGGATCAATAACGTCAGCGTTGAGAGCGGTGTTGCAGGCAAGGATCACCCTATAACCTTCGATTTGGGCTTTGAGAACCTGCCACTAGAAGGTGACCACTTCCTATATTTCACAATCACGGTTGAGCATTCCAACGGTGCTGTCGGCAGTTATATGGAAATACCAGCCGGCGAGGGATACCAATTCGCCCCCGGTGATGACCCCGTGCTGCCTTACGGTGCCTACGTCGACTTGAACGTGAATAACCCGCAGACCAGTATCAGTGTCAGCTGGATACCGGAGGCCGACAAGGGCAGGAACTACACTATCACAGTAATTATCCTTGCCGCCATTAACATTGATTCCAGCAATGATCAGGGCTCGGCCGTGGCTGACATCGAGAAGCTAACTACAGACCTGGTAGTTGAGAGCCTTACCGTCACCGACCGCGGAGAGAGCGGCCTGCGCATTGACGTGCTGGTGCTATACCCGCGTGGGGAGCAAGACTCCTTGAATGGAGTCGAGGTGACGTTGCATGTATTCGACTATGCCGACTGGTCCGCACGGGGAAACAGCGCGACCCCGCGCGACACCTTCCCTGTCAAGTCCATCGAGGGGGCATTGGGTCGTGGAGACTCACGCATCGTCAGTTTCACCTGGGTCCGCAATGTGGGCGACTTCGTTTTCGTGGCCGAGGTTGACCCTAACAACGCAGTGCGCGAATTGGACGAGGACAACAACCTCTACGATTCAGAGGTAATCACTATCGAAGCGCTTGGTAGTGGTGGTAGTAGCGGGGAGGAGGACGAGGGCTTCTTGGGCCTGCCATCGCTCTCTCCGCTGGCGCCTCTTGCGCTGCTCGGGGCCGTGGCCCTTCTGCGTCGCCGCCTCTGATGCGGCACACGGCGCTGCTCTACTTCGTCGGTCCTGCTGGGGCGGGGAAGTCGACACTGGTAGCTAGTTTGCAGGAATGGCTGACGCTGCAGCGCTTCGAAGGTCTCGCCCTGAATCTTGATCCGGGCGCCGAGACGCTACCGTACAGCGCCGCAATCGACGTGCGAGAGCGATTTACGCTACGAGACGTAATGGCCGAATACGGTCTAGGGCCCAACGGCGCGCAGGTCGTTTGTGCCGACCTGTTGGCGATCGAGCTGGAGTGGCTGCAGCAGGAGATAGATGGAGTTAATTGTGACTACATACTGGCTGACGCGCCGGGGCAGACCGAGCTGTTCCTCTATCGCGAGGCTCCGCAGGTACTGGTTCGGGGGCTCTCACCGCGGACTGGACTGGTGATGCTCTTCGATCCGTTGCTGTCGCGGACGCCGGCTGGCTTTGTGACGCAGTTACTGCTCGCGGCGGCGGCGCACCTGCGTTTCCCGGTGCCAATGTTCCCCGTCCTTACGAAATCTGACTTGCTCGAGCCACAGGAGGTCGACCGCATCCTGAGCTGGGCGTCCGACTTGGAACTCCTGCGGGGAGATATGCCTCCCGCAGAAGGAATGGGTGAGGTGCTTTCCGGCGAGCTGCTACAGGTACTACAGACACTAGCGCTGGAGTCGCAGCTGGTTGCAGTTTCGTCACAGGAAGGTGAAGGTATGGAAGATCTCTATGCGCTGGTACAGTCTGCCTTCGCCGGTGGTGACGACCTTGAGGCGCATGTCGACGCGCACTAGCATTAAAACCTGCAACCTCTCGCCGACGCATGCCATCCGCGCCCGAAGTCCGTATCGAATCCCACGACGACTTCCTGCGGCTGCTTCTCAACCGTCCGGAGAAGGGCAACGCGCTGACGCCGGAGATGATGGGTGCGCTGACCGCTGCCTTTGCTGACGCCGCAAATCATGTTGGCTTGCGTGCAGTAATCTTGCAGGGCACGGGCAGGCAGTTCTGCACCGGTGCTGACCTGACCTGGATGGCATCACCACCGACGGTTGAGCAGGGAGAAGCCTTGGCCGAGCTGTTCCGTACGATTGCCGGGTGCCCGCTACCGACACTGGCGCTGGTGCAGGGCGGCTGCTACGGTGGTGCGATGGGGCTTGTCGCAGCGTGCGATTTCGTGCTTGCTACGCCTGACGCAGAGTTCGGCTTTACCGAGGTGCGACTGGGTCTCGCACCAGCGGTAATTTCGCCTTGGGCTGTACAGCGGCTAGGGGTGGCTCGCACGCGCGAACTGTTCCTGACTGGCGAACGATTCAGCACACAGCAGGCGTTAGACATGGGGCTGCTCTCGAGCGTCAGTGAGGACCTTGAGGCGGCAGTGGAGGTGCTACTAGATGCGCTTAGGTCTGGAGGGCCGCAAGCACAGCGTGCGATCAAGGAAATGCTGCTGACACGCGACGAGACAATTGAGGAACGTGACGACCGGTTGGCGCGCGTTATTACAGCGCTTCGTAATTCTGACGAGGCGCAGGAAGGCGTCGCCGCCTTCCTTGAGAAACGGAAGTCGGAGTGGTAGATGCGGCGGGTACTGGTCGCGAACCGGGGCGAGATTGCGTGCCGCATTATCCGCAGCTGCCGCGAGCTTGGCCTCGCAACAGTGGCGGTTTATTCCGAACCAGATTCCGGCTCTCCCCATGTACGGCTCGCCGATGACGCAGTCAGCATCGGACCGGCCGCACCGGCCGAGAGCTATCTGAACGTGAAGAAGTTGATAGCCGCGGCGCGCTCAACGCGCACCGACGCTATCCACCCTGGTTACGGTTTCCTCTCCGAGAACGGTGACTTTGCTGCCGCAGTTGAAGAGGCGGGCTTTGTCTTTATTGGTCCGACAGCGAAAACGATTCACCAGATGGGTGACAAGTCGGCCGCCAAGGCGTTGATGCAAGCAGCTGGTGTCCCAGTGATTCCGGGCCACGCCAAGATTGTCGAGAAAGGTTTCACTGAAATCGCGGCCGAAATAGGCTACCCGCTATTGGTCAAGGCGGCCGCCGGTGGTGGCGGCAAGGGAATGCGCGTCGTGGAGCGCAAGGACAATCTGAAGGCGGCTGTCGAGGCGGCGCAGTACGAGGCTAAGATGGCTTTTGGCGACGACCGGTTATTACTCGAGCAGTATATAAATCGGCCACGGCACATTGAGGTGCAAATCTTGGCCGACAATGAGGGCCATACTGTGCATTTTGGCGAGCGCGAATGTTCAATCCAGCGACGGCACCAGAAAATCATTGAGGAAGCCCCTTCACCCGCCATTACACCTGAATTGCGCGAGGCGATGGGCTCGGCTGCTGTTTCGGCGGCAGAAGCAGTTGGCTACCGTAACGCCGGTACCGTGGAGTTCCTGTTCAAGGATGGTGAATTCTGGTTCTTGGAGATGAACACGCGGTTGCAGGTCGAGCATGGTGTTACTGAACTGGTGTACGGAGTCGACCTCGTGAAATGGCAGCTACGGATTGCTGCTGGCGAGCGGCTGACGCTACAGCAAGCAGATATCATGCCACGCGGCCATGCTATCGAGTGTCGTGTCTATGCTGAGGACCCGGCACGCAACTTCCTGCCGTCTCCCGGACACATCCGGCGGCTGCACGAGCCTGTTGGGCCTGGCATTCGCATCGACTCCGGCATTACCGAAGGGCAGCAAATCGGCAGCGACTACGATCCATTGCTCACCAAGCTTCTGGCGCACGACGCGAGTCGCGATGACGCGCTGGATCGCATGTCTCAGGCACTGGGCGACTATGTTATTTTGGGACCAACCACGAACATTGCACACCTCAAGGCAATTTTGCAGCACGATGCTTTCCGTGCGGGTGACCTTGATACACATTTTATCGAGACCCATTTCGGAGATTGGGCGCCTGCCACCCCGCCGTTGGAGGCGCTCATCGCTGCAGGCGCAACCCGCAGTAGCAGTGGTCGGCAAACAGCGCAGATGACCGGCCGCGACCCCTGGTCGCCTTGGAGCAATCAAGGTGGCTGGCGACAGGGAGTGTAATGATAGAAAGCTACCGTTGCGGTGACTCTCAACACACCGTTGAGTTGAGACTCCGCGCTGGCGAATTTTCAGGTGAGGTGGATGGCGAACCGGTTGAGGGCTTTCTCGCAGAGCTGGAGCCTGGATTGCTCGAAGTCGATACCGGGGCTGGTACTGTGCAGGTTCAGTTTGTCCAAGATGGTCGGCGCATTTGGGTTCATTGCCATGGACAGGCGTGGGCGTTTGAGCGAGTCGCTACCGTGCGGCAAGGCGAGCCGGAGGTAGCAAGTGACCAGTTGCTGAGCCCAATTACTGGCAAACTGGTTGAGTTGCGTGTCTCCATGGGCGATTCGGTTGTGAAGGGTGACACACTCGCCGTGCTGGAAGCGATGAAGATGGAGCACCGACTGCACGCACCACGTGACGGTATCATCGCGCAGATAACCTCAACAGAGCCGGGCGGGCAGGTACGTGAGCGCGAGTTGGTGGTCGAGCTGGAGGCGGCCTGATGGAACCACTTGCGAGTAACATTGACACCGCTAATTCCAGTTTCCATGCCAGTCTGGAGCACAACCGTACACTGGTGGCGGAGCTGAAAGAGCGATTGGCGCAGGCGCGGAGTGGTGGCTCAGCGAAGGCGGTTGAGCGCCACCGCGCGCGCGGAAAGCTCACTGCCAGAGAGCGCATTGACGCACTACTCGACCCGGGCGCACCGTTCTTGGAATTCTCACCGCTGGCGGCCGCTGGGGTCTACGATGATAACGTACCGGCGGCTGGTATCGTCACAGGCATCGGCGTTGTTCATGGACGCGAAGTTGTGGTATTGGCCAACGATGCGACAGTCAAGGGCGGCACCTACTATCCATTGACAGTCAGGAAACACCTGCGTGCCCAGGAAGTGGCTGCGGAGAACAGGCTGCCTTGTATTTACCTAGTTGATTCAGGAGGAGCCTTCCTGCCGAAGCAGGATGAAGTATTCCCTGATAAGGAGCATTTCGGCCGTATTTTCTACAATCAAGCGCAGATGTCGGCCGCTGGAATTGCACAGGTCGCAGTAGTGCTCGGCAACTGCACAGCTGGCGGAGCCTATGTCCCGGCGATGAGTGACGAGACAGTTATCGTCCGTGAACAGGGCACAATATTCCTTGCTGGACCGCCGCTGGTGAAGGCCGCCACTGGCGAGGACGTCACAGCCGAGGAGCTTGGCGGCGCCGCCGTGCATTGCCGCGAAAGCGGCGTCAGTGACCATATCGCTGAAGACGATCAACACGCACTCGAAATCACGCGTTCAATCATTGAAAATTTGAACCGCCCCCCAAAGGCGAAGCTGGATGTCTTGCCGCCTGAGGAGCCATTGTACGACTCGGCAGAGATTTACGGTATTCTTCCGGCCGATCCGCGGCAGCCGTTCGACGTGCGCGAGATAATCGCACGCATGGTCGATGGCTCTCGCTTCCATGAATTCAAGCCGCTGTACGGATCAACGCTTGTCACTGGCTTCGGGCGACTCATGGGCTACCCCATTGGAATTCTGGCCAACAATGGCGTGCTCTTCTCCGAGTCGGCGCTGAAGGGCACACACTTCATCGAGATGTGCTGCCAGCGCGGCATCCCGCTGTTGTTCCTGCAGAATATCACCGGTTTCATGGTCGGCAAGGAATACGAGGCGGGCGGCATCGCCAAGGATGGCGCTAAAATGGTGATGGCCGTGGCCAACGCCAGCGTCCCGAAGTTCACGGTCATAATTGGCGGCAGCTTCGGCGCGGGTAACTACGGCATGTGCGGCCGCGCTTACGGGCCGCGCCAGCTCTGGATGTGGCCCGGTGCACGTATCTCAGTGATGGGTGGAGAGCAGGCGGCTGACGTGCTCGCAACTGTCAAACAGCAGCAGCTCGAGTCGGTCGGCAAGTCACTTTCTGCGAAGGCGCGCGAGGAAATTCGCTCCCCGATACTCAAGAAATATGAACGCGAAGGGAGCGCCTACTACTCGACGGCGCGCCTCTGGGACGACGGTATCCTCGACCCACTTGATACCCGCATGGTCGTTTCCCTAGGCATCTCTGCTGCCCTGAACGGTGAGATTCCCAAAACGCGCTTTGGCGTATTCCGGATGTAAGAACGGAAGTTACGTGTTTTATATTGCCCATATGCAGGATTTGTGAGGTTCTGGCACTAACCCCGCGAAAACACCCCTCCCCCTTGGAATTCCTGCAGGCGCT
>CALBFM010000089.1:0-6209 GCA_937893445.1 uncultured euryarchaeote
CAGTGTCACGCGTCAACCCATATCGACGGCCTCGCCCACGTCTGGGCTGGACGTCAACTCTTCAACGGCCACTCGGCTGACTACGTGACCCCCGAGGGGGCCCAGCGATGCGGGGTTGAGAACATTGGATGGATCATCAGCCGGGGCGTGATGCTTGATATACCAAAGCTCAAAGGTCTTGACCGGCTACCTGGCCGCCACGCCGTCACACCCGAGGAATTAGACGAAGCGGCTTCCAGTCAGGGTGTCGAAATCGTTTCAGGCGATGTCGTGCTGGTACGCACCGGCTGGTACGCGACGTTTGCTGCCGGCGAGGCCGATATGGGCGGTGACTACCCAGGTGTCAGCCGGACCGTATGCAGTTGGCTATACGACCATGACATCCTGATTCTGGGTGCCGGTGGCGCAGGCAACAATACCCTCGAGCGGCTCTACCGCGAAGGTATCGATGGCGTCGAGCTGCTGGCTGTGAACACCGACGCGCAGCACTTGCTCAACGCTCGCGTGCCGCACCGTCTGCTCATCGGTCGCCAACTCACAAAAGGGTTAGGTGCCGGGTCGGACCCGCGCAAGGGCGAAGGCGCGGCTGAGGAGGCGCGCGAGGAAATGCTTAACGCCTGTCATGGGGCAGACATAGTGTTCCTGACTGGTGGACTAGGTGGCGGCACTGGGACTGGCTCACTGCCTGTGCTAGCACGAACCGCCAAAGAGCAGCAGGCACTAACGATAGCCATTGTCACGTTACCATTCAGCAACGAGGGTGCCAGGCGCGTCAAGAATGCACAGCAAGGGCTGGAGCGTTTGCGCAAGGTGGCCGACACAGTTATCGTGATTCCAAACGACCGATTGCTGACGGAGGAAATCGCGCAGCTGCCACTGAACGAGGCATTTCGCCGCGCCGACGGTATTCTGGGAGGGGCCATTCGCTGCATGTCCGAAATTACCACTCGCAGTGGGCTGGTAAACATCGATTTTGCCGACCTGCGCTCAATCATGGAGTCGGGCGGCGTAGCAATGATTGGGATGGGCGAGGCGCAAGGCAGTGACCGCGCTGCGGAGGCGGTGCACGCGGCGCTCTCATCACCGTTGCTGGAAGTCGATATCAGTGAGTCACAGGGCGCGCTCATCAATGTCACCGGTGGCGATGACATGACACTGCAGGAGGCGCACGCAGTTGTACGCGAGGTATATGGCAAGATTAATAAGGAGGCACGAATTATTTGGGGTGCTTCCATAGATTCTTCCCTCGAGCATTCGATCCGAGTCATGCTCGTTGTCACTGGTGTCAGGTCACCCCAGATTCTGGGGCCACCGGCTGGGGTCGAGGATGAACTGGAGGCACGCTACGGCATAGACTTCGTACAATGAGTTTCATCGAGCGGGTCTGGAACACGCAGCAGGGTCTCGAGGACCGCTTCCGGCGCATTGGCCGCGGACAGTATGGTCGCGTGCTGAGGCTGGCGCGCAAGCCGACCTACGACGAGTTTGTCAAGACCTCCTGGATAGTGGGCATCGGCATCGGTATCGTTGGCGCCATCGGTTTCGTTGTCTACCTGATATGGTTGAAGGTGCCGCCGGTAATCGGGGACTTGCTAGGAATCTGAGGAAAAAATGGCCACTTTCGATGACGAAACCCAGCCAGAAGAGACACCACCCGAGTCACAGATTTACATCATGAAGACTGCCATCGGCCGCGAACAAACAGCCAGTGAGCGGCTCGCCGACCGTGTGCGACGTAGTGGCGCGCCGGTTTACGCCATCCTAGCACCCACCAAGCTACGCGGCTTCGTATTTGTCGAGACCAACAGCCCCGAGGTGCTACGCGACAACCTGAAGGGACTTACACACGCTCGCGGTATGGTAATGGTCAAGGGAATTGGTTACGGCCGCTCCAAGCAGCCCGATACCTTCGGCACCAGTACCCTTGAGGAGCTGAAACCGCACCTGACGCCGCCGCCCGCTGTGACTGGCATCGCTGAGGGTAACATCATTGAGGTTATCGCCGGTCCCTTCAAGGGAGAGAAGGCGCGCGTGCAGCGCATTGACGAAGCGAAGGAAGAGGTAACAGTCGAACTGATTGAGGCGATGGTTCCCATCCCGATTACCGTGAGGGGCGACCATGTCCGCGTGCTCGAGAAGGATCCAATCTAATGGGTGAAACCGTAGAGGCACTGGTCGAGGCGGGCAGGGCCAATGCAGGACCGCCACTGGGCCCAGCGCTTGGCCCAAGTGGAGTCAACGTCAAGGCAGTTATTGACGAAATCAACGCTAAAACGAAGGAGATGGCAGGCATGAAAGTGCCGGTAAAGGTGAAGGTCGCCGACGATAACACCTTCACGATTTCGGTCGGTACGCCCCCTGCGGCGTCGCTAGTCAAACAGGTCCTCGGCCTTGCCAAAGGCTCCGGCGAAGCCGGAACAGTCGTTGCGGCTGACATGACACTGGAGCAGGCAATAACCGTCGCGAAGCAGAAGGCGCCCGCACTGACGGGCGGCGACCTGAAGGCAATGGCTTCGGAAATCCTGGGAGTTGCCAAATCGATGGGACTCACCTGCGAAGGACAGGACCCAAAGGCATTCCAAGCAGCGCTGAGCGCTGGCGACTACGACGACCGATTCTAAATGCGCGCTGTGCTGGCGCTGGGCGGTAACGCCCTCCAGCAGTCCAGCGATGATGGCGGTGTCGAAGGTGAATTGCGACGTGCGCGGGCTTCACTGGCACCACTGGCAGGACTGCTGGCAGGCCGTGAAAAACTGTTACTGACCCATGGTAATGGCCCACAGGTGGGACATGCGCTACTGCGCGCCGAGGCGGGACTACCTGAAACCCCGGAACGGCCGCTTGACCACCTAGTGTCAGATACGCAGGGTGGCCTCGGTTACCTGCTCGAGCGGACGGTCCGCGAAATCATTACCACCGAGGGTGGCAAGCGCGATGTCATGACCATGCTAGCGCAGGTCGAAGTAGCCCCAGAACTGGGCGAGCCGCGCAAGCCGATTGGACCATGGTATCCGCCAGAACGGCGCGCCGAACTTGAAAAGCGCAACTGGGTGCTGGCCATCAGCGAGAAAGGAGTGCGACGCCTTGTTGCCTCACCTGAGCCACAGAGGGTGCTCGAGCTAGACATCATCCGCTCGCTATTCGAGAACCGTGTCCTTTGCATTACCGCCGGCGGCGGTGGGACGCCAGTGGTTCGTGACGGCGACGGATGGCGCGGCATCGAAGGTGTTATCGATAAGGACTTGGTGGCAGGGCTGCTGGCGCAGCAGTTGAACGCGACGCACCTGATTATCGCCACCGATGTTGAGCATGTCTGGGTGGGTCCCGAGCGGGAGCCACTAGGTGTAGTAACGGTCGCCGAGCTGCGAAGTCATTACGAAGCCGGCGAATTCCCGGATGGTTCTATGGGGCCCAAGGTCCATGCCGCGCTTGATTTTGTGGGGAATGGTGGCCAGGAGGCCATAATCTCTTCCACCGCGAAAATCACTGCAGCGCTCGCAGGCGAGGCAGGCACACGGGTTGTTGCCTAGAGGAACTGAAGTTCTTCTTCGGCGACTAGCCGAGCACAGTAAGCGCACGCCAGCTGGACCGGTTCACGGTTGCGCAGTAGCAGTCGACTGATTGCGCCGCGCTCGTTGTTTGAGATACAGTTGGTGTTGGGGCAGCGCGCGACACCGGCCACCTCTTCGGGAATTCCGACCGCCGTTTTTTCAGCAACAGAGTAATTGCGAATGATATTGACATGGGCACCAGGCGAAAGCAGCGCAATGCGCTCGGTCTCGCTCTCGGTCAGTTCCCGGTCCTCAATCTTGATTATGTCCTTGCGCCCCTGTTTGGAACTGGGGACGTTAATCAACAGGCTGACCGTGTTACCAGTGCCTGCTATGTCAAGGATGTCAAGAATCTTGAGGCCAGCACCAGCGCGCAGGTGGTCAATCACAGTTCCGTTGCGGATTGGCTGCACCTTGAGCAGTTTGTCAGTCATTAGTCACTCCCGAGCAGCATCTCCAACAGCGCCATCCGGACTGGGACTCCATTGAACGCCTGGCGGAAGTAGGCGGCGTGATCGGTGCCATCGACATCGGTTGCTATCTCATCGACTCGTGGCAGCGGGTGCAGGATGCGTAACATCGGTTTAGCGTCGCGCAGAGCATCGGCCGAGATAGCATAGGCACCAGCGACGCGCGCATAGTCTTCCGGATCGGGGAAGCGCTCCTTCTGGATGCGAGTGACGTAGAGTATGTCCAGTTCAGGCAGAATCCCGTCGAGAGCAGTGTGTGCACTCCAGCCGTCGGGCAATTCCGTAGTCACGCGGCGCGGCATCGCTAGACTCTTCGGTGCGATGAAGTGCATTGTTGTATCGTAGCGTGCCAGCGCAGCCGCTAGTGAGTGGACTGTCCTGCCGTAGCGCAGGTCGCCTAGTAGTCCCACCGTCAGTCCTTCCAGCTTGCCGACCTCTTCGCGAATCGTAAACAGGTCGAGCAGTGTCTGTGTTGGGTGCTGGCCGGCGCCGTCGCCGCCGTTGATAACTGGTACTTTCGAGATTTCGGCCGCCAGTTGCGCCGCCCCCTCCTGTGGATGCCGTAGTACGATGGCGTCGGCGTAGCCGGCTACCATCTGCACTGCGTCAGCCAGCGTCTCTCCCTTCAAGTGTGAAGTGGCGCTTGAATCGGCAAAGCCGATGACATTCCCGCCCAGCCGGTGCATGGCAGTCTCGAAGGAGAGTCGCGTACGAGTAGATGGTTCGAAGAAGCAGGTAGCAAGGATTTTGCCGGCAAGCGCGTCGCTGCGCTTGTCGCCGTGCGCTACTGGCAGCAGCTCGCGCGCCCGGTCAAGGACAGATACAATATCGTCGTTGGCGAGGTTCTGGATGGTGACGACGTGGTCCACGGCGGGCGCAGGGAAGGGGGTCTTTTAGGTTTGACTCGAGCGGACTGCGACGACTTTCGGCACTAGCGGCTGCGCGCGCAACAGTTTATAGACTCTTTGCAGGGCGACATCTGCATGCCACAAGAAGGACTCAGGCTGGCACGCAATCCACTGGCACGCAGTGTTTGGATGTTGCTGGGTCACGTCTGCGTCGCTATTGGCACTATCGGCGCGTATGTGCCGGGGCTGCCAACCGTTTCCTTCTACGTCCTTGCTGCGGCGTTTTACGCGCGCGGATCGGAGAAGTTCTACAACTGGCTGCTGCACCACCCTGTCTTTGGCGGCTACGTCCGTGATTACCGTGCCGGGCTGGGAATGCCGTTTCGCTCGAAGGTCTACACAATTGCGATGATGTGGATTGCCGTTACCTATTCCATCTACGCGCTGACTAGGCTGGGTGACCCAGGATACGGGCAGGCGTTGGTACTGCTGACTGGTATTGTTGGCGCCTGGTTTGTAGGCCTACGCATTCCAACGCAGCACACCAATCGGGAAGCCAACATGCGCTGGCTACTGCGCGTTTTCGGTGTCACCTGCGCTGCGTTATGTGTTGTCGTGGCGTGGCTTGGGACCGGGCCACTGCAACTGCTGGCAGTAGCCGGGGCCGCCGCCGCCGCCGGACTGTCGGCAAGGGCTTAAGACGCTGGAGCACTCCCGCGACGTGGCAACACGCAAGAACAGTAACATCGCCTACAAGATTTACGCACCGGTCTACGACCGCGTCTTCGCACCCACTTTCGCCGAAGGGCATACACGGATGGTTGAAGCCTTGGACGCACAACCTGGTGAGCGGGTGCTGGAGGTAGGGGTTGGTACCGGCATCTCACTGCGCCACTATGTTGCTGGTGTGCGTGTCGATGCGCTCGATTTTAGCGCGGCGATGTTGAAAAAGGCGCAGAAACGGTTGGACAGAGGCGAGGTGGTAGCGGACGTAACGCTGTACCAGATGGACGCTCACAAGCTGGAATTTATCGATGAAACATTTGACCACGCGGTGGTAGCGCATGCGATTGCAGTGGTGGCAGAGCCAGATGTAGTGCTGCGTGAGATGATGCGTGTTACCAAGCCGGGCGGTAGACTAGTCATCGTTAACCACTACAAGGAGGAGCCGGGCAAACTGTCGCGTGCATGGGACCCGGTGCGTCGCAGGATAGGGTTGGGCAAGAACTTCGATTTACTGCAGCTGCTGCAAGAGTGTGGTTTGCAAGTTGTGAGCGACGACATCGTCAACCGCATCAAGTCGCGACTCATCGTGACGCGGTTGCCATAGCGTGCAACAC
>CALBFM010000090.1:0-9145 GCA_937893445.1 uncultured euryarchaeote
CGCCTCATCAATGCGTGGCCGACGTTGAAGAGCGTGTTCTTGTCCTGCGTGTTCATGGTGCCAATAATGCGGAACTCGGGTGGCATCATGAACGGCGCTCCGCCGGTCTCCTTGTGCGTCAGTAGCGGCTGCTTGTCCCGGTATTCAAAAACCGTGAAGAGCTTGCCGAAAGCTTCGTCGATATTAGCACGGTTGAACTCATCTATCACGAGATAGTGCGGCCGACCACTCTCCTGCATCGACTTCTCGCACAGCCGGGCAGCCTCGGAGATGTAGCCATCCTTGAAAAAGTAGCCGCCTTTATCATCAGGAGAGATGCCACCAATGACTTCAAAATTGGACCACTCAGCGTTGGCAGTCACAATGGCGAAGTTGGGCGTATCACCCTTCATCCCACACAACTGCGTCAGTAAGAGCGTCGCGAGCGCAGTCTTGCCTGTACCCGGCTCTCCATAGAGCATCACGTTGCGCCCCGACTTGAAATGGGTCAGGACCTGGTTAACAGTCTCAGATGTAGTGGAATAGTAGCGCGAAAGTTCCTCGAAATCGACTTCGTAGGCTACTTTCTTGGGACTGCGCACCTCCGCCTTCAGATCAACATCATCCAGCATCTCCTCGACTTTGTCCCAGTCCATGATGAAGCCAGCCGTGTCCTCGGCAGTGGGTTTGATGTCAATTGTTGCGTCGGGGAACTCATCCAAGAGCCGGTCCATTGCCGCGTCCAGCGTAATTTCGGTGTCGGCGGGGTCTTCCGGCGGCGTGTAGGATGAATCGAAAGGGTCCTGACGAGGAAGCTCGAGTGGAGCAAGTTCGGCCAACTTGTCTCGCAGCTTGTACGAGCCGTAGCGAACTCCCCACCAGAGACCTGTCGCCGCCACCATCAGCGGCAGCAGCAGCAGTGTCCACTCCTCAATGGTCTGCGGGCGAGCGAGGTCCTGCTCCGAGAGCAGGACAGGTATTACTGAGAAAGAGAAGAGCGTGCCGACTCCAGCGACGAATAAGCCAAAATAGGCAAGACCTTCCATACTGCGCTCGAGTTTGCGTTTGCGGTAGAAGAGCCACACGCCCAGAAAGGTGATGGCAGCTGCCATCACCGTAAGTACAACATCAACCTGCTCCATACGCACACTGGAGCGGTGACGAATGGCATTGAACAGCAGCACGACATACTGCAGTAGCAGCCCCGCCATAATCATCGCGAAAAACTTGGCTTCCTCTAAGTCCTTCAGCCTTACATTGTTAATGATGAATGAACCTATGCCTACCAAAAGCACCCCCAATCCGATCAGCAGTAAAACCATCTCGGGCGGTTGCAGATCGAGCGGGAACATCTTTACAGCGCCGTCCGCGCGCCCCGCCCACGGACCGCGCACGTAGTTATGGTGCACTGCACCCAGCACCGCTGCACCGGCGAGCAGGAAGCTATAGAGCGTGCTCGAATAGCCCGTTTCCAACTCGCGTCCAGTTACTGCATAGAGAAAGAACAGGTATGACAGCGCCACCATGCAAAACACTGCTACGGAGCCGACCGTCGAGTAGAGCGCGTCGAGCGGTGCCTCGTCACGTCCCTGCACTAGATAAACTGCGGCACAAATTATCAAGCCAAAATAGAAGGGAGCCATTGCCCTAGGGTTAGCACTACGCCAGGAGTTAAGCAGTGACAGTAGCGATAGCACGCTGAAGATAATCAGCACTATCTGGTACTGGCTGTCGTAGACTGAAATCGGCGACCAGCTAGAGTGGAAGATAACCGGGCATCCATTAAGATTACCTGGGTCGGACCAGTCTGGCGGGCATTCTAGAGGCTCACTAATCCCAGTGAAGCCCTCAAGGCCCGGCGTATTTGGAGATGGGATATTGCCAGTGGTTACGAATAGGATGTAGCCGAGCAGTGCAACTGCCATCAGGAATTGCAATGCCGGGAGGTAGAAACTCGGGCGCTGTTCCTCTGATGACCTAGGTGTTTTTGCGGCCTCCACCTCTTCACGGGTGGTGGCTGTTGCGACGGGATCCTCTTTCTCTGTTTTAATTTCAAAATTGGTGCCGCAGATTCCACAATAAACGTCGTTGTCCCCCGCGGGCGAGGCACAGACCGGACACTGCTGCATACCGGGCGATGGCAGGCCCAAATTAAACATTGTTCTGGGCATATCTATCTTAACTAGCGGCGTTTTGCGGGGCTGATGGAAGAACTTACTCTACGCGACCTGCGCGTCAGCACGCAAGCCGAACGACGCGACGGCAGGCTGCTAAAGCTGCCGCCTCGCTTCCACGCACGACTGGTGGAGCTGGAACGCAGCCTGGAGCAGGCACGTGATGGAGCCCGGGATGACGCACAGCGGTTCGAGCGTGCCAACTCCGACATCAGCAAACTCTCCAACCTGAAACTGGAACTGCACAAGCATCGCGAGCGCAAACTTACGACACTAGCGCGCGAAAAGGTGAACGGGCAGCAGCCATCGCTTGAAGCAGTGACGGAACAAGAACTGGAATTCCTCGATAATGTTGCCAGCGTTATAGGGCAGCACCGGCAGAGACTGCTAGTGCGGGCTGCCGCCCCCGAAGTAGAGCCTGATGCAGCAAAATCGGCGCCAAAGGCAAAGAAAGCGAAAGCAGCGCCATTACCAGAGCCAAGCACTCCAACATCAGAAGCGGCTGACTCGCTTGATTCAGCTGTGACTGGGGATGATGACTCTGAGGCATTGCTGGTACGTGTGCTAGAAGACTTGCCAACCTTCACTGGTCTGGACGCGCGCAACTACTCACTCAAGAAAAGTGACGTGGCACATATCCCACTCTACAATGCGCGCATGCTGCTAGAGGCAGGCAAAGTAGAACGGCTGGAGGACGAAGCCTGAAACTGCAGAAAGGTGAGCTGAAGCTGCCAGCTGGAAAGCTCGCTACGCGGCTGCAGGGGCGGCAGCGCGTCGGTCGCGCCACTACGGGAGGCCTCATGATTCACCCGGTCGAGGCACTCTGGTGCCACGATTGCGAAACACTGGAGTTGGAAGTGAAACTACAGGCTCAACTAATAGAACTGGCGGGTAATCTGCTCCCGGCCGTTTACGGTGATTTGCGGCAGCGCGGCATCATTCCTACACTTGATGGCAACGTTCTGCACTTTCGGGCACGTGACAGCAGTGCAGTTGTGCGGCTGCACGTTGCTAGCAGCGACGCGCCGGCCAGCCTGACTCAACTAACAGACGGTGAATGGCTAGGGTTGGTCGACAAAGTAGGGGAAGTAATCTACTATACAGCCGCGTTACCTGACTGGGGAGAGCTACCGACGGGTGAGCTGCCCGAAACACTGGCGACAGCTGGACTGAAAGTGGCTTCAGGAATGAAGTTCGGCACCCGTTACCGTGTCTACCGCACCGATGAAATGCACGCGACCTGGCTGCTGCACTTGCTGCGCGATAGCGATACTTGGCTCGATATCGTGCGCGCAGTACGAGTGGCACACGGTGTCCGCAAGAGTCTGGTCGCCAGCGATGGGAAGCGCTGTCTCGCTCTGGAATGGGTGAAACCCTGAAAGTAGGGCTGCACATATCCGATTTCGGGCTACTGCACCAAGTGGTTACAGCGCTGGAACGAAACGAGTTCAGACTAAAGTCACTAGACAGCGTGCCTGCAGAATCACAGGAGATGGATGTCATCATCAGCGACGCCGTACAACTGCCCACGACCAACCTGCCAGTCATATCCATTGATAATGTTGAGCTACTACCGCTACAGTTGCGACACGTCCAGAGGGGACGACCGCCATTGGTTATCGGTATCGATCCCGGTGGCACCACCGGTGTCGCGGTGCTGACACAGTGCCGTCTACTACACAGCGCTGAATGTGTCACGCCGGACGAGGTGGTAAGGCTGGTGCGCAGGGTAGCACGCTGCTCGCTCGACTGCACCGTTCGCATCGGCAGCGGAGCCTCAGAAACTGGATCGCGTATTGCCGGCGCGCTACGCCACCTGCGAATCGAAATAGTCGATGAGACTCGCACTGGCAGCGGCTCACACACTGCAGCTGCGCGTGCTATTGCCTTGAGGCGCGGTGAACGTCTGCATCAGCTGGACTACAAACCCCGCAATGGTGAAGTGGCTCGCTTGCAGGCGGAATCCAGACTCGTCTCCGGTGGTCTTCGCACTATCTCTAGAACCCGGGCGCGACGGGTGCTACTGGGCGAACTAACACTGGAAGAAGCACTGCACAACTAGCCGCGCACCGCACCGCACTTAGCGCATTGCACTCCATCATCATCGAACGGTGTGTTGCAAGCTGCACAATGCGTATCACGCTCTTCACTGACGCGAGAGAGCGTTAGGCGGTGGCGACGTAAATCACGCACCTCATAGCGACCTGCACCTCCTAGTTCCGCCAACAAGTCAGGCGTCAGTGTCAGTTGTCCATCCCCACCAAGCAAAAGTTCACGCGTCTGCGCTAAATCCTCAAGTTCAATGTCATCACCGTGCTGTGCGATGAAGCGCCCGTCTTGCAACTCAAGTGATCGATCCGCGAAATCAGAAACCAGTTCGCTGTGTGTCACAATCAGGAATGCTACATCCTGCTCTTTGTGCAATCGTGAAAAAAGATCCATAATACTACGTGCCGTAACTGGATCCACCGATCCAGTTGGTTCGTCAGCCAGAATCAACCGCGGGCGAGTGATGAGCGCTCTAGCAATGGCTGTACGCTGAGCTTCGCCGCCCGAGAGTTGTTCTGGGAGCGCATGAGCACGGTCAGCAATACCAAGGTATTCTAGTATCTCCTCCACACGTACTAGGGCTTCGCGGTAAGGCACCCCTGCATGCCGCAGCGGTTGCATCACATTGTCCCGCGCCGAGATGTGTGGTAATAAATTACCTTCTTGAAATATGAAAGAGACCGTTGCCCGTCGGTGCCTTACCAACTGCTCCGGCGCCATGCGTGTAACGTCCTCACCAGCTAATCGAACTACGCCTGCACTCGGCTTCATCAATCCACCCAATGCCTTCAGGAGCGTAGACTTGCCAGCGCCTGATGGACCGAAGACGGCAACTGCCTCACCATCCTGCAGCGCGATACTGAGCCCGCGCAGGGCGACAACATTACCCTCTTCCGCCTGCGATTCATAGACGTGGTAGAGTCCAGATGCCCGCAAAAGATTTTCAGCCATTCACTCCCCCTTCAGAATACGCGCTAGGTCGGCGCGAGTCGCGCGTGCAGTGGTCCATGCCAGCGCCAGCATCACGACGGAGAGCACAGCCAGCCCGATGAACAACAGCTCGCCCCACGGCCATACCAGCGTGCGGTCAACCGGGGTCCCTGCGCCACCGAACGACTGGAAGATAATCCCAAACAGGTTGAACATACCGTTGAATGAATATGATATTCCAACACCCAGCACGCCACCCAGCAACATACTTACGATAGTTATAGAGAGGATTTCGAACAATACCAGCCGCCCCACCTGCCACTCGCTAGCGCCAATCGCCTGCAGGATGGCGAGCTCGCGTTTGCGCTGCGTCAGCACCAACGACAGGAAGACAAAGCTGGAAGCGACCGCAGCAATCGTCGCAACGACGAACTGTAGCGTCAGCAAGCCGAGCGTTCCGAAGACCAGCCCACCGTTGCGCTCGACCTCACTATGCTCCTCCTCCCAGCTGGTCACTCTGGAGACCGACCCGTCGAAGACAAGCGTGCGGGCGATGGTGCGCTGCGCATTACCATCACCCTGCGCCCCCAACTCGATGAACCACGTCGTATCGTGCCAGTCATTGGCGGCCGCATCGCCAACCAGCGCGCGGAAACTCGCCTCGCCGATGAAGATCGCGCTAGCGGTCGTACCAGTATCGAGCCCAGGGTGCCACTCATGCTGACCACTGTTGCCGACCGTCGCCTGTGGGTTGCCCGGCACGCCGGTAAGGTTCAGCACAAGCTGTGACTGCCCTCCGACCGAGAACTGCAGCGACTCGCCGTAGCTGAAGCCGCCTGCAGCGAGTTTGTCGAGCGTCGCGCCAGGGTCGCCGCCAAATGTCTGCCGGTCCCAGCGAATCACATCTCGGTTCCCGTCGAGAATAACCTGTGTCTGGTAGACCGAATATTCGTCCTCCGCCGGATGCGTCGAAATTAACGGGACCGCGACCAGCCGGACGTCTTCCGCCGCAACGCCGGTCCCATCCAGCGCGGCGCTAACCGTTGCGAGCGCGGTGGCATAGTCGACTGGCTGCTGGAAATCCACTTTCAGGTCGGCACCGACGTTGAGCGACGCGGTGCGCTCGTCGACAGCCATTCCCGTATAGCCCTGGATAGCAGCCATCGTGACTATGGAAAGCGTCAACAGCATAATCAGCGCCAGCTTCCCAACGCCTTCGGCCGAGCCGGAGCCGCGCAGCCCGCGGCCGATATCGCGCAGTACGGCCGTTCTGCCGAGCAGCCGCTGCACTAGCCATGGCGCTGCGGCTCCGAGTCGGGCGAGCACCAGTGCACCGCCAATCCAGAGCAGGAACGGCCCCAGCACCGCAAAGATGCCGTTCAGCACCGGGTTACTGATGATGCCTCTCTCCCAGTCATCAGTAAATCTCCCGTCACTAACGAGGCTCTGGATGTATGAATCAGTCAGCGCGATTAGTCCGATGCCGAAGAGCAGCCAGTGTAGCCAGTAGCGTGGCTGCGGCTTGACGACTACACGCTGGACGCCCTCGGAAATCTCCTGTTCCAGGAAGTCACGCGTGCGGCTGCGTCCGAAAAGCAGCGCCAGTCCGACAGTTACTATCAGTGTCGCGAGCGTCGCGAGCAGTCCCAGCGACGGCGAGACGTCATATTCGCCGGGGCGGAACTGCATGAAGCCGACGGCGTTGAGCACCAGCGGGACAGCCAGCAGCGCCAGCACGTAGCCAGCGACCCACGCGGCAAGGGCAACCACCCCAAGCTCACTCAGAACCATCCGCAGCAGAGAGTTGGGGCCGCCGCCGATGACGCGATGGATAGCGATTTCACGCCGCCGCTGCTCGAGCGAGAGCAGTAGTCCGTAGAGCAGCACCGATACCGAAAGGATGATAATCGGAATCATGACAATGTAGTTGAAAATCTGGATGAAGTAATTCTGGATTTGGAGCCAGCCGATGGTGTCTTTGATAACGTGCGTTCCATCCAAGTCCACTTCGCCCTCCAGCGCGACCGCGTCAAGGCTGCGCTGGATGCGGTCCAGCTCATCCTCAGCGATGTCGGTCGATTCGGTGGGCAACGCGGTGCGATCAATGGTAATAGCAAGATAGGCGTGGTCGCCGCCAATCATTGCCGAGCGATTATCGATAGCTAACAGCTCCCACGGTAGAAAGACAGGTAACTGCGACGTTACCGGTGAAGTGACGATAGTATCATCGTAAATCGAGCCGATGGTCAGGTTCGTGAGCGTTACTCTGACACGACAGTAACTGAACAATTGCCAGGACACCTCCTCGCCCTCACATCCCTGGCTAGCGTCAGTATCGTAGGCAAAGGTGAGCGCCGACAGTCGGTCGCCCACCGCGGCGCCTGCCTCTGAAGCCACCTGCGACGGTAGCGAGATGTCGCGCAGTGTGATTGCGTCCTCACCGCCGTCAGGCCACGTACCACTCAGCAACCGCGACGCGTGTCGCTCCGCGAGCACTCCATCGTAGGCGCTAGGCCCTAGAAGGCGCACCGGCCGGTATTGGCTCGTTGGCGGTCCGCTCTCCTCCGAGAATGGAAGCGTGACCGTGACGTTGGACCAGTCCTTGCCGTCGCCCTCCCACGCCTGCAGCTCAAGCGGCTGCGGCTTCAGATACTCTTCGGTGAACCACCCGGCTCCATGGCCTCCCTGCTTGCCCGCTATGACTGCACAGTCACTGACCTCCCGCAGTGCGACGTAGTCGTCACAGTAGGATTCCCATAACGCGACGTCCGTAGTGCGTTCCTTGCCCCCCTTGTCAGTGTGGAAATCCATCCGGAAGTCGTAATATTCGCCGTCAAGAGACTTAACAAAAAATATCTGCATCAGCCCCGAACCATAGACCAGCACCGTGGTTATGACCAGGCTCGCCAGAAACACACCGGTGAAGACCGCCAGCCCGCGCGAGCGGCCGCGCCACGCTGAGAGCAGCGCCAGTCGCGTGCGGTCAGGCAGCTCCAGTGCCCCCGCTTGCAACCACGAAGGAGCTCGGGCCAGCTTCTCGCGCCAGCTCACGCAGCATCCCCCCACGCGCTCTTGACATCCGACGCGGCCACGCACCCATCACGCAGCAGCAGCATGCGATCTGCGCGTGCTGCCAGTGTAGCATCATGAGTTACCATCAGGATTGAGAGTCCACTGCTAGTGTGACATAGCTCACGGAACAAGTCCAGAATTTCACGTGAAGTTGCGACGTCAAGGTTACCGGTCGGCTCGTCTGCCAGCAACAGCTTGCGTTCTCCAGCGATTGCGCGTGCAATCGCCGTGCGCTGCGACTGCCCACCCGAGAGCTCATCAGGCCTATGCTGCGCACGGTTACCGAGATTGACGCGTTCCAGCGCTGCAACAGCACGCTGTTCGGCTTCCTGCGGTGCAGTGCCCGCCAGCTCGAGGGCTAAGGTAACGTTATCGAGCGCAGAGAGGTGTGGTAAAAGATGAAAATCCTGGAAAATCCAACCGATTGTCGAGCGACGCAACTCCACTAACGCGTGGGGTGGCTGCTGGCCATAGGCAAAGCCATTGGCATGTACCTGCCCTGAATCGGCGGCGAGCAGTCCACCGATGATATTGAGTAACGTCGACTTACCGCAGCCGGAAGGCCCCATCAGTGCGACCAATTCGCCCGGAGCGATCTCAAAATCAACGCCCTGCAGCACCTCGAGTCGTGTCTTCCCCGCGCCGAAACCGTGGCGCAAATTTTTCACAGTGAGCAACGAAGCCATTACCGCCCTTCTGCACGATATATATAAAAAAGTTTAGAGCGCGCGTCAGGCGAAGCTCTGCTTCTCTCGGTCCAATGCGGTCGTCGAACCGCTGAGAGTGCGCTGCGTCTCCTCCAGCGCGTCGGCAAAACAATCGGCCTCGGCAGGCGTATTGTACATGTAGAAACTGGCACGCGCCGAACCATTAATCCCGCGCGAGTTGAACCAGGAATGAACACAATGCATCCCACTGCGTATAGCAATGTTGGCAGTCTC
>CALBFM010000091.1:0-2730 GCA_937893445.1 uncultured euryarchaeote
GAGACTGTCGAAAAGATCGTGCTACAAATCGGGATTGGGAAAGATGGCGAGGCAACTTTCGAACTCCCCGAGGGCCATCAGGACCGGGGCAGGAACATAGCTGCCTACTATTTCTTCCTCTTCCCGAATATGATGTTCAATTTCTATCCATGGGGGCTCTCGGTCAACATCGTGGAACCGCTAAAACCTGCCAGAACCAGAATTCGGTACCTGACATATGTCTGGAAAGAAGAACTACAGAGTAAGGGTGCTGGAGGCAACCTTGACAAGGTTGAACTGGAAGACGATGAAATAGTTGAAGCCGTGCAGAAGGGTGTCATGTCGCAGGCATATGATCGGGGAAGATACTCTCCAGCCAGGGAAACGGGAGTTCACCATTTCCACCTGCTACTACAGAAATTCTATGGATAGCTAGCGCCGCCATGGCCGTTGAGCTTCGGCCAGCCGGTCTAGAAGCCTCAAGGAGGCTGGATAGCGGCGCGGTGACGTCAGACGCAGGTAAGGGAACGAAGCTAGGAGCCGGCCAGCGCCTGAAATCACGAATACCCAGTAGATTGCCTGCGCGGTGCTATCAAGATGACCTTCAAGGAATCCGGCCAGATGGCCACCGATTAGTGCTCCCGTGAACGTGGTAATCCCAATACGGGTATTGTAGTAGCTGAAATAACCCGCTCGCTCAGCGCTGGGTGCCAGGTCCAAGATGAGTGTATTTGTCGATACCAGGAACGCACTAAAGCAGGGTCCAAAAAGTACCACCTGTAAGGCATAATAGACCCAGAGATCCTGCCAGAGCACGTAAACGAACGGAAGCACTGCAAAGCCAATGCGGCTGAGGAACATCACCTGCAACGGCCCTACACGATCGACCAGACGACCCATCAGCGGCTGGAACGCCATCTCGGCTGCCGCACCCAGCACCGAGAATATCACCAGTTGCGTGTTGGTCGCACCGACAACGCGAATGAGCAGGACCGCAAAGAGGGGCCAGATAAGTGACATCAGTAGGGTGTAGACCATCTGGACACGTACGAAACCCTGGAATGCATTGGAATGGGCAATGCGAGCCTGCTCGGTCTGCTGTTCATCTGGGATATCTCCGGGATCTCGGTAAGGCACTTTCACCAGTATCAAGCCACCCAGTGCGGTTGCGGCCGCAGCCATCACGAACAGGGGGCGAAAGCCGTCAGCCGTCTCGTTACCTGAATTATACACGAACCAAAGCGCTACGAGCGAGCCAATCAGGCCGGCCATACCTCCCACCACATGGAACCGGCTGAGGACCCTACCACGCCTGCCCGCTGGAATCCAGTCTCCTTGCAGCGCCGCCCAGGTTGGCTGTACGAGCGAGAGAGAGGCTGAATAGAGCACCAGTAACGCCAGCACCTCCTCGGGAGTCTGTGCCTGTGAGAGTAACCAAAGGGCAAATCCACCCAGGACTGAACCAATGATAATCCAGAACGCCCGATGTACCCGACGGTCGGATATCCAGCCCCAGAAGTGCTGCAATGTGTTGGGAAGCAGGTTGTTGAGTGACTGCATCCATGCCAAAAGTTCGAACGATGCACCGAGGCGCACCGCAAAGTAGCTGAAGTAGGACATCGAGATATCAGTCGCGAAGGAACTGGTGGCGTGGTACGCATAGAGCTCGCGCGGGCGGTGGATATCTGCCTCTTCTTGCTGTTCCTCAGCCATGCCTTTCACTTCTCCTTCTGAAAGTTTAGGCAGTACTGATGAAAGGTATTGCTGACCCAGGCATAGCGGTAGCCATAAGGCGCCAGAGTGATATCATCCTGACACCATATTTTCTCGTCCTTCAGTATATAAGTATCTGAGAGCTCGCGTGCCAGATCCCACGCCAGCGGATACATGCGGCCACGCTTCTTGATATTCTTGGCAATCACGGTCAGATATGCTCCCGGTCGTAGTACCCTGTGGACCAATCGATAGAGCTCTGCCAGTCGCGTCACAAACTCATCGTAGTCTTCCAGATTTCCCAAGTCATTTTCGTCCTCTGAGTAGTGGACGTCCAGCCCCGCTTCCTTGCGCGTCTTTTGCGTCTCACTGCCCTTGGCGCGTAGCATATCCCAGTAAGGTGGTGAAGTAATGCAGTAATCCACATCACCAATTTCCATCTCCGCCATCTGGAAAGCGTCTCCCTGCAGCAACCGGAAGCGGAGCTGCTGGAGCTCGCTCCCACTGGATGGTGGCGGGGGGGGCGCCAGCTGCGCCTCTAGCCGCTGGTGCGCAATAGCTGCGTACTTGGGCTGCAGCTCGATGCCGACGCCAGAGCGACCAGTCTCAAGCGCAGCCAGCAGGCTGCTGCCGGTGCCGAGCATTGGATCCAGTACAGTCATGCCTGGCTTGGTAAAGAATTCGATGAACTCAGCTATAAGTTCCTCCGGATATTTGGCGGGATGCAGCTTGACCTCGCTCTTGCGCGGTCGCGGCTTATGGATGAACCAGCTCTTCTGGAACTTTAGCCAGCGGCGGGTGTCAAGCCGGTTTAATCGATTATCGAGGTGATACTTGCGCCCGTCCTGGTACCTAACCCAGCCATCGCCCTCTTCCTGCACGACCGGCTGCGTCTCGTGGTATTCGTATTCTCGGTCCAGAAGCAGGTCCCACGTGTCGCCGTCCGCCATCGACGGGCGAGGGTCCCGGCCGTAATACCGTTTCCCCACTTACTCAATAAAGCTGGCAACATCCGCTAGTCCCTTCTTCTCTAGCACC
>CALBFM010000092.1:0-1684 GCA_937893445.1 uncultured euryarchaeote
TGGTAAAGCGGTAGAAGTAAGACGCAAAGACACCATAGACCGAGTTCATCAATATTTTGATGGCTTCCTGCACCCGCCGGTAGTGCTCCTTCTCTTCCCCCGTAGCAGCCGCCTCAGCTTGCTTGGCTGAATCACGCTCTGCCATCAGCCCCTCCAATAGTTCAGGGAGTAGTCCACGCCGAACTTCAGACGTCTGGAAGCGAACGCCGTGTGGCGTCTTTATGTCTCCATCGTCGGAAAGCGTCGTGAAACAGAGATTACGATCAATAATGATACTGGGGTACATTGACTTGAAGTCGAGCACGCAGACCCAATCGTAGAGGCCGGGGTCGAGCGCGTGGACATAGCCCCCCTCGATATGGCCGGTGCGCCGCTGGTGTCGCGTTAGCGGGACACCAATGCCACGAGCATCTGCAGCCCGAATCATCAGCGAGTCAATCAGTGATGAGGTACGCCCGTTGAGCGTCTCTTCCAGCGGCAGCCGTGCGACCGAGCTGATGTGCTGAAACTTCTCCAACACGCGGATATGCTGCATGATTTCGAACGCCAGACGCGCGTCCTCGAGGCAGTATTCCTTTACGCGCTGTGGATTACTCTCCCACTCGGCATCCATCTGTTGCGGGTTGACGTCGTGCTTCTCCTTCCCGAGCAGCTGCTGCGCGACGGCGTTGAGCGATTCCTGACGTGGCCGGATTTCACGTTTGACATTCCACCATGCATCAGCGATAATGCGGCCGCGCACAGACCAAGTGCGGTTCGACCGCTGCTCCGCCCGAGTGCCGTCGCGTCCCAGCACCAATTCCATCCTGTGCATCTTGGCGCGTTCATTCAGCAACGGCAGATCGTAGCCATCAATATTGTACCCGGTAATCACGTCAGGGTCGTGCTGCGCAACGGCAGCGGTGAAGCCGGCAATGATGTCAGGCTCACTGCCATCAAGCAGCTGTTCCGCTACCAGCTCACCACCATCATGAACCGTGAGGCAGGTACAGAAAATACGGCGATCAACTAATGAGTTCTCAACATCGAAACTCAGGACGCGCAGTGGCGCGGTGAAAGTCTCCGCTGGCTCTAAGGCAGTCGCATCAATGACCGGACAGCTCCATCCCCGCTTTTCGAGCAGTTCACCCTCGACCGTGATGCACCCCCCGATGTCGTGGTCGTAGAGGTATCGGAAGTGGAACGGGATATCGGCAGCCAGTACCGTCATCTCGCAGGCACGCAGCCAGTCACGCAGTTGCGGTACCTTGCCGGGGTGCCAGACCTCGACCCGCAGGCAGTCGCGTTCCTCTCCATCGACCCACAACCGCTCAGAGAGTGTCGAACGCACCTCGGCGTGATCCTCGAGCTGTGCGATGATGTCGGCTGGTGGCTCGACTACCTGGAACCAGGGGGCCTGCGGCGGTGTCCGCACCGCCATGCTCTGCCCGTCGGCAGTGCGGCCGTACAGGTAGACGACGGTGATGCTGCGCCCGTCGATGACTTCGGTATGTGAAACGGCGTTCAGCAGCCGCAAGGTCGCGCGCACGCACGGCGAGCATGGGCCGAGATTTAGGACTACTGGCTGAGCGCCCGCTCCAAGTCAGCGCGCAGATCCTCGAAATCCTCGATGCCGACTGATAAGCGGATGAAACCAGAACCGATACCGACTGCCTTACGCTCTTCCGCGGTCCAGTGCATGTGC
>CALBFM010000093.1:0-20611 GCA_937893445.1 uncultured euryarchaeote
CACCAATTGTTGCTCTACATGCTCGTCCGGTGCGACCTGCCGAAATGCATCCTTGCCACCTTCATTATGCCGCTGCTGCAGCTCATCTAGTAGTGCATCGGCATCCGCCACGCGGTCGCCTTTAGCATGGTCCTTCTGCAGTTCTGGGTTCTCGGCACTACCTCCCATCTCCTGCCGTAAACGACTGTAGAATGCATCGCGCTCGGCGAACGCCTCCTTGGTTTCGTCGGAGTAGTCGAACTTCTTTTTGTCATCTTTCTTGCGACGGAAAAGCCCCATCATGTCGCGATTCGCCGCAAGCATAAAGGGTTATGGCCTCTGGGAAGCACGTGAACTGGGACGGACAGATTGCGCTGGTGACAGGCGCTTCCTCTGGAATTGGCCGAGAAATCGTGCGCCAGCTGGCGCAAGCGGGCGCGACGGTATTCGCCTCGGCGCGACGCGAGGAGCGACTGGTGCAGCTTGCCGCCGAGTTTCCCAACGGGGGTGTCATGCCAATCGTGGCCGACCTTGCTGAAGCAGGCACTGGCGCGCGGCTGGTGGAGCAGGTGCTGGCGCAGGCGGGGCGGCTTGACCTGCTAGTCAACAACGCAGGCTATGGTGAGTTGGTGAAGACTGATGAGCAGACAACGGAGGCTGTCGCTCGCCAGATGCAGGTCAATTTCATGGCGGTTATCGAGGCGACACTGGCCACTATCCCAGCGATGAAGTCGCAAGGTGGCGGTCGCATCCTGAACGTTGCCTCCATCGTGGGCCACATGGGGCTCCCGGGTGTTTCGGCTTACGTTGCGAGTAAGCACGCTTTACAGGGATGGTCCGAAGCGAGTGGCTATGACCTGAAGCAGCACAATATCGCCGTGACCTGCCTCTGCCCTGGCGGCACCGATACCGAGTTCCAGGACCACGCTTCGTTCGAGCGTCACGATGGTGTCAGCAGCTTCATGCAGCCTGCAGCCACCGTCGCGCGCGTCGGGTTGCGTGGCGCGTGGAAGCGCAAGCCGCTGGTCATACCGGGGCTGCGCAACCGCTTTTTTCTCTGGGCGCACGACCGACTGCCATGGCTCTACCGTCGTATTATGTATCGCGAGGCAAAGCGCATCGCGCCGCGTGACTGACCACTACAACAACGATAGTTCGCCCGTCAGTGAGTCCAGCTCCGCCTCGCCCGCCGGCCCGAGTCCGAGGCAGGTGACTGTTCCCGCAACAAGTTCGGTGCGCCCTGCATCACGCACCAGCGCAGTTGTTAGTCCCGCCGCGCGCGCGTCAGCCTGAAGTGCGTGCAGCGCCGCTTCGTCCGGAACGCGGACCGTGATCTTGCGCTGCCCCTCGTCAAACCAATCGCGGAACTTGCGTCGGTCGTGCTTTTGCGAACGCAGGGCGCAACTCACTGCGGCGTGCGCTACCTGTGCCGCCAGTTTGCCGTGTGACAATTTCAGGTCGCCCCGTACGGCGATGACCAGCTTGCGCTCCACCTACTCCTCGTCGGCCGCACTATCGTCAGCCGAATCAGTCTCGCCACCTGGGTCGATTGGCTGCACCTCGTGCGCCAGCCCTTCCCCCGGTGCAGCAGGGTTCAGCGCCTTTTCCAGCTCCGCCAGCCGCGCATCAATGTCGGCTAGGTCTGCCAGTAGTGTCTTGCGCTTTTTCTCGTAATAGTTACGCATCATTGTACTACCGACACGCTCGCGTCGCTCGAATTCTTCCAGCTTACGCTTGACATTACGTCGGTCATGCTGCAGCCCCTCCATCTCGAGCAGCTCTGCTGGGATGATTTTCCCGGCGACAGCCAGCTCAGCCTCGACGCGGAAGCCTGGCGGCGCGCGCGCTAGTCCCGGATGTACTGCAGCTAGCCAGGGATACGCGCCGCGATACCATCCAGCGGCGAAGAACAGGGCGGTGGTAGCAAGCAGCGCAGTCGCGATGAAGAATGTTTGGAACCAACCTTTCTCCCCATCAGAGAGTCCATCCCACGCCGGAGCGTTCCCAAGTCCGGGATTGCCAAGCACGAAGCCGATGATGATGACGACACAGATAGACATCGCCATTCCCAGCGTGACGCGGTAGAGAGTGTCAAACTCCTCATCCAGCTCGTTCTTGCGCGGAAACATCGCCATTATCAGCGTGTAGCCTGGCAGGAACAGAACCAGCAGTAGCCCATAGATGACGCGAAGGTTGACGAAGTCATGCTGTTGCCAGCTGCCTATTGCTCCCACGACCGTAATCAGTCCAAAGAAGGGCGCCCAGAGCGATGGCACCTCCTCATCAGAGATGAGCGCGTAGACGACGTCCAGCACCCAGCCCACCATGGCGTAAACCGGTCGCAGCACCAAATCTCGCATTGGTCGCGCCACCCTACGCCGGTTAAAAACCTCTGCCGGCCCGGAATCCGCGTCGGTAGCCGTGCGGCTCCGCACCATCGCGCCGCACCTCACCTTGCGCCAGCAGCGCCTCCCAGCGGCCGCGACAGTCACACACAGCTACTGGGATCTCGCCACCGAGCCGGTGTGTAGTCAGTCCATCGAGCAGTGCTTGGTCGCATGTACCGCAGTTGTGCGCACCGCGCTGCGTGCCGCCGCCGGTTGGATCGGAATAGACGCGCACGTCGCAATCAGCGGTGCGACGCAGAACCTCGGCCACAGACCAGAGCCACGGCGCACTCCATTCACCCCGCTTCCAGAGTCGCTCGACGACGGTGTTCCGTTGGACGTTAACCGGATTAATCGAGATTTTGTCGACATGGGGGGCCGCTCGTTCAACCGAAGTTACGGCGTCGTCGATAGCTTGCGCCTCGTTCAGGAATGGTGGCTTCAGGAGCACATACGCCTTGACGCTCGCTCCGGCGTCGCGGGCGTTCGCGCAAGAGCGCATGAAACCATCCCATTTCATCCGTTTGTTGACGCATTTGTCGAGCACCAGTGGCGTCGCCGACTCGAGTCCAATCGCCACCTCGAGCGCTGGCGCTGCACCGTAGTCCATGTGGCGCGCGTGGACGAATTCTGGCAGAGACTCCACGAGCACCTTCTCGACACCGGCAGCGTGCATCTCAGCCATTGCCTGAATAGCAAAATCGAGTGGGACCTCAGTCGGATCAAGGAACGAGCCTGAAGTGTAAATCTTGGCGTAGCGTTTCCCTGTCAGGTGTGGTATTACTTGTGCCCATTGCGCCAGCAGTGCCTCCGTAGAAACACCGCCGGGGACAGTGTCATTGAAATAGCCACACATGGCGCATCCTTCGCGAATCGACCAGTAGCAGCCGCGCGTGCGTAGAATGGCGACCCCCGCCTCCACCTGCTCGCCATCTAACAGTTCGCGCTCAGTCCAGGTTGCGACTGGTTGGTCGAGCGAATGCGCTGGTGGTTCCTGCTTGGCATTGTTCACGAACTCGGCGAATGCGTCAACCACGATTCCGCACCTCTACTGCCAGTCCACGTTCCATCGTGACCATTTCTCTGGGAGCCATGCGTGCAATGCCCACAGCAGTGATTTCACCGCCTTGCTCGACGGCTACCTGGTCTCCGTTGCGGAACTCGCCCCGGACGCCGGTGACTCCGGCGGCGAACAGGTCGCCTCGCAGCTGGAATTTACCTGCCTCGATGACCGGGCCGCCGGCCTCGACCAGTTTGGCAGCGCCTTGTACCGTAAGTGCAAATCCGCCGATACGCGGAGAAAAATTTGCCAGGTCACCCAACCGCAGTCGCGGCCAGCGTCCCTGTACCGGCGCAGTGAGCAGGGACGCTGCAAGTTCGCCGAACTGGACTTGCGCCAGTCCGGTCGCTTCGCCACGGGAGCGATTGTGACCAGACAACGATGCTACTCCGCGCAGTGCAGTGCGGCATGCCGCACCAAGCGCGTTCAGGCCAGCGCCAGATGCGGGCCGTTCAGCACCGGTATCTAACACCTCGATCCCGCGCTCCTGTAGCAGCACCGTTAGCATCTTGGAAGCGGAGCCAGCGTGCACTACTGCTTTTTTATAGTTATGTTCGGGACGCAGTCGTTCTAGTTGGCGGCCAAACATCTCGCGTTCGTTGGCATCCCAGTAGCCGGTAACCCCTACGTCATAATGCGCTGCTGGGTGGAGCATTTCCAGCTCGCGTGGAACTAGCCCCAGCGGGCTCGTCACCGAAACCACGTGTAGTGCCAGCCAGTTGTTTAGCGAGCGCAGCGTGCGGTGGAAGCGGCGATGCGAGTTGCTCCAGTGGTATGGCTTGCGCGCTGAGCAGGGCAGCAGCAGCAGCACCATCTCCTCCGCTGGTGGCACAAAGCGTTCGAGCCTGCTCCGCCATTCGACTACAGCAGGATGGTCGAACGAAAGTGCGCCAGCGCGGATTTCAGTCGCGCGACGCACCCCCCTGGTCACAAGAAGGTCGCGTGAGTGGTGCAGTAATTGCGTCACACGAGGGTTGTGCAGCGCAGTACGTTCGACCAACTCACGCAGCAGTCCCTGTTCCAGTGCCGTGCGGATGCGTGCCAGCCAGATTGCTAGGGCCTTGAGATTGCCCGCAGCGGTTGCCTTGCCGTCGGGAATCCAGTCGCCCTGCTCCAGCCGGAAACCAGCCACACTACGTAGTTCGGCGGTAAGCGAGTCGAATAGATCAACTCCCAGATATGCTAGCAATGGCATCTCTGCCGGCTCTACTGCGGGAGCATAGAGCAGTCGTTGCCAACCAGCCTCTTTACGCGTCATTGCCAGCATCTCGACCAGCTTGCGGGGGTGGTGTGACGCGGCACCGTCAATAACAGCTATTTCGTTGGATACGGCCAGGAATGGCGCTTGCGTGGTATCGCGACCGAGCGGTTGCGGAGGCAGCTCTAGCTTGCGGCGGCCGAGCTTCAGCGCACCGCCATTTCCGAGTTCCGAAACAGGTAGCAGTTTTGCTCCTGCATCAGCACCCAGCACCAGCGGTGTGCAGCGGCCTTGCAGTCCCAGCAGCCTTCCCATGCCCTCGTGTGCGAGCGGTTCCACGTCGCGCCACCTGCCGCGGGAAGATTACTCTTCCGGCAGGTCATCCAGTTCTTCTGGTATTTTGGTGGAAGCAGCCTGGAGCACCGCGGCAGTCGCAATATCCGCCTTGATGGCCCTCATTTCTTTTTCCATCTCATCGGCCGTGGGGATTGGCCCCAGGATGTCGTCCGCCTTGCCTAATGCCTTTTCGAGGTCGGCCACCTGCGCGATTTCCTTGTCGGGAGTCATGCGTGACGCACCGACATACTCGGCAGCGCCCTCTATCAGTCTGGTGAGCTCGAACGGCAGCACGAATTTCGTGGACGCGCCCGCGCCCAGGTTTTTCAGCGTATCCAGGCTCAGTACGGTAAGCGCCTTGGAATCCAGCGCGGCGGCGCCCATTGAGATGATGCGCAGCCCCTGCGCTTCACCCTGCTGCTGCAGGATGTGCGCGGTCCGCTGTCCCTGCGCCTCCAGAATCTGCGCCTGTCGCAGACCTTCAGCTTCCAGGATGCGTGATTGCTTGTCACCCTCGGCGTTCAGGATGGCAGCACGCTTGTCGCCGTCGGCGCGCAGGATGTTGGCACGTCGGTTACGTTCGGCAGCGGTCTGGTCCTCCATCGCCTGCTTGACATTGGGTGACGGGTCTACCTCGCGAATCTCGACGTTTTCGACCTTGACACCCCACTTGTCGGTCTCGACATCCAGACGGTCGCGCAGGCCGTGGTTAATCCGGTCACGGTTTGAGAGTACCTGATCCAGCTCCATGTCACCGATGACCGCCCTCAGTGTGGTTTGTGCCATGTTGATGATAGCCTGTCGATAGCTCGACACCTCTAGGATAGCGCGTTTCCCGTCGGCAACACGGAAGTAGATGACCGCGTCCACCATCGTTGGCGAGTTGTCCTTGGTAATCACTTCCTGTCGCGGGACGTCCAGAACTTGGGTTCGCAAATCAACCATAATCGCCTGGTCCAGGAACGGAATTACAAAGTTCCAGCCTGGGTTGAGCATGTCATGGTATTTTCCTAGTCGCAGTCGGACTGCGGTTTCGTACTGTTCAACCTGCCGAATGACAGCGAACAGCACCACGATGACCATCGCTACCAGTATAATGAGTCCAAAGAATAACCACCCCAAACCACCTCCGTCGTCATCGCCTTCTGCAGCTGCAGCGACGGGGAGAGTCAAAAGTACTATCAGGGCCGCGCAGGCTAGCATGTACAGTCTATCTATTTTCATTTTTTCTCCTTATTCGATTGTTTCTACTACAAGGTGAATCCCGTCAGCGCCGGTTACCCTAACGCGATTCCCTTCAGGAATGTCAATGTTTGAATTGGCGCGGAACTCTTGGGTCCCGAGCTTGATTTTCCCTTCGATCGTGCCAGCCACGACCGCACGTATGATTTTGCCTTCCTTTCCGATATGGACCTTCATCGAGCCAGTCGGTGGCGAATCAGGTGGAGCGAGGGACTGGTAGAACTGCAGAGTGAAGTAGAACGTCACACCTCCTACGATTAGGATTATAGGCAGCGCCATCCAGCCGTCGACAATGCTGGGTGCTACTACCATCAACAGTCCTAGCACCAGCAATACCGTTGCAGGTACCGCCAGCAGGAAGCCAGGCTGGAAGGTCTCAATGACAAATAGCAGGATACCCAGCACAATGAAGGCATATCCGAGCTCGGCTCCAATATCCACGTTATAACCACAGCGAGGTGTTTATTAAAAGTAGAAGTCACAAGGTTTTTGAAAGGGAAAAGTATCCATCATGGCATCTCGCATACGCGTAGGACAAATTTCAGGTCAGCCTTATATACCCCGGCTTTTTGCAGCGCCTCCTTGTTTTTACCATCAGGTATGGCGAGGTTCTAATCGTGCACCCGTCCTGCCGTCCTAGGCCGGGGAAGTGACTCAGGCTCGAGTACCTCATCCGGTACGAAGTGGGCTGATGAAAGTCAGATCAGACGCAGACCTGGCGAAAGTCGGGCCGATGGCTACAAGCAGTTACTACGCCACCTGGTGGATGACTGGGCTCGGTTGCCGAAGAAGGTCGTGCCAAGCAGCGATATGCTTCGGGGAGGCGCATGGAACCTTTGATCCGAAGATGGCCGAATGGGACTTCCTAGACCTAAGTCTAATCCTTCACAGGATGGGGAACGCCCCGAATTGAAACATCTTAGTAGGGGCAGGAAAAGAAATCAAACGAGATGGGGTAAGTAAAGGCGATCGAACACCCCACAGGGCAAACCGAATCCCGCAGCGAGAGTTGCGGGAGATGTGGATGGCCCGGTTACGTCCCAACTCTCATATCCGAAGTTCGTGTGGAACGCCGGTGCCAGAGAGGGTGACAGCCCCGTAGGAGAAAGAGAGCAGGACGATTTCCGGGACCCAAGAGTAGCGTGCGTTGGATATCGCGCGTGAATATGGGAGGTACTAACTTCCAACCCTGAATACAAACCGAGACCGATAGCGTACTAGTAGCGTGAGCGAAAGTTGTAAAGCATCCCTAGCGGGAGAATAGCAAGACCCTGAAATCAGGTGGTTACAGACTGATACGGCGTGCAAGGGAAGAGGCGGTTACACCACCGCTGACCGGCGTCGTATCGTCCGATTCGAAAATTGGCCCATGGAGTTTCTTTCACTGGCAAGGTTAAGCACGCAAGTGCGAAGCCGCAGGGAAACCGACAGTCCGCAGCATTGCAAGGGACGGAGTGTGCTCGCTCGGAGTCAGTGGATGGATACCCGAAGCCGGTCGATCTATGCCTGGGCAGGGTGAAGCCCTCTGGAAAGAGGGTGGAGGCCCGCACCGGTACTGATGTGCAAATCGTTCGGATGACCTGGGTATAGGGGCGAAAGACCAATCTAGGCCGGCAATAGCTGGTTCCTCTCGAAACTGCTCGAAGGCAGACCTCCGTGGAGGCGGGGCGTGCGGTAGAGCACTGATTGAGTGTTTAGGGGGCGAAAGTCCTCGGCATTCTGTCAAACTCCGAATGTGCGTCCGTCGTAGAAGCGGGGCAGTGAGGGCACTGGGGTAAGCTTAGTGTCCGCGAGGAGAACAATCCAGACCGAAGTTAAGGTCCCAAAGTGACCGCTAAGTGTTAAAGAACAAATGGTGTCTGGCAGCAGAGACAGCTGGGAGGTTGGCTTAGAAGCAGCCATCCTTTAAAGAGTTCGTAACAGATCACCAGTCGAGTTTCTGGGCCCAGAAAATGGACGGGACTAAGCGGTTCACCGATACTTCGGGCCACCGAAAGGTGATGCGGTAGAGAGGCGTCGTGCGTGGATGGAAGCAGGGGCGTGAGTTCCTGTGGACCGCGTTCGAATGATAATCATGGGAAGAGTAGTAGCGTAGACGGGTGAGAATCCCGTCCGCCGTAGGGGCTAGGGTTCCTCGACGATGTTCATCAGTCGAGGGTTAGTCGGTCCTAAGGTTCCCCCTAACAGGAGGAATCGAAAGGGAAGCAGGTTAAAATTCCTGCACCAATTCACATTTTGTCCATTTCCTGACACATCGGGTCCAGTGGAACACTCTTGTCTGAGTGTTGCCTTCAGCAATAAATTTGTGGAGTACCGTAATGGTGAGAAACAAACTAAGCTGTTGGGAGGCGAAGTATTTCGCTTCTGCTCTAGCCTGGTGTCCGTGAAAAGGGATCTGGAGTCGTGTGAGTTGTCCGTACCGAGATCTGACACAGGTGCCCCTAGGTGAGTAGCCTAAGGCGTCGCGGCAGAATCCGGGCGAGGGAATTCGGCAAATTAGCCCCGTACCTTTGGTATAAGGGGTGCCAGCTCTGTAGAGAGCTGGTCGCAGTGACTAGGGAGCTCCGACTGTTTACTAAAAACACAGGTGGCTGCTAGTCCGTAAGGATGTGTATAGCCGCTGAATCCTGCCCAGTGGCGGTATCTGAAACCCGGTTACAACCGGACGAAGGACCGCTAAACGGCGGGGGTAACTATGACCCTCTTAAGGTAGCGTAATACCTTGTCGCTTAATTGGCGACTTGCACGAACGGCCTAACGAGAGCTCTACTGTCCCCGCCCGGAGCCCGATGAAATTGACTTACTGGCGCACAGTCCAGTACGTCCCAGCCGCAAGCGAAGACCCCGTGGAGCTTTACTGCAACCTGCCGTTGTGGCACGAGTTGTTATGTGTAGAGTAGCCGGGAGACATTACACAGGTGCGAGCGCTAGCTCGTCGCCGAGTCACTGATGAAACACCGTCCTTTTCGATTCGTCCCACTCACCTCTTCGGAGGAACCCCGGTAGGCGGGCAGTTTGGGTGGGGCGCCACTCCCTCGAAAATTTAACAAGGGAGCCCAAAGGTCAGCTTAGGTAGGTCAGGAATCTACCGTTAAGTGCAAGGGCAAAAGCTGGCTTGACGTGGTTTGGCAACACAACAAACCACGATGCGAAAGCAGGGCCTAGCGAACCAACCAGCGCCGTTAGTAGGTGCGGTTGATAACAGAAAAGTTACCCCGGGGATAACTGAGTTGTCTGGAGCAAGAGCCCACATCGACCTCCAGGCTTGCTACTTCGATGTCGTCTCTTCCTATCCTGGGTGTGCAGAAGCACCCAAGGGTGGGGTTGTTCGCCCATTAAAAGGGATCGTGAGATGGGTTTAGTCCGTCGTGAGACAGGATTGTTGCTATGTGCTGGGACCGTTTTGTGCCTGAAGGAAAGGGCCCCTTAGTACGAGAGGAACGGGGGCTCGCAGCCACTAGTTTACCAGTTGTCCGACAGGGCATTGCTGGGCAGCCACGCTGCAAGGGATAAGAGCTGAAAGCATCTAAGCTCGAAACCCACCCCAAGACGAGGCACGTTGACGCCCGTAGAAGACGGGACGATAGGACCGGGGTGTACGCACCGAGAATTATAGTGACGCTAGAAACCGCTTCGGCGGCGGAAGGTACCACTTCGAGGTGTTCAGCCCGCCGGTTACTAAGAGTTATTACTGCTATCAGGCTGTCGGCCCGACCGCAAATAGGTCTGCGTCTGTCCTGGCAAGGGCGGAAACTAATTGATCAGCGCACGCTCAGCGAATTCTTTCGCACACTGCAGGGTACGCGTAATGCCTCAAATGGCACTTTGCAGGCGCTGGTGCGCTCATCCTATTTACGCGTTTCCGGAATGCCATAAATAGCCCTGCTCTTATGATAAGTTCCCGCGCTCGGATATCAAACCTGAAAGGGTTAGATGTCATTAACGGGCAAGGGGACGACCGGGAAACCGGCGGAAGTGGAAGGCGGAAACCGTAAGGTGGAAGCGGGAAGTGGAAGCCGGGGGAACCGGCCGGAAGCTGACCGGGGAAACCGGGGAAAGCTGAAGGCGCAAGCCGGAGGCGGGAACTGGGGGAGCCGGGAAGCAACAGGGAACCGGGGGACCTCGCAAGGGAGAGCCCGGAGCCCGAACCCGGGCCTCGGCGGTCAGGACCCCGCAAGGGGGAGTGGCCGCTCGAGACCCACCCTTTTAGACAATACCGGTGTTGCGCCGGCCCCATAAAACTGTTTCGTGACGGACGGGTTTCTCAGCCGTCAGTTTCGACCACTTCAATAGCGGCGCGCAGCTCCTGCGTTAGTGGTACACTCTTGCCGCTGCGATAGTCAACTATCACTACCACTGAATCACCCTCGGCGGCAATCGCGCCGCCATGCGCCTCGGAGAAAAGGCGGTACGCCATGCGAAATGACGAGTTGCCCAAGTCGGTGATGGTTGCCTCACAGCGCAGCGTATCGGGGAATTGCAGTGGCAGCCGGTAGTCAATTTCCATGCGCGCCAGGATTGGCCCCACCGCTTCGCTGGATGGCCGCTCCGGCCACAGGTGCTGGAAGTAGGCGATGCGTGCTGACTCGAACCAGCGTAGGAAGACCGCGTTGTTGACATGCCCAAAGTGGTCCATCTCACCCCATTGTACTGGGAGTTCCACACTGACAGGCCAGTTGCCGAGTGCCATGCGGTGCTAGTTGGCGGTTGCTTTTCAGGGCTGCGGCACGAGTCACAAATAGCGTGGGCGGTTACTGCACCATGTCGGCAGCTACAGCGCGCAAAGTCGCGCTGGCGCACTGGGGCTTCGTGCAGAAGGCCAGCGCGCGCGCGCCGAGCGGAGTGGATTTGAAGGTACTGGGTGAATGCGGTACAGGTGGTCTAGACGAGGCGACAGCGCCGCTGCAGCGCTTTGCAGCGTTGGTTGCTAACGAGTGGCCCGAGCACGTTGGCACGCTTGGCAAGTATGGGCGCATGGGGCTACCGCAGTTGCAACAGCTCGCCGCGCAGGCGCAGGAGGATGACGCACCGCTCGCCCCTGAGCAAGTGGAGGCGTGGGCGCGCAGCCTAGTCGACGCCGAGCAGAAATGCTTCCTGGCGGTCGCGGTGCACCGCGGCGTCCGGCGATTCCTTCTCATTAACCTCGGTGTGTGAAGATTAATTAGCGGTGTCCGCTGCACGCACGTGAAAATATACACCCGCCGTGGCGACGACGGCTCAACAGCCTTGGGGAGTGGCGAGCGGCTGCGCAAGGATTCGCCGTTACCGGAGGCCTACGGCGCTGTGGACGAGGCGCAGGCGGTGCTGGGATTGGTGCGCGCCGATGCTGGGGATGAGCTGGCGGAGCTGGTTGAATCCATCCAGCGCGATCTATGGAGGGTGATGGGTGATATGGCTGACGCAACGCGCGGCGACGGCGTTACCAGTGAGATGGTCCGCCGGCTGGAGACACAGATTGATTCGCTGGGCGATCGCTTCGAAATGCCGGCTGAGTTCGTCGTCCCGGGACAGACACACACCGCAGCGTTGCTCGATTTGGCGCGCACAGTAGTGCGGCGCGCCGAGCGACGCGCGCTCACCAGCGACGCCGGAGACTCTGTGCTGGCCTACCTGAACCGACTCTCGGACCTTTTGTGGGTTATGGCGCGCTGGCAGGAGGACGAGTCGCTGCCGTCACGCCGTTGATGCAACTACCCGACACACTTGCGAAGCACCTGCACGAGCAGCTAGCCGACCAGGCTGACAGTGACGATGCGCATGTCGCGCGCGGCTCAGCGCTGGGCTGGGGCGTGCTGGGCCGCCGTCAGCGGCGCGACGCTGAGCTGCGCCGCGGCTTGGAGCTGCCTGCGCCCGACGGCAGCAAAATAGAGGGCGCGCGCGAGGAGCTCTTGCGTGGGGCAGTCTGTGTTCTGCTACGGCTCTCTCCCGCAGCGCATCTCGCCACGGCGCGCGAGCAGTTCGAAGCGGCGCTGGAGGCGGCACTGCCAGACCTGCCAGATGATTTGGATGACGATGTTGCGACTGAGCCGCTGCGGCTTGCTCGACAGGCGCGCGCCGGCCTATCTGAAGTAGCGTTCCTCGCCGGCGAATACGGCCGCTGCCGCAACGAGGCGGAGCTAGCGCGCGAGTTGATCCCCCCCTACCTGCTCTACCAGCCGCACCGCAAGGGGTACCCGCACGAATTCATGGCGCGCGGAATGGCCGAGGCGGACGCAGAGTCGGTGGCGCAGGGAACTGAAATGCAGGAGGAATTCCTGCAGTACGCGCTAGATGTGAGTTATCTGAAACCGTGGGAGGACGTCTACCTCGTGGCGTACACGCTCGCGCGCGTGGGGCGCCGTTGGCTCGATGAGCGAGGCGGCTGAACCTAAGGTCCGTTTGAATCAGCTTTAAGTAGCTGGTTGCCGCCGTCACCAGCGAGGCATCTAATGTCCCGTAACAAGCTGGCGACCTGGGCCGTTCTGGCCGCCTTCATCCTCAGCGCGCTGCCCACCGTTTGGGCCGAAGGAAGTAGCGATGAGTGGTTCTACGGCACACCAGAAGATGATTATGAACTGGAGGACCGGGACGACGACGGCTATGACGACCACATCGTCATTGGCTACGACCCCGATACCAACGTCTCGGATTATGTTGATATCACGGTTCGAATCTGGGTTTACGACGAGGGAGGCAGTCAGACTGATTTCCTGTCGGAGAATCATACAATCTACGGTAGTGGATTGGACTCGTTTACGCAGAGTTGGTCCCCGACAACGAACGGTACTTACACATTCGAGGCTGAGTTGTGGGACGACGAAAATTTCCTGGAGGACAACTACACTATCGAGGATATCGAGCTCTATGTTTGTAGCGGGTCGGACTGCGACAACGAATATGACGAGTGGTTCTACTCGATTGACAACACGGTCAGTGACGAGGACGCTGACGGGTACGACGACACCGCCACCATTGACTACGACCCCGATACTAATTGCTCCTGTGACGTCAACATTACAGTTGAAATAAATGTGTACGACAACCAGACCGGCGTGCACTTGGATACCAACGAGTACGAATATACAATCAACGGTGGTGGCTGGGACTCGTTCAGCGAGGCTTGGTCTCCCGATTACAACGGGACTTTTGATTTTTTCGTCGACTTGTATGACGATATGGGCAACCACGAAGACGAGGAGGAGTTCCTGGACGTAGAACTGCACGCGATGTCAGGCTCGGCCGACGAGACCATCAACGTCGAAAACGCTGTCCTCAACGGGGACGATGACGCCCTGATGAACGACCTCGCCTTCTGGGCACACGTCGAGGACAACGACGAGGAAGGCATCAACATCACTGTCTGGAAGAAAAACGTGTTCGGGCAGTGGGAGTTCTTCGACAACGGCACTACTAACGAAGATGGCGAACTTGAGTTCAAGAACGTTACCAGCGGCGAGTACATGTGGAGCGCTTCGGTCGATGGGGAAGAACTCGTACACGAGGGCGGCTATGCCGTCGTCGACTCTACCTATACTACTGGCCATATCGGCGTGCTTGAGGACTGGGACGATGCCAGTGACTGGGACGATTTCGTGGTTCAGGTACCGGAAGGCAATGGCACCAAGGACGATGCCTACGTCGAAATCTACGACGAGGACGGGATTATGGTGGACAACGGCACCACCGACGACGAGAGTTGGGGCGACTACTTCTTTATCTCATCCGACCTCGAGAAAGGCAATTACACCCACTACATCTATGAGGAAGAGGACGGTGACCTGCTGCAGAACGGTAGTTTCCATTCATACGGCAGCACCAGTACCAACACCAACTATGACGAATGGTTCGAGGACTGGGACTACAAGACTGAGGACACTAATGATGATAACACCGATGACACGATTGAGATAGAGTACGACCCCGATACCGATTGTGATTGTGAGGTGAACATTACGGTGTACCTCGACGTCTACGAGAACGAGACCGGCGACTGGGTTGACTGGACCTACGCCTACCATACCATCAATGGGACGCAGGTTGACGATTTCGCGCAGAACTGGACTGCCGAGGAGAACGGCACCTACGACTTCCAGGTAAGACTCTATGATGATGACTACAATCTGGAGGACGAATTCTGGATTCGCGGCGTAACGTTGAACGGCAGCAATGGTGGTGGCGGTGGCGGCGGCGATGAAGACGAATGGTTTTACTCACATAACCACGAGATCGATGACACTAACGAGGACGGTGAGAACGATACTATCGAAATCAGCTACGACCCCGATACGACCTGCGACTGTGACGTGGATATCACGGTCTACATCTTGGTCTACGATAACGAGACAGGTGACATGGTTGACTGGGACACGTTCGAGTACACCATCAATGATGGTTCATGGGACTCGTTCAGCGAGACCTGGACAGCATACGACGACGGAACGTATGACTTCCAAGTCGACTTGTACGATGAGGAAGACAACTACGAAGACAACTTCACCATCACGGGTGTCGAGCTTTCAGCGGGTGACGAGGGAGGCTTCAACCAGGAGGGCGGCGGCGGCGAGGATGATGACGAGTGGTTCGATGAGTGGGGCTACGACACCGAAGATGCCACCATCGATATCAGCTACGATCCTGATACCAGCTGCGACTGCTATATCGACATCGAGGTCTATGTTGACATCTTCGACAGCGAGACCGATGACTACGTTGATTCTCTCTACGACGATCATATCATTTACAATGAAGAAGAAGACTGGTTCGTTCAGGAATGGACCGCGGGTTACGATGGCTCCTATGATTTCAATGTTTATTTGTACGATCAGGAATACGGCCACGAAGAAGACAACTTCTGGATCTACGGCGTCGAGCTGGCTGAGCAGAATGCAGCCCCTGTTATCGATGCACTCAATGTTGATGATGGCGACGAGGGCGAGGAGCTATCGTTCAGTGTTGCCGCGCACGATGACGATGACGACGATTTGACCTACGCATGGGACTTCGGTGATGGCGAGACCGACTCGGGCGAAAGCGTCAGCCACACTTATGCGGACAACGACGACTACACCGTGACGGTTACGGTGAGCGACGGTGATGCGGAAGACACTGACAGCGCCACTGTAGAGATAGCCAACCTGGCGCCGACGCTCTCGGTTGATGGCCCTGGCTCTGGCAGCGAGGGACAGGAACGGAGCTTCGAGGCAGACACGAACGATGTGGAAGCCGACACAGTCAGCGTGACGTGGGACTTCGGCGACGGTGAAACTGCCAGCGGCGATGTTGTGTCCCACACGTGGCCCGACGACGGCAGCTACACCTTGGTTGTCATCGCCTCTGACGAGGACGGCGCCGAGACGATCGAAATGGTGACCATTACCATCAACAACCTCGCTCCAAATCTGCAAATTTCATCATCGTCTATCAGCGGCGACGAGGGCGATACCTTCACCTTCACCGCTACTGTCAGCGATGTCCCCGCCGACCCGATTAGCGTGACGTGGGATTTCGACGACGGACAGACTGGCGACGGGACCGCAGTAACGCACACTTTCACCGACGAACAGCTGTACCTGGTGGAGGCGACCGCCACCGACGGCGACGGTGGTATCGTGACTAAGACGCTCTACATCGATGTCGCTAATGTCGTGCCTGAGCTAAGTGGCCTACAGCTGCCAACATCAGTCAAGGAGGGCGAGCAGTTCACCGTCAGCATCACGGCGACTGACCCCGGCGACGACGAGGTCACCATCACCTGGAATTGGGGAGATGGCGAGACTGACAAGGGCGCTAGTACCAGTCACACCTATGACAGAGCTGGAACCTTCGTAGTAACAATCTGCGCAGAGGATGAAGATGGCGGCGCTGATTGTATGCAGTCGCCACCACTATCGGTTGAGGCGCTCGAACAGCTAGATGAAGGCGGTGCGCTGGAGTCGCTGCCTGGCTTTGGTTTGCTGGCAGCTTTCGGTGCGTTCTGCCTGCTGGCGATATCCCGTCGACATTAGGCCTCAAAACCCTGTTCTTGCAGCCCCTTGTCTTCATAACTGCGCCAGCGAATGCCTTGACATGCTAGCGCGACTGTCGACCGGTTGCGCTGGTCTGGATGAATTGCTCGGTGGTGGCGTCGAACCGGGCGTGCTAACACTGGTTTACGGCGAGCCGGGGAGCGGCAAGACCAGCTTGGCACTACAGCTCTCACGCGAGGTGCTCAACAACGGTGGCAAGTCAGTTCTGTTCATTGATACCGAGGGCCTCTCGATGGAGCGACTGAAGCAGGTGTGTGGCGATGAAGCGCTCGACGGGCTCTCAATCGCGACGCCTGTTAATCAAGCCGAGCTGCACGAGCTGCTCAAAGCCCCGAAGGAGTTGCCGACGCTGCTCGTTATCGATACTGTAAATGCACACGCGCGGCTCGAGTATGCGCTCGACAAGGCGAAGTGTAATCGGGTCTTCGCGCGCATGATGATTGATTTGTACAACCTTGCGACGAAGCACGAGCTGCCTATCTTGCTGACCGGGCAGATTTACGAACGCGACGGCGAAGTCAGCCCTTACTACGGTAAGTCGCTAGTTCCTATGACCAAGACACTGCTACAGCTTGAAAAGGCACATGCGCCCGGGTTGCGACACGCTCGCCTGAAGAAGCACCGCTCGTTGCCGGAAGGCATCGCCGATTTCCTGCTCACAAACAACGGACTGGAATAGTCAGCGCCGTCGCCGCGCTGCAATCGCTATTGCACCGAGCGCGATTGGCAGGCCGGGGCCGGGCAGCTCCTCAAGTTTTTGCTGCCATGCAGACTCTGAATCGATGGTGTTCCCGTCCGGTGTGGTTGCATTATTGTCGCCGCCGTCCGGCTCAGGTGACGGTTCTACTTTCGAAATCCAGAACTGGTCGGCGACTGCGCCGTCAGAGTTGCGAATGAAGCTGAAATGCAGCTCGCCCTGCGGGGTGACCTCGAATACCGTGTAGCCGTAAACAGCCTCGCGGTAGGCAGACCAGACGGGCTGTGGCTCGTCGAACTCATCATAGATTGAGCGTCCTGACATACCGGCAACCACATGGATAGGTGCACCGGGATTGTAGTAGGGCTCCTCGGCGCTGGAAGTGGAATTGGAGAGTGACTCTTCCTGGAAGACAGGATAGGTGCGCTCGTAGCTGTGATCATGCCCCCAGATAGCGAGGTCCACGCCGTAATCGTAGAGCAGCCCCTCCATCGCGTCACGGAATTCAACCTCGCTGCCGTGCGCTGAGTTGGAGCTGTACATTGGCCGGTGCGCAAACACCACCAGCCACGGCGTTGCTTGGCGGTCCACCGCCTGAAGTTCGCCCTCTAGCCAGTTGTACTGTTGGCTCCCGGGTTCGTAGTCATGCTCCGACGATAAGGATATAAAGTAAATACTCTCAAAACTGAAGCTGTACCAGAACGGATTTGACCCTGGCACGTAGAACCGAGTCTCGTAGGCATCAAAATCGTAGTAGGCCTCCTCCTCGTGGTTGCCAGGAGCATACATGTGCGGTACTGTCGCTGCCAGTGGCTGGATCTGGTTCTGGTAGTCATCCCAGATGGTTTGGTCTGCTACGCCCCCCGCGCCAACATCGTTAGCGTACGATATGTCGCCGGCATGGATGACCAAGTCCAGATTCGCTTCGCGCATTTTCTGCGTTGTCACCTCAGCATCAGAAGAAATGCCGTGGTCGGCGATGGCTCCAACACGTACCGGGCGGCTGCCTTGTGGCGCGGTCATGAAGCTGGCGACGTCGCTCCATTCCCCATCGCCGCCGACGCGGTAGTGGTAGGTGCTATTGGGCGCGAGACCAGTCAGCTCGACAGTATGGACACAGGTTGTCCAGTCATACATCTCCCCTGAGCCCGCCGCGGTTTGGTTGAGGCTGTCCGGTTCGAGACCGTATTCGACGTCGCTGGGCGATGTGCAGAACAGCGTCGTGTCTTCAGCAGTACCCCACTGCACGACCATTCCGTCACCGCTACTACTCGCCGCCAGATGCAGCTGCTCGGGTGGCTCCCCCGTCGCAGCCGGCGCCAGGCAAAGCAGCATTGCAGCCATCAGCAACCACCCTCGCATTACGCAGCTATCAGCCTGATGCAAATACCGTTTCCCGCGTCAAGCCCTTTATCTCCGGGCTCATGACGGCTGCATGTCGGACTACGACGACTTCATCGCCCGCGTGAAGGTGCTCTCAACGATTGAGAGCATCGGCGGGCTGCTTGCCTGGGACCAGGAAACCATGATGCCGTCCAAGGGTGGTGCGCTGCGAGCCGAGTCGCTGGCATTCCTGTCTGGGCTGGCACATTCGCGGCTGATCGACCCGGCTATGGGTGAGTTGCTTGAGAAGCTCGAGGACGCCGACACTGACGAGGGACAGGCGGCCAATGTGCGCGAGGTACGTCACGCATACGACAAAGCGACGAAGCTGCCGGCCGAACTGGTCGAGGAAATCGCACGGCACAAGTCGCAGTCCTTGCAGGTGTGGCAGGAAGCGCGTGCCGAGGACGACTTCTCGAAATTCCAGCCGGCGCTGGAGAAGATGGTCGACCTGCAGTGTCAGGCGGCAGAACACTACGGCTACGAGGATAACATCTACAACGCGATGCTCGACAACTACGAGCAGGGAATGACTGTCGCGCAGCTCGACCCGCTCTTTGCGGGTCTGCGGGAGGAAATTGTGCCGCTGGTGAAGGCGATTGGCGAAAGCGATCAGCCCGACATTTCGTTCATGGAGCGCGGTTCGTTCCCCGAAGCAGGACAGCGCGAGTTTTCACTGCGTGTAGCGGCCGCCATTGGCTTTGATTTTGATGCCGGCAGGATGGATACCTCGACGCATCCTTTCTGTTCCGGTGCCGGCCCGCGCGACGTGCGGTTCACGACGCGCTACGACGAGTCGTTCCCCTTTGGCTGCCTTTACGGCGTGATGCACGAGACCGGCCATGGACTCTACGAGCAGGGACTGCTCCCAGAGCACGAGGGAACCCCGCTAGGCAAGGCAGTCTCGCTGGGCGTCCATGAGTCGCAGTCACGGCTGTGGGAGAACTTGGTTGGCCGCAGCCGCGAGTTCTGGGAGTACTGGCTGCCCGACTTTTGCGAAACCTTTCCGCACGTCGGCGACCTTGACCTTGACACAATCCACCGCGCAGTGAACCGTGTCCACCCGTCGCTGATTCGTGTCGAGGCGGATGAAGCAACGTACAACTTGCACATCATGCTGCGCTACGAGGTCGAGAAGGCGCTGGTGAACGGTGAGGTCGCGGTGGGTGACTTGCCGCAGTTCTGGAACTCACGCATGGAAAAATACCTCGGCATCACCCCGCCAAACGATGCACAGGGCGTTCTGCAGGACATCCACTGGTCAATGGGCGCTATTGGCTACTTCCCGACCTACTCCCTTGGAAACCTGTACGCCGCACAGCTGTGGGAAGCGACATTGCGCGACCTGCCCGACCTGCCGCAGCAGATTGCTGCCGGGAAAACCGCGCCTCTGCTGGAATGGATGCGCAGCCACATCCACGTCCATGGCAGTCGCTGGGAGCCGGAGGAGCTGGTACAACGCGCCAGCGGTGCGGAGCCAGGGGCTGAGGCTTTCGTGCGCTACCTGAAAGCGAAGTTTGGAGCGCTTTACGGACTGGCCTAGCACCTCGTTTACTCTGCTTCTGGTTGTAATAAGTCCAGACCGGAAATATTAATCGACACCACTAACGGTTTTAAACACATTATCACTACCGTAGATTGTGAGGAATATCGTCGTTATTTTCCCGCTGAGATTCCTCATTTTCTTATCGCTGATTTTCATACTGGTTTTTTCGGGCGAAAGCGAGGCTAAGGAAGCCGAGTGGAGCTATTCACTTTCTAGCAATACTTACAAAGCTGAATTGTCAGCCGATGGACGATATATCGCGGTAGGTTCTAACGATGGTATAGTCCGTCTTCTGGACACTCATAACCATACGGAACTTTGGAATTACGATACAGGTTCGATAAGCATCAGGAACATTGACGTATCTGCCGATGGTTCCTACGTTGTAGCTGGCGAACATGGCAACGGCTCATCGGCCAAGATATATCTTTTTGACAAGGACCTTACCGACGACCAACCACTTTGGGAGTATCAGACGTCAGCCACTTATATTCATAGACTGGAGATATCAGCAGATGGTTCCACAATAGCGGCTCAAATATTTTCCAGTTCAGAGCTTATACTTGTGTTTGACGTAAGTTCAAACTCTCCACTATGGACAAAAACTGTTAGCTCATACAATAGTGGTCTTGATATATCAGCCGATGGACAGTATGTCTACTACACAGATCGGCGAGACACGGGCGATCACCAAGCCCTTCGCGTTCATTCAAGAATATCCTCCACACCCCTATGGGTAGTCAATCTAGGATACGTACCCTGTTGTTACGATCAGTCTG
>CALBFM010000094.1:0-20596 GCA_937893445.1 uncultured euryarchaeote
ACCGAAATGTCGATCGAGGTCCAGCTTACTGCCGGTGCCCATACGTTGACGCTGGTCGCGCGCGACCCCGCCGGTGCGACTGGTGAGGCGACCGTGCAGATTGAGGTGCAGTCGCTACAGCGCGACGATGACTCGCTCATCCCGGCACCGACAGTCTGGATGGTGGTGGCTATCCTAGCTGGTGTTACTCTTCTGGCTGCCAGACGTGTCCAGTCTCGTCGAGGTTGAAAATCTCGCGCAACAGGTCATCGTCGAACTTCTTGCCGATTGAGGTCTCGCTGCGAATATATTCATCTAGTTCATCCAGGTCAATCTCGCCGTTGGGACCAAGGACTACAGGTGTTTTAGCGAAGTGGAAGCGGACCTCTTTGGCATCATGGTCGAAGCTGAACCCCTCGAGGTATCCGGCCTCGCGCATCAGCTCACCCAGGTCGAGCAGCCGTTTGCCGCGTGCGGTCGTATCAACTCGGAAGGCGATGGTGGGCACACCCGCTCAGTGGCGGCCGGCTAAAAAATGAGCCGTCCCCTTTCAGCCGCAGAACTCGACTCGCGAGCGCTTGTTCTCCCACAGCACCAGCTTGCATAGCCCTGGCAACTCAGGCGCCAGCCGCTTCCAGATCCACTCAACCATGACCTCACTGGTTGGGTTTTCCAATCCTGACAGTTCATTGAGGTAGTTGTGGTCTAGCTGTGCCTTGAGCGGCGCAAATGCTTCTTCGAGCACCGCGAAATCTACAACCATACCGGTCGTGGGATTAAGCTCGCCATCGACATGGATTTCGAGCTGGAAGGCAAGGCCATAGAGCTGCCCGCAAGGATGCCCGGAAGGAACCTGAGTTAGCTTACGTGCCGATTCGAAGTTGACGATGTGGACGAGGCGCTGGTGGCCCACTCAGCAGGTGACGCTGTCGCCCGCCTCGGGAATAGTCCACTTCCTGCGACGATAACGCTTGAGGATATCGTCTTTCTGCTTGCGCAGGTTGCGCTGTAGGTGGACTAGCGCCATCTGTTTGGGCCGTGCCAAGTCCTGCAGTCGCTCCAGCTGGACCAGGCTACAGTGAGTCTTAGTCTGTCCGTCCTCTAGGTATGCCTCGTGAACTAGCAGGTCAGCTCCCGTATAGAGTTTAGCAGCAGTGGGAGTGAACATCCCGTCGCCCGAGTAGCAGAATACCTTTTGCGGCGACCCCGCTTCCAGTCGCAACCCAAGGTTGGGCACCGAGTGGCGCGTGCTGACGACACGTAGGTTCCAGTCATCCCAGCGATGTGAGCGCTGAAGCTCGCGGAAGCGGAGAGTGAAGGGTAGTTTCTCAACCATGCTAGGATACGCCATTTTCATCATTCGCTCAATGTATCGCTGGCTACCGACCGGTCCGAACAGGTAGAACGGGCGTGTCCGTCCGTCCTCCCACATGCGCATTACCAGTGCTGGCAGCCCGAAGGTGTGGTCAGCGTGGAAATGCGAGACAAATATGCCATCCAGATAGTCGGCCCGGGTCGACTTCTTCCAGACAACTGAGGGCGCGTTGGCACCGCACTCCATCAGCATCCGTCGCCCAGCCGCTTCGACAAGCAGGCATACATTAGTCTGGGTTTCGTCGAACGCCTCACCGACACCCAGAAAAGTAATTTTCACGTTCTCACCCTATCGTATTTACGTTTCATAGATTTATGCACCTTCCACATCAACACCCACATTCCGCACTGCATTATCATGTCCGGAACAATGGGCTTTCTGTCGTACGTATGCTAAATATTTAACAATTTGTGCAGATGGACGGTCATCGCCCTCTCCGGTGCCCCTCGAGGTAGTGGTAGACCGAGCCGTGCTCGGCACCGCCCAGTAGCATTCCCACAGAGACCTGTGCCGCCTCGGTTGCTGCCAGCGAGCCTAGGATGGAGACCGTACGCCCTTGTACAGCCACCTGTGCGCCGCTCTGCTCCTCGATGATGCGGCGAGTCCTGCCGCCACGCCCAATGATCCTTCCACGCATCCGTTCCAGTCTCCGCCGTGAGTGGCCCGTATGGTCGCGTATATCGACTACCACAAGGTAGGTTTCGGGGTCGAGCAAGTCGCGCGCCGCTTCTGGTGAGAAGCCACGGCCGATAGCGCGCGCAACCGAGAGCAGCTGCAGCCCCAGCAGCGCGTCGCCTCCTTCGGGGATGGTTACGTGTACGATGCCGGTCCGTGAGTCAATCTCAAGCGCGCAGCCGGTCGCTTCCTCGAATTCTTTGCGTGTCGCTCCGTCAGGCCCAATGAGTACGCCGATGCGACGCTGTGGAATCCTTACATACTCCATGTTTCCAGCTCCTCTAGCTTCAGCTCTGGCAGCCACTTACGGAACCAGCGGTAGATATTGGCCATGTCGCGCGCGTGCAATTCGTCGAAGCGCGGGTGCTGTCGCGGGACCCCCTGTCCAACATCAATTACCCATGGTGTCTCGCGCACATTAAGTACGTTGTATTCTGACAGGTCACCGTGCGCCAGTCCTGCATGTTGCCATGCACCTATCGAGTCCATTAGCTGTTCCAGGAACTCGCGCGGTTTTGCTGGTGGCAGCTCACGCAGTGTTGGGTAGGGGCGGTAGCGCCAGCCGAGGTACTGCATCACCAGCAGGTTGCGATGGACATGGTACGGCCGCGGAACACGCGCGCCAGCAGCGTGCATCAGATGCAGGTTCTTGTACTCCTTCTGTGCCCAGACGAACATACGGTCGCGGTGCGACTTGCCTCCGTGGGGGAAGCGTGGGTCTCCGTCTATGTAGGGTGCCAGTTTGCGGAAAGTGGCGGTGTTGAGCCTGTAGATTTTGACTGCGCGGTTGCGCCCGTCATGCGTCTTGCCGCGGAAGACATTAGCCTCCTTACCCGTCGCTAGGATGTTTTCGAGCGTGTACAGCACGCCGCGGCTGAAGAGCTGCTGTATTGCCCTGAGTGTCGGTTCGTCAAACACTGCGTCGAGCGTCTTGCGCCATTCACGATCGCCCGTCCGTTTTAGTTGCCCAAGCTGCCGATCCAGCGCCAGCAGGCTCTCTTCCATCAGTAGATATCCAGAATTTCCGGTATCAGGTTCTGTCGCTTCAGGTTGGCGCTCTGCGTTGCCGTGTAGCGGAACTTGACATCAGCCTTGGAATCTTGGAAAGACCACGGCACGATAATCAGCAGGTCGTTCTCGCGTACCCACATCCGTCGCCGCAGCTTGCCCGGGATACGCCCCATACGGCGTTTTCCATCCTCGCATACGACCTGCAGGCGGCTACCACCCTGGAAGGTTTCAGCGACGGCGAACATTTCACCTTTGGGGCGATACGGCAATGGCAGCCTCAAGGTGTGTTTCTGCCCTTCTTTATCTTCGATGGTAACTTTTACACTCTGCTTGAAACCGCTCTTCTTGTCGTCGCCAGGAGCTGCCACGTTGTGCGGCACATCCACTCGGTTATAAGCGTTGAGTCGCGCCCCAAGAGTTTTGCCCATCGGCGGGATGCGGTTGCGATGCTCCGCAGTCCCCTCCATGAACTCCATGCCGTGCGCGGCGCGCGACTTGTTGATTTTGCTGGCTGGGAGCTGCCCCTCCAGTTCGAGGGAATTATCACCGAGCACCGTGCAGTACGCTCAGCGGCAGGACTGTTCGATGTCTCGCACATGGGGCAGCTGTTCTTCCACGGTCCGCAGGCAGCAGAGTTTCTGGCGTGGATGACAACAGGGAACTTGGCACTACTGGCGCCGGGCGAGTGCCGCTACTGCCACCTTCTCGACGAGCAAGGACATATTATTGATGACGCAATTGCTTACCGGCTTGATGCCGACGAGCTATTGCTGGTTCCCAATGCTTCTACTGCCACCCGCGTCGAGGCTTGGCTCACGGCACACCTTGATGACTTCGACGCCATGCTGGAAAATCGCAGCATGGAACTGGCATGTCTGGCACTACAGGGGCCGGACGCGCCGCGGCTGTTGCAGGATGAGGTGGGGTTGGTGGTGGAGCCGTTCCGCGTCGTGCGCCACGGCGAGATGCTCGTGAGTGGCACTGGCTACACGGGCGAAAGTGGGTGTGAAATTATAGTGCCCGCTGCCGAAGCTGCACCGATATGGGAGGCGCTACTGCAACGCGGTGCAGTGCCGTGCGGCCTCGGCGCACGTGATACGTTGCGCCTCGAGCGCGGCATGCTGCTCTCCGGTAGCGACTTTGATGGGAGTCAGACGCCACTCGAGGCGGGTTGCGAATGGGTCATTGACTGGGAGCATGATTTTCTCGGTCGCGATGCGTTGATAGCGCAGCGCGAACGGGGCGAGTACACACTGTTGCATGGCGTACGCCTTGAGCAGCGTGGCGTACCGCGCCCCGGCTGTGCCGTGTTCCACACAGGTGAACGTATTGGCACTCTCACTAGCGGGACGCTATCACCATCACTTGGCATCGGCATTGGGCTCGCCTATCTCCCCCTCTCGCCGGGCACTGAGGTGGCTGTCGAGGTCCGCGGAAAACACTTAAGCGGACGCGTAGTGCGGCCGCCGTTCCAGTGAGTGCTGTTCCAGAAGAGCTGATGTATGCCGAGACGCACGAATGGATACGTGAGCGCGAGGACGGTACGTTCCTGGTCGGTATCACTGACCATGCGCAGGCGGCGCTATCTGATGTCGTATATGTCGAGCTGCCGCAGGTCGGTGACAGTTTCGATGCAGGCCAGAGCTTCGCCGTCGCCGAGTCGGTGAAGGCAGCCAGCGACCTCTACGCTCCGATGGCGGGAACGGTAGTGGAGGTCAACTCGCAGTTGGAAGAGGCGCCTGAATTAGTCAATGAGTCACCTTATGAGTTAGGTTGGATTGCCGCTTTCCAGCCGGCTGGCACACCGGAAGGTCTCCTGGATGCTGGCAGCTACTGCAAGGCAATAGCGTGAAGCACCTAAGGGTGTCCTGTAGGGAGGCGGAGGCAGCGCGCCACGCACTCGAGCGTAGCGGCGTGCTGCACTCTGCTTACTTGCCTCAGCGGGAAGGTGATAGTGTACTCTGGCCGCTTTGCGGAGCAGCTGAGGGTGACGTCGTCGAGCGCGAACCGCGGCTATGTCAGCGGCCGGCCGGTGACTACCGGCAGCGACTGCCCTCCACGCTGCGAAAACTGGCTCCGCGTGGGTTCGATCTGTTGGGTCATGCAGCTATACTGCGGCTCTCAGATGAAGCTGAACCGCACGCCACACTCATTGCAGAGGCGCTGCTTGCAAGCCATGGCCAGTTGCGTACAGTCGCACTCGACAGTGGCGTCGACGGCCGATGGCGAGTTCGCGCGCTACGCGTTATCGCCGGCGAGGACGATCTGGTCGTACACCATCGCGAGAACGGTCTGCGCTTCGAGGTCGATTTGCGCCAAGTCTTTTTCTCACCGCGGCTGGCGACCGAGCGCGCGCGCATAGCTGCCTTAGTGCGACCCGGCGAGAGATTTTTGGACCCATTCGCTGGCGCGGCACCCTTTGCAGTCAGCGCTGCGGCTGCCGGTGCGCAGGTACTTGCAGCAGACGGTAATCCTGCTGCACAGCGCTGGGCGGAGCGCAACTCTGCACTTAATAATCTGTCGTCAGAAAACTTTGAGTTTCACATCGCGCTGGCAGAAACGCTTCTGCCCAGCTTGCGGGACTTCGACCGCGTAGTACTGAACCACCCCACAGCTCAGCTGAATTACCTCGAGCCGGCGCTAGCGGCAACCCGGCCGGGTGGGAGCTTGCACCTCTATCTGCTTGCCAATCGCGGCGAGGATGCGACTGCAGAAACGGCCGCTGCGCTCGTTGAACGGGGTCGAGTGGAGGCTCAGCGACTGGTCCATCCTTTTTCGCCTGGTCGGGAATTGCGTGTGCTCGATATCCGGCGTGGAAGTAGCTGAATGTCAAAACTTTTAACCGATTAACTTAAATAGTAGTTTCACCACATCGGGGTGTTATTTTATTAAAGGGGGTGCGGATACCACAGGACCGTGCTCGCATCAGCGAGTCGGTAAAGGACAAAACCCAAAGGTGTGTTAAAATGGAAACAAACAGCTTTTTGTTCGCTTCCCCAACCGGGAAGCTGACAGCGTTTGTAGTCGCCGTCTTGATGGCATTCAGCAGCTTTACTCTGCTGGCCAGCGGTGACTACGAGGAGCAAGCCACAGTCGTCTCAGAGGCGGCCATGCTAGAAAACTGGAGTGCAGTTGGAACCGAGGCGTTAGGCGTCGCGGATGAAGCACCGCTCGGCGTCGCGCCGGACGATATGCTGCCACAGCCAGTGAAGGTACAGGCAGGGAAGTTTTCGCCCGTGAGGGCGGACCCTGGTGACGCCAAGATTCTCGTCATGGATGATGATGCCGAGTTCTGGATGTCGGGCCCTTGGCTGGAAGCAACGCATATCGAGACCGCGCTCAATGATGGGGGCTTCTCGTTCGACGTCTTCCGCGCTGGATTCTGGGAGCAGGTTGATCGCGGCCTGCCGAGCGGAGATGCGGGACTCGATATCGTTGATGACTACGAAGCCATCATCTGGTACGGCGGCTGGAACGGCCGAGCCTATGTCAATGCCCAGGAGCAGAATATCATGATGAGTTACCTGGACGGCGACTGCGCCACTGGCGGCAACGGTTTCTGCACTACCAATCGCAACGTTATCCACGTGACTCAGATGGGTGACTGGTTCCACGCCTATGGCGGAGCCGCCTACCGTGGAGGGTACATACACTACGATACTCGTGGTGGCCTGATTGTTGATGGTACATCTAACCCGCTGAAAGGTGTAGATGACTCAATCTTTGACGGCAAGGAGTACAACACTGACGAGCTCGGTGTTCACTACCTGGACCGCCCTGTAGGAGCTGGCACTGCTGCTACTGGCCCCGCCATGGGTGCTTTCCACTACGATGCACTCTCCACTACGTCTGCCCCCTACCACGCCATTCAGTTCCCGCGTACTGACGTGCCCCCGTCGACAGACCCGGGCTACAAGTCGTTATACTTCGGAACTGAAATCGGCTGCATTGGCGGCCGCGAGGATCGGGCTGACTTTTTCACCACTATGCTGGACTGGATGGATGTTGACCCTGAAGCCAAGAAGAATGTCGATGTCGGAATTGGTGGATTGCACATCCCCAATCACTCGCAGTACTGGCGCACCGTAGAGTCGATGGTTCCGGTCCAAATCGAGACCATCATCACCAACTACGGCAACCTTGAGCAGAGCCACACTGGCGCTCACCTACAGCTCAAGAACCAGTTCGGGCAGATTCTATTCGACAACACCTTTGACACCGTGGCGTTCGTCGGCGAGACTACAGGCTACGATACTAATGGTGACGGCCAGTACAACGAGCCCCATCCGATGGCTATTACCAGCCTGGCACCGCACGGCCTCGCGGGCGATTCGGTGCAGTTCACCTTTAACAGGACCAACGATGCGTTGCAACTTGAGTACGACCAAAAAGATCCTAGCAAGTCGCGTGACGTCATTTTTACCAGTGCTGGAATGGATTTCCTCTCAGTGTCGATAGTGCACGCTGGTGACCAGGTGCCTTCCAACAACTACGTCCAGGCTAGCGTCGGTGTTTCCAAATGGGTTGACAACGCTGAGCCGACCTGCGCTCCCAATCAACAGACGCGCTGGTACGACCGTTGCGAGACAGGTGCCACGCTCACTTTCGGAGACACCGGTGATAATGGTGCCAACAGTCTAGACTATGTCAACTACCATCGCGGGCATAGCTACGATTTCGACTCTGACGGCTGCGGCTGGGCACGTCCGATGACCGACTCCGGCTGCGCTAATGGTGCTGGTACAGCTAATGAGTCGCTCGGTATGTCGGAGATGGAGGGTATGTACGCCATGGATGGCTACAGGGCCCAGGGTTGGTACAAGAGCACTGCCAACACCGCTGACAACGACGGCGACGGGTGGCCGGACGCCTGCGACTGGGAAGACTACTCGGACAAGGACTGTCCCAAGTTCACCCCTGAACCCTGGCAGGACGACTACGCCATGTCTCCCGCGCTCGATATGAGCGCGATGGAGGAAGTGATTATCGGGATGGTCTTCTCCGGCTGTATGGAGTCGGGGGACTACTTCCGGATGCAGATTTCCAAAGATAACGGTGCAACTTGGACCTCCCTGATTTCCTACACCAATTTCTGCGTCGGCAAGGGTGCCTGGTATCTTTGGGGCGGCGGAAACGCGCGCTACCAAGGCTACGTACTCTCTTCCACCTACTACGGTAAGGAGGATACAGATAACGTACGCTTCCGGATAATGCAGGACAACGAAGGCGACCAGATCACTGAGCAAAACGGCCGCGCTGCAACCGGCTGGTACGTAGACGAAATTACCTTCCGCGGTACTGAGAAGGTTTCCCGTGACTTGGCGATGGAAAACGTGGCCGTGCGCGAGGAGGGCTTCATTGTCAAGTCCAAGACTGACGACCTACAGCGTGAAATCAACGCCACAGTGCTGAATGCTGGAGAGGCGGGTTGGACCGACGTGCCGGTAGTTTTCAGTGCTACCAACCTCCAGGGCGATGACTTGGATGGTATGCTCGACGAGACGGATGCGGTTATCACGGATTTACCGGGCGACTCATCCTACGGCAACATTGACGCCGAGGGTTACGAGGACCAGAAGGACCTGTTCGTGCTCTTCAGTGCGAGCGGACCCAATACCTACACCATCACAGTCGAGGTCAGGGCGTTACGTGCCGATTTCTTCCCTTGGAACAATACCAAGTCAATAACGTTCCGAATTTTCGACACATTCTTCTACGACCCTGTTGATTCGCAACCGGGCAAGGATGATATTGAGTACACGGAATTCGAGTCTACCTCGATGGTTGACAACTTCTGGAATACTGTGACGGCCAGTAGCGCTGGCGTCGGTTCCTCCGACGCGGGCAACGACGGCACCCGTATCTATCGCTACTACGATGGTAGTGACGGCTATTCGGGTGGCGCTGACAGCCACTTCGTTACTCCTGATGCGTGCACCCGCAGCATAGGAGGACAACCAGTGACTGATGTCTGCATTGACCTGCGCGCTGCGTTCGATCCAATCCTGCAGTTCTACGTTATGTGGGAGTTGCAGCCCGGCGACCGCTTTGAGGTGCGCGCCGCAACCAACTTCGACTCACTACAGCAATCATCCGGTACCTGGACGGTACTGAAGGATTATGGCTGCTCGTCCGAGGCTGGCTGCAGTAGCGGTACCTGGGACAGTGGAGGCTGGGTTGATGAATCGATTTCGCTAGCTGCCTTCGAGGGGTACCAGACCTGGATTGACTTCCGTGTTGTGACCTCTACTGGCGGCAGTGGCGGAATTCTGATAGACGACATCTCAGTCATAGGCAATGAGTACCGCTACAACTTGGCCGTCACCGATGTGGATACTACCCATTTCGGCGCTGCCGGCAAGGAGCACGACCTCTCGATTGAGGTTAAGAACGTGGGACTCAAGGACCAGGATGACGTGGTTGTCTCAGCGCAGATTACCGATGTCAACGGCCAGCGCGTCTGGCCCAGCGGGACTCCCTACACCGAATATACCATTCAGGACACCACACTGAGTAAGGGTGATACCTTCACAGTTGATCCAGAGTCGGCAGGCGACGCTTGGAAGTGGGGCCTTGGCTTGGACCCAGGTATCTATACTCTGCGGGTAATTGTGCGCGGTAGCGATCCACTGGATCATCCGGACGAGAATCCGAGCGACAATCGGCGCAATATTACGCTGGTTCTCGGAGCGACCCTGCTCGATGGAGACAGCTGGTCTGGCGACTGGTCTGGCAACGAAGGTACTTGGAGCTGGGATTCTAGCAGTGGCTCGGGTGACCTGAATTCCGACAGCTTCGACATTTGGAACAGCAAACCGTTCTTGGTAGTCGAATCTAGTTTCGATCTGACCAATTCCTACGTGCAAGCGCAGGTAAAGGTCGGCTCGCAGTGGTACGACGTTAAGTGGCGCGACGCCACCCTCGAGGCTAGTTCACTCTACGCCATCCCCGGCAATAACTACACTGAACTACCTACCAGCTGGACTGGTAGCAGCCAGTTTGACGGGCAGGGGAAGCACGCGTTCTACGCCGACTTGGGCGTAGTGGAGGATATCAGCGATGGTACCAGCCTGCAGGAGCAGTACGTACGTGGCTCGATGGAAATCCGCTTGCGCGGTGTCTCCAACGATGGCAGCGGTAACTTCAAGGCATTCAACCCATCGGTCTTTGGCCTGAACCGCTACGACGTAGATGTTACGGGCATGACGCCCACTTCGCAGAAGGCGGAGCCGTCTAGCCAGCTCCTTCCGGCCGAGCGGACTTACACAGTCAAGGTGCGCAACTTGGGCGCTGTGGCAGACTCGGGCGTGGTGGACTTTAGCATCACGATTCCGGACAACTCGCTGGTAGATCTGGAGAGTGGCAGCCTATGCGTTGGTTGCCCAATAGCGAAGCTGGACCGCATCCTACAGCGTGACGACGAAACAGTTGTCGCAATCAAGCCCACTGGCGGTAACTGGCAGGACCCCAGTCGCTACGCCGAGGGCGACCAGACCGCTTACATTGGCGAGGATGGAGAAATCACGTGGCCCAGCGGCAACAGTGAGTTTACCGCAGCCCCAGGATGGAAGATAGGCAACCCCACCAAGGAATACTGGCACTCCAGTCTGGACAAGCCTCAGGCACCCACCGCTGGTAGCATGAAGGACCCTGGTGAGACCCTCAACGTGAATGTCCAAATCACGGTTGGTTTCGCTACTTGGGCGCCTCCGGGAACCTACACTATCCAGGCCGACGCGCGCTCTTGGACCGACTATGGCAGCACCTTTACTGAGGGTGATGTCGAGGGCCAGGCGACCATGACCATCGACCCGCCCGACCTGAAGCTGGGCGATGCGTCCTGGATTACGCATGCCATTGGCATGAGTGCAGGTGCGAATAGCGGCTGGAGCAAGACCAGCGGCGGCGAGCCCCACTTCAGCTTTGAGGTAGAAGTGCTCAACAGCGGCACCGAGACGGTCGGCACTTTCAAGGTCGGCTTGCTCTACTTGGACGGCAACCCAGTCGGGGTCGACGTCGGTCTCTTCTGGACCGGCAGCGAATGGGACATCGACACTGACGAAACCTCCGCTACCGGCGCCGAGCTGCGCGAGCGGGGAGGACGGCAGTTTGTCTACTTCCGCGCTACCGCCAGCCAACTGGGCATGTCAGCCGGTCCCGGCGACGATATCTCCGGCACTTATGTGTTCTATTTGGCAGTAGACACTGAGGAAAACATCGGTGAGTCGAACGAGAATAACAACCGCCTTTCGGTTGAGATTACGACGATAGCCGAAATCAACACCATTCCCTCTTTCGCACTGGCACCCTTGTCAATGCTGGCTAGCTCCTTGCTGGCTGGATTGGCGATAGCGCTACGACGGAAAGAAGAAGAGTAGGCGCGCGGGATAATCCCCCGCCGCCGGCCCATTCCGGGCGCTTCAAGCCTTGGCTTGGCCTACCCTACCATAGGGATGGTGTCGCCTAGCACCGAAGCGGTGCTGGCGCCGTTATTACCGTTCCCGCTGACAATCATGTCCGCGTAACCGTCGCCGTTAACATTGTTCGGGATAGCTGAGACCATCATTACGACCCGTACCCGACTATCGAGGGTTTCGTCGGTACGGTAACCTAGAATCAGATTGACGTCCCGGGCCAGATCTACTCTTAGTGCGGCCATGATTTCATGGCAGTTGCTGAGCGCAAAATCGGTCCCGGCAGTGATATGCAGCAGTGCCGCCTCGGCACCCTGGAAGTCGGGATTCAGCAGCGGGTTACCCAGCAGATGGTTGAGCACATCGGCTGGTTCGGGGGAACTAGCCTCGCCAAACAACACCTTGGCCGACCCGCCCGCCTCAATAATTCGTTTCAGATCAGCGAAGTCGACGTTGATGGTTGATGGCACAGTAACGGTCTCAGTAAGTGTCTGGACCATATCAGCTACCAAGTCGCTCATGACATCATACGCGCGCTTGAACGGATAATCTGGCCTGAGTTCCTGTAGCAGCTGGTTATCGAGCTCGATGACACAGTTACACGCTTGCCGGAATTCTTCCAGTCCGTCTCGTGCTAGTTGTCGTTTAGGTTTGCCTTCCATAGTTTGCGGCAGAATCGAGACTCCGACTACCAGTGCATCGGCTTCTCTTGCAATCCTTGCGATAACTGGCGCTGCGCCTGTTCCCGTACCACCACCCATGGCAGCAATCACGAACACTAGATCGGCGCCTTCAACGCAAGCTTTGATGAGTTCCCGCTCATCCTCGGCGTAGCGGCGACCTAGCTGGGGTCTGCCACCAGTGCCGCGTCCTTTGTTTTCTTCCTTTCCTAGCAGTAGCAGGCGGTCAGCTTGACACACGTTCAGCTGGATTGCGTCTGTGTTGAGTGCGATAGTCTCGGTACCGCTGATAGTACGGCGGTGTAACCGCCGCAGAATGTTGTTACCAGCCCCACCGACGCCCATCAGGCGAATACGGGGCGGTGTGACGTACTCTTGTAGATTCTGGCTGTCAAATTCTTCGAGTCTGTTAAGCATAGTTAATACCTAGAACTTACGGCTGTTCCCTCCCTGAGTCTGAGAAAAGCATCTTGCGCCTGCTTGCCACCGTGCTGAATCCGCTCACTATGGTATCGTATTCACTCTCTTCACGCATCAAGGTCCGGGCGTGCGCGGAAATCGCTCCGGCGATAAGCTCGTCTAGCGAGCCGAAGCCGCGCTCTTGCAGTTCATAGAGTTTTTTGGCAGTCCTGTCCGGTAGCGAAATCGTTAGGTCTTGCCGGCCGGGAACAGGAACAGTTCGCTTTAGCAAGTCGTCAAGTGCCTCTTGCAACACCTGGTTGTAGGAACGGATCGACATCGGGTTCTGGCTGGCATAGTACTCCAGCTGTGCTGCCCGCTCCGGGTCCAGTCGCACTGTCAGACGGTTTGAAGTAAGGTTTCCCAACGGGGCCATATACACAACTACATTATATTCCTATTTAAAGATATCGGCTTTTGACAACATTTTTGCGTCATACTACAATATTATTACAATTTCTAGAGTCAAAACTGCGTCATACTTTCGGTTGCCGGCAGCTGCTAAACCTAGTGGCTGCTGTGGCTGTATGAGTTGCCGTGTCTGCACGAGTAAACCGGTTATTAGTCGTCGTTACTCGGGCGAACAACTTTGCCACCGTCATTTTGTTTCTGCAGTGGAAAAGGTGGTACAGCGAGAATTGCGTAAGCAGGTCGCCGCGCTCGAAACCAATGGCTCCCGGCTGCAACGTGTAGCAGTTGCACTCTCAGGAGGTAAGGACTCAACAGTCGCGCTTCATCTTGTGCAGGAGTGGGCTAGTGCACGACGTCTGGAGATGGTGGCGCTAGCAGTCGACGAGGGAATTGCCGGCTATCGTTCCTCAGCTCTCAAGTGTGCACGTAGCTGTTGTGACGCACTTGGTGTCGAGCTCCGAGTCAGTAGCTATCACGACCTTATAGGTATAGGACTGGACGAGATGCTGCAAGTGCAGCCCCCTGCCGGTTCGGCTTGCTCACCTTGCGGAATCCTGCGCCGTCGAGCACTTAACTTCGCCGCGCGCGACGCCGGAGTGGATGCGCTGGTGATGGGGCACAACCTAGACGACTGCGCGCAGACAGTATTGATGAATCACACGCGTGGTGACGTGGCGCGGCTTCAGCGCATGGCACCGCACCTGCACCGGCAGCCAGGGATGGTGCCACGGCTGTTGCCGCTGCGCCGAATTCCCGAGCAGGAAGTCTACCTCCTGGCACTACTGCAGGGGTGGGAGTTCCACGATGGTGACTGCCCGCATGCGGCGAAAGCACAGCGTAATCTGTTCCGCGAGCTACTGCTGCAGCTGGAGCATGCGCAGCCCGGAACGCGCTACGGACTACTGCGTGGGATGGATCGACTGCGCGAGAGTCTGGCACCGCCGCAGCCATTGGCGAATTGCCCTACCTGCGGCGAACCGGCTGGAGGCGAGGGTGAATGCCAGTTCTGCCGCCAGTTCGGTGCTTTTGCGGTCTAGTCTATTCATCTGAAGCGTCGACCGCTAATCCTAGCAGCTGGAAGGCAGCCATCACTAGAGAGTGCCGGACAGTACCGTCGGCAATCAATCCAGGAATATCGGCAAGCGGCATCAGCTCCACCTCCAGGTCCTCGCCTGGGTCGAGTGACTGTTCACCCTCCGGCTTCACTCCCTGAATGACAACGGTGTGGCAGTGGTTGGTGTGGAAGGCTGGATTGGGTGAGACCGACCCGAGGTATGAGATTTTACCACCGTTGTAACCGGTTTCCTCTTCGAGTTCGCGCACTGCCGCCTCTTCCGGGGTTTCGCCCTCCTCAATGATTCCGCCCGGAATCTCAAGCTCCACCTGCTGTGTCCCGAAGCGGTATTGCCGAATCATCACCACTTCGCCCCCCTCCGTAAATGCAATGACGTTTACCCAGTCGTTGCATTCAAGCAGGTAGAAGCTCAGTTCTTCCCCGGTCCGGGGTGAGGTGCCTTGGACCTCCTTTACGCGGAAGATGCGGAACTGTCCACGCTCCTGCGGCTCGCCGGTTTCCCACTTTTTCGGGCTCACCTGATGGCAACCAGTGTGATTAGGAAGATAAGATCCTCACCACCTAGCTTTCCTTGCGACGGATCCTCTCCATAGGCGTCGCTGGCAGGTATGCGCACTGCAAGTGTTTGCCCTGTCTGCATCCCGACCAACTTAGCGTCGAAGCCCGGAATCATCCCACCACAGCCTTGCGACGGGTTCGGGTCCTTATCAACGGACGGGACGCCGACTTCCCAGGCGCAGAGCAGATCATAGTGCGGGGTGTAGCAGTCATTGTTCTGGGGGTTCTCCCCTGGTCCACAGTGGCGTAGATCCATCTCTGGTAGCCGAGGATAACTAGATTGCTCCAGCCACTCCAGGTTTGTGTCGAACATCACTCCATCTCGCGCAAGGATACCGGCATACTGCACCTCGACTACATCGCCGATAGAGCTGGAGTTGCCGAAGGTGGCGGTGGCGTTGACGTTGAAACGCACCGTCGCAGTTGCCGAGGCGTCATCCTGCGAGTGGACAGTTAGGTATCCATACAATTCTCCACTATTAGGCGAAATTACGTTTACCAGCAACGGTACTTGCACACCTGGCGAAACCACAACTGACTTGAAATCGGACTCGATTTGGATATCGAAGCCTCCGTCATTGGACTCGACTTCAACTATGAAGGTGTCAACGTGCGATCCCCGGTTTTCGACTATCAGTACAAAATCGGTCGCCTCGCCCGGCATCACCGCGTGGTTATTGCTGAGTAGCTCAGCTGCGACCTCGTGGGTGATTACCGGCGGTTCATCCGGAATCAGGAATAGCACCACCCCAGCAAAGATGCTCACGATCATTAGCGCCCCTAGTGCCAGGGCGACTGTCGGGCGTCCGCTCTGCGGTACAGTCCTGCGCTCCCGCTGCTTTCCCTTTCGCACACGACGAGGCGCCATTTCGTCGCTACAAAGGCGGTTTACATAAGGCTGGCGCTCTAGCGCACTGTGTGGCGTCTTGAATGGATCTGGCTGGCCTGCACTGGCAGCGAGCAGCGTGACTACCTGGAACGTATGCTCACTTGCTCTGTGGCCAACCTCAAGCCTGGAGAGACTGCGCACGGGTTGCTACTGTCGCGTACTGGCCGCACGCTTGGTGAGCTGTGGTTACTGGCTGACGGAGAGCGCACGCTCGTCGCCATTGCCAGTGGTGGTGAAGTGGTGGTAAACGCGCTGGAAAAATACATCCTGGCGGCCGACGTCAAACTTGAGCGGTTTGATTGGGTGACCGGTGCCAGACTGGCAACCACCGCTGGTAGTGGCTGGACCACGAATCGCGAGGGGGTGCGCTTCCGGGCGCTACTGGGGCAGGCGGTCACCGCCGCTCCTGGCATTGTGGTGGATGACGAGCCGGATCTGGCGCGGCTGGCGCAGTTGGCTGCAGGCATTCCTGACTGGGACGCAGAGTCGGTAGCGCGGCGTAACCCACTCGAGGCGGGGCTCGGCGCGCTGGTGCCTGCCGATGTCGGTTGCTACCCGGGGCAGGAAGTAATTTCCAAGCTGCGGCATGTGGGCGGACTGCGTCGTCGCCTTGTGCGCTTGCAGCTCTCGGCACCAGTGGAAGTAGGTGCGTCACTGGAGCGCGACGGCGCGCCTGCCGGCGAGGTGACCAGCACCGCGCTCCAACCCGATGGCAGCCAGTTGGCGCTGGGCTACGTCAAGCGACCGATGGAAGGCGAAAGGCTCACGGCTGGCGAAGCTAGGGCGCTGGTCCTGGGACCGGGACTGCTCGACGACATTCCGTTCTAGCGCCGTCTGTGCCGCGAGCGTGAGAACATGGCGCGCATGGTATGGCGCCAGATAGCGGGGTTCTCGCGCATGCGGCGTAGTGAGTAGGCATACCACTCCGGCCCGAACGGGATGTAGTAGCGAACGCGATGACCTGCTGCGACAAGCCTGTCAAGTGTCGCCTCGACTGGTACGCCCGAGAGCGCTTGGAACTCGTAGCAGTCGGGCGCGACGCCCAGCTCCGCCACCAGTGCCTCGCACCGCTCGATAAGCCAGAGGTCATGCGTCGCAAAGCAGGGGTAACTGCCTTGCTCAAGCAGCTGCCGCGCGGTAGCCATGAAGCTGTCACGCACCTCCTGATAACCCTGGTACGCAATCGCCCCGGGCTCGACGTAGGCTCCCTTGCAGAGTCGTACGTTGCTCCCCGGACCAGCTAGGCTGCGCGCGTCTTCCAGTGTGCGGTGCAGGTACGCTTGCAGCACCGTCCCGCACTGCGGGTAGAATTCACGGGCGCGCTGGCACATCCCGAGTGTCACCTGCGTAATGCTTGAGTCTTCCATGTCGAAGCGCACGAAATTGTCGAACTCGCGCGCTCGGTCCAGGATGAGTGCCAAGTTGTTCCAACAGAGCTCGGGGTCAATGCGCAGTCCTAGCGCTGAGAGCTTGAGTGAGACGTTGCAGTCTGCCCCGGAATTGGCAATGCCGTCCAATGCCTCGAGGTAGGAGTCGCGGAACCGTAGCGTTGCGTCCGTCTCTTGAACTTCCTCGCCCAGGATATCGAGTGTCCCGGCAAAGCCCTGCGCGTTCAGGTGCGCGACCAGCGCCAGTCCGTCATCCAGCGAATCGCCTGCAACATAGCGCGCTGCGATGCGGCCGATAAAGAAGCGCGGCAGCAGTGGTGCGCTGCCCACGACCAGCCGGTTGAGCAATCCCACATCACCGCAGAAGGAGCGGGAATAAAGCAGTAGCCGGTTTATACTCCCGTGAATGGACAGCCGATGGCCTCCGCCGTGATAACTAGCCTCGATGGCGAACTCACCGTTCCGGACGAGCCGACGATTCCACTGATTATCGGCGATGGCATTGGCCAAGACGTGACGCCGGTTGCGCGCGACGTGCTCGATGCGGCTGTTGCACGTGCTTACGGCGACCAGCGACGACTTGCCTGGCGGGAGGTTCTGGCAGGTGAAGCGGCGCATGCCGCGGCCGGCGAGTGGCTACCGGCGGCGACACTGGAGGAGCTTCGCACCCACCTAGTCTCGCTGAAGGGGCCGCTAACGACACCAGTTGGGGGTGGATTCCGTTCGCTTAACGTAACGCTGCGGCAGCAGCTGGATCTTTTTGCTTGCGTTCGGCCGGTGCGCTGGTTCGAGGGCGTCCCGAGCCCTGTCAAGGACCCAGGCGCAGTGGACATGGTAATCTTCCGCGAAAACTCGGAGGATGTCTACGCCGGCATCGAGTGGGAAGCTGGCACAGACGCGGCGAAGAAGGTAATTGACTTCCTGCAGTCGGAGATGGGCGTCACTAAAATCCGGTTCCCTGACAGCTCAGGCATCGGTGTCAAGCCCATATCACGTGAGGGGACCGAACGTATCGTGCGCGCTGCGCTGCGTTACGCAATCGCCCAGGACCGGCCAAGCGTAACGCTAGTCCACAAGGGCAATATCATGAAGTTTACCGAAGGGAGTTTCCGTGACTGGGGCTACGCGCTCGCAAAAGCAGAATTCAGTGCGACCGAGCTGGATGGCGGACCGTGGTGCACGCTGCGGAATCCTGTGACCGGCCGCGATATAGTCATTAATGATGTCATAGCCGATGCAATGTTGCAACAGGTGCTGACGCGTCCGCGCAAGTATTCAGTGATTGCTACCATGAACCTGAACGGCGACTACATCTCCGATGCACTAGCGGCGCAGGTGGGTGGCATAGGCATCGCTCCTGGCGCCAACATCAACTACGACACCGGCCACGCCATTTTCGAAGCCACGCACGGCACCGCACCGAAATATGCGGGACAGGACAAGGTGAATCCCGGCTCGGTCATCCTGAGTGGCGAGATGATGCTGCGCTACCTGGGGTGGGACGAGGCGGCCGACCTGGTGGTAAAGGGAGTCACGAGTACCATCACAGCACGTACGGTTACCTACGACTTCCATCGGTTGATGGAAGACGCGACTCTGCTGAAGTGCAGCGAGTTCGGGCAGGCCGTAATCGACCACATGTGATTTAGACCCCCCGTTTTCGCGCTGGCATGGAATGGCGTTCGCTGCCCGAGATACTTGATGCAGAGCAGCTTATCGAGCGTGCGCTTCACAGTGCAGCTAAGAAGCGCAGTGGCCAATCCGACTCCGCGGCGCGCAAGCTCTCTTCGCTGGCCGATAACCTCGGGGCGCCACTGGGAGCCATTGTCGAGAAGTTCCCAAGCCTTGACCAGCTGCACCCGTTTGACCGCGACATCGTCAATCTGAGCGTAGGTCTGGACGAGCTACGGCAGTCGCTGGGCGGTATAGACTGGGCGCGTAAACAGCTGCAGAAGCTGGGCGGACAGTTCTCATCAAAAGCAGCGCGCGCCCGCGGTGAGCGAGCACTTCAGCTACAGAGGCAGGGCTACGGCCGCCTTACCTCGATTGTGCGGCAGGTTTCTGACCGGCTGGAGTTCCTGCGTGACACCCGAAAAACACTGGGCCGGCTGCCTGCGGTCGACCCGGAAACACCGCTGGCGGTGATGGCTGGTGCGCCCAACGTCGGAAAGTCGAGCCTGGTGCGTGCTATTTCCACCGGCCGGCCAGCTGTGCGTGAATACCCGTTTACGACGAAGTCGGTGAGTCTGGGCCACATCACCGCTAGATACCAGAAATTGCAGGTGATGGACACCCCCGGCCTGCTCGACCGTCCCGACGCGCAGCGCAATAATATCGAGAAACATGGCCTCGCGGCGCTTGAGCACCTATCGCCATCTATCATGTTTGTGACCGACGGTTCAGGTACTTCAGGCTACCCGATTGAAGGCCAGCAGACACTGCGCGAGGAGTTGCGCCAGCGGTTCCCCGACGCCCACTGGCTCGATATCTGGAGCAAGTGCGATCGGGAGCAAGAGAAACCCCTTCCAGAGGGGGCCATCGCTACATCAGCAACAGAGGAAACTGGCGTTGCAGAACTCAAGCAGGCAGTTATCGAGATGCTGCTTCCTGAATAGAAATTCTATTTATATAGTGGTCTTCTTAAAAATTTTACACTAGCTCAAGTACGTTTTGGCAGCTCCTGCGAGCTAACGACCGCGATGTTTTCCGCCTCCGCCCACTCCCGCCAGCGCGTAACAGCTGATTTTGGCATTCCCTTGCGGTGAAGGTAGATGGATTCAGCACCTGAATGTTCCAGCGCTGATTGCAGCAGCTCTGGCGTGAGATGCTCTAGCGCGTATTTCGGGACCATATGGCCGAAGCACGCCTCCCGCAGCAGCGCGACGTCGCTGAAGCGCGGTGTGTAGTGGCCGCCGCCAATGCCTACCAGCGGCGTTCCGCGGGCTGGTTTCAGTTCGAGCAGGGCGCGTGCCAGCACCTCGGCCGGCTCGCGCAGTTCCCATCTGCTCTCGTCAGAGCCAATTTCGACGAAGAAGGCTGGCGTCTCCAGTAGTGGTCCGTGGTGCGTCGCCTCGAAGCAGACCTGGTAACCTTCTGGTACTGTGCGCGAGATAGCGAGAAGCAGTCCAGTCATCCATTCCGGCGGTTTTCTCGGGCAAAGCGCGCCGGTCTGGGACATTGCCGACAATTTCGGCGCGACCAATCTGTTGGTCGTCAATATGGACCAAGGGCGCGACCTCGCCGACTGCCTGGATCAGGATCGGGTGGTCCTAATGCGGGGGCACGGCTTTGCGGCCAGCGGCTTGACACTGATCGACGTAGTGCGGACGTCCGTGTACCTCCCAAAGAACGCCCGTGTGCTGATGAACGCCCTCCGGCTCGGCGGCGCGAAATACCTGTCGCCCGAAGAGATCGAAAAACGGCTGAAAATGGGTACTGGTGCCTCGGAAGCGTTGCGGGCCTGGCAATATTGGGCAATCCGCGCTGGCTGCGCCGATCTGCTTGAAGGCCATCCCGCCGCCGCAACCTAGGCGGTGTATTTGCCTCTTGCGTCAGGATCACTGAATTGACATCAAAGCGTGAGGCCGCTTTGGATCAATTCGCTTTCTAGCGAAAGAACTGGATTAACGCCCTCTCTTGTAGGTCAGGAACTCCGCCGCCTCTAGCGGTTCAGCAAAGCAGC
>CALBFM010000095.1:0-11709 GCA_937893445.1 uncultured euryarchaeote
TCTACGGCAGCCTTATTGGCACCGGAGTGACCATCGACAACGAATGCCGTATCGGCAATCACTGCAGCTTGCAAACTGGAGTCTATATCCCGACTGGTTCACGCCTCGGCAATCGCTGCTTCCTCGGTCCGAATGCGACGCTTACGAATGATCGGACCCCTCTGCGGACCGACTACCTGCTTGAGGCTGTTACGCTGGAGAATGATGTTACTATCGGGGCCAACGCAACACTGATGCCGGGCATCACAATCGGTGAGGGAGCCTTCATCGCTGGCGGTGCAGTCGTTACGCGCGACGTACCCGCCTGGAAAATGGCAATGGGTGTGCCAGCACAGATTATGGAGCTGCCGGAAAACCTGAAGAAGCCCAACCGACTCGGTGATTGATGGGGATTGTTGTTGTTACGGGAGTGCCGGGGGTGGGCAAGTCCACTGTCATGGGCGGAGCGTCAGAGGCTGGTTATGCCATTGTTAATTTCGGCGACATTATGTTTGAAGTCGCACAGACCGAAGGTGTACCAGACCGCGACCAGATGCGCAAGTTACCGGTGGCCGAACAACAGCGGCTGCAACGTCTAGCTGGCGAGAAAATCACCTCCATGGGTGACGTAGTAGTTGACACGCATGCTTCTATCCTCACCAAGCACGGTTACCTGCCGGGTTTGCCAGAGTGGACACTGCGCGCCATGTCACCAACAATTATCGTGTTGGTCGAAGCCACACCCACCGAAATTGCCGGTCGCCGTGCGAAGGACATAACTCGCCTGCGCGACGCCGATGACGTGGCAGCGCATCAAGAGGTGAACCGCGCCTTCGCCGCAGCCGGCGCAGTCATGGTTGGCGCTACCGTTGTCGTAGTAGAGAATCACAACGGTAGAATTGACGAAGCCGTGGCGCAATTCCAGGGCCTACTCTCATGAGCGACACTTCGCAACAGCCTCCAGCAATGGGGGGGATGTTCCTGACCATGTTCTTGATGCTCTACATCATCGTTAATCCCGGGCTGCGGGTGGTGATGGGTGAAGTTGCAGAGTCAACCCTCGAGCCGCGCATTGGGTTCGATGGCAACTACCCGGCACTGACAATCCTGCTGGCAGGGATGGTGATGATTGCCGGGACGACTGTTATTCGACACCTGTTGGTTGACTGGGAGCAGATGGCTGACGTGCAGCTGAAGATGCAGGCATACAACAAAGCCTTGAGCGACGCGCGCAAGGAGGGCCAGCAAGCGCGAGTGCAGAAGCTGATGAAGATGCAACCAGAGGTGCTGATGCTACAGTCGGGAATGATGGCAAACCAGATGAAACCGATGGTCTTCACGATGCTGATTGCAATTCCCATCATCATGTGGCTCTACAACTTTGTAGCGGGGCTGCCGGTGCAGGCACTCTCGCTGCCGTGGGAACCGCACTGGGGGCTACAGGAGCGGCTCTGGTTCCTGCCGCACTGGATTATGATTTATTCTGTTATGGCACTCCCTTTCGGACAAATCCTGCTGCGCGGTCTTAAGCTAGCGAGCGCGCTGCCGCAGCTGCGCTATATCCACCGTTTCCCAGACCACGACTAGGAAAAGCGCACCGGTTTTTATTTAAATATTTATCGTCGGGTGTGACAGTCGTTCTACGCACAGGTTTTCGTCTTCGAAATCCTGTGTGTCGAACCGCTCACGTTCCCACCCAGCTGGCAGTCTCCCCGCCAGGCTCGAAAGTACCAGCCATACTCCCCCTCCCGGATGCAAATTACGCGGTGCATCAACGAGCAATCGCTGCGTAAATTCGATGCCGCTAGGGCCGCCTTCGACTGCCAGCGCCAGCCAGCGGTCATCGTAGTCGCCACCCGGCGGCAAGTAGGGAGGGTTACAGACAATCGCGTCAAACCTGCGGTCACCGACCGGCTCGAACAGATCACCTTGCAAAAACTCAATCGTGAGGTCCTGTTCCCGGGCGTTGCTACGTGCCAATGCGACCGCATGCGGATTCAAGTCAGTTGCCGTAACAGTCGCTCCCAAAGACGCAAGCATTAGTGCGACAATACCGCTGCCGGTGCCCAGCTCCAGAACGCAACCACGTAGCTCGGGAAAGCGTACTGCCGCCTTCTCCAGTGTTGCGCAGAGCAACCGGCTGTCCTCCGCCGGCTCATAGACACGTCGGTCTACCTGATAACCCATGCAGCGGCAGCGGTACAGTTATATAACCAATTGTACAGGGATATAGTAATGGTCTGGAAGAAGGAGAACAAGCCGGAGCAGTTCCTGCTCTCGATTACCAACTCACACCGCGAGAAGTGGGCATCACTGAAGGAACTCGCCGCAGAGCAGGGGAGGCCGGTCAGTGAACTGGTGCGCGAAGCCGTTTCCGAAAAGGTCGACTCGGGTCAACCCCGGCGCGCGCTGGTACTAAGTCCACACACCGATGATGCTGAACTCGGGTGCGGTGGGACCATCGCTAAATTGGTTGAACGGGGCTGGTTGGTGCATATTCTCTGCTTCAGCGCTGTCGCCGAGCGATATCCCGGCTTGGTCGATGAAGCAGCGCGCTCCAGTGGGATCCTGGGCACTACCCACGAAATCCTCGATTTCTATACCCGCCATTTTCCGCGCGACCGGCAGGAAATCCTGCAGTCGCTCTGTGACCATTCGCGCCAGAACCAGTATGAGCTAATCTTCACTCCTGCCACGACCGACATCCATCAGGACCACGGTGTCGTGACCGCCGAGGCATTACGTGCCTTCCGTGACTGTACGCTGCTCGGTTACGAACTGCCATGGAATAATCTCGAAATCAAACTGAACTGCTTCGTCTCGCTCGATGAGCGGCACGTGCGAAAGAAAATTGAGGCGCTGGAATGCTACGCCAGCCAGAAGCATAATCCCTACTTTGACGCTAAATTCTTCCGCTCGGTTGTGCGCATGCGCGGAATCCGCCTCGCCGCGGCGTATGCTGAGGGATTTGAAACGCTTAAAGTCCGGCTGGACGGTATGTTGTGAGTCGTATCGCTTTCCTGCTGGGATATGACCTGCTCGAGCCTAAACTCGACCGGCGAGTCCTGCTCGAAGCACAATCGTGCGTTGCGCGAGGGCACACGGTAGAAGTGCTATGTTGGGCCCGGCGACAGCCTTACCGTGAATCGACAGGGAGCTATGAGGGAGTGGTGTTCCACCGCCTCTATCAGGAACTTGGTGCAGAATCGCGCCCGTTTCCGCTCAAGGTGCCTAGCTATCTGGCGCTGGTGCGACAGATGCTCCGGCGGCTGGCCACTTTCGATCCCGATGTGGTAATCGCGGCCGATTTAGAAATGCTCCCTGCTGCGGTAGCTGGCCGACTATTCCAGGGGTACGGGTTGATCTACGACTCCCATGAGGACTGGCCTGCCATGGAAGCCCAGACGAGCCCCGCGCTTGGCTTCGCCACCAAGTTACTCGAGCGAATATTGCTGCCGGCAGTGGACGCGGTGATTACGGTCTGTGAAACGCTGGCGCACCGGTTTCGGCAGAGCGGCAAAAAGTGCCGCGTGCTGCTCACTGCACGGACACGTCGTGAGGTCGAATCCCTCATCTTCCGACCCCGTGCCGAAGTGCGTCGCGAACTCGGCTTCAGCCCCGATGATGTCGTGGTGGGCTTTGTGGGAAATCTACAGCACAAGCGCCTCGAGATGCTGATCGAGGCGGTCGAGTTTGTACATCAACATGACTCCGACTCGCGACTGAAGGTGCTGATCCTAGGTGGGCCTACCAAGGTGCGCGAGGCGCTTGCTACGCATGCTGCCGCCTCCGGCGTGGCGGCAAGGTTCGTGTTCCATCCGATGGTAGACTACCGCCAAGTGCACCACTATTTGCAGGCTCTTGATATCGGCATTATTCAATACAACAGGGTGCTCTGGGCGCACCTGGCAATCCCCCAGAAAATCATTGATTACCTCGCCTGCGGAGTGCCGGTGCTGACACGTAACTTCCGCGAGCGGGCGCGACTGGTACGGGCTTCCGGCGCCGGGCTCGTTTTCAAAGGTGGTAAGCCGTACCAGGTGGGCGAGGCGTTGCTGGCGTTAGAGACGTCGAAAGCGCTACCACGGCTGCGGCGCCGGGCACGACGCGCCTTCACGGAGCAACTATGCTGGGAGCGACAGGAGCCGAAACTGCTAGCGCTAATCGATGCGCTGGGCTCGATGCGCCGTCGCGGAGCGGGGCAGCACACTGCCGCGACTTCGCCCTCTAAGGAATAGCCGTCCGCGGCGTCGCCCCAAGTAAACTAGTTCTCCACAGACTCATTCTCAGATGGGTAGCCTAGCAGCAGAAGCTTCTCTTTCACTAGTGCATTGATGGTTTGCTGTTCGTGGGCGTTGAATTCACTACGCCAGCGGCCACTGTGTGGCTGGCTCAAGTCGACCTCCAGTAGCTCCTTAGTAAATGTCAGACCGAGGAACTCGCAGATGTTAGTGATGGTCAGACGAGGGTCAGCTACCAGAGCCTCGAGCCGAACTTCGTAGTAGCGTGACCCCAAGTCCTGACGGTGGGCGAGGATGCGATCCATAAGTTCTAGATAGAAGTGCGTCGCCTCTACGCGGTCTCGAGGGCACCACCGCTGCTGGCTGAACGAGGCGATTACGTCGCGCGGATCTCGCAGCATGTGGATGAAACGTGCGCGGGGAAGCAACTCGTGCAGCTCGCGCATGAAAAGTAAAGCCCAGGTCTCATCTAGGAAAAGCACCCTGTGGTTGGTATTGCGCAGCAGTTCTTTGAAGAGTGTAGTTAGGTAGTTGCTGAGCAGCTCGCGCAACTCATTCGGCGCCTGTGGTGGTGCAAACGCTACCTCGGGAGCAACTGTGTAGCTGGCGGTGCCAGGCCAAGCTCCATCGTAGTTGAACTCCACCAGTGCGCGCAGCAGACGGCGGTTGTGTGCGCGGAAATGGGGCAGGTGACGTGCTAGCTCCCACCCTGCATAGCGGCGCGGCGCGACCCATCGGCCTCGTCCGCAGCGTAGTGCGAGCCAATCAGGAAGACGATGCACCAGCTGCTCGCGTTCCACGTCGGTCAGTAGCGTCTGCAGACGTTGGATACGGTCATCAGCGAGGAAGGGAGACCAAGAAGTAGAGAAGCTAGTGTAGAAATCAATAATGCCTCCGGGGTCGAGCAGGAAGCGAACCTCGAAGGGTAGCGCGTAAACCTCGGGATGGCGCGCGAATACGCGCTTGAGCACGTTGGTGCCACACCTGCCGGTGCCACCGCAAAAGACCACCGCAACGTTGTTGGAGGCTGTCGCTTCTGGGGCGTCTGCCATGGCTACGGCAAGGAGCACCTTGTAAAACATATCACACCACTTAGTTCCCGTTTGCCGACGTGCGCGATAGATGAGTGTGGCACACGCGTTCCGCTACTGCTACCAGCGAATTCAGACCCCGCAAGCGGTAATAGCCGCCCCTGAATCGCAGCGTAATGTTCGTTGTCAGTGGTTCAACCCACCAGCGGCTCGGTGTGGCACTGGCGCAGGAGACTGGCGCCGAGTTCTGCGGCGTGATTAACAAACGTTTCCCCGACGGGGAGCGCTACGTGCGTGTCTTGCGAAGTGTTGCCGGTCATGACGTTACCGTGGTGCAGAATACCTTCCCCGATGAGAGTATCGTCGAGTTGCTGTTGATTCTCGAGGCGTTGCGCGAGGCAGGCGCAACGAGCATTACAACCGTAATCCCCTACATGGGATACGCGCGGCAGGAGCGCACTTTCCAGAGTGGTGAAGCTATTTCGGCGCGCGCTGTAGCGAGACCTGTCGGGGCGCTAAGCGACCGGGTCTTCACCGTTTCGGTCCACACCGACGAGGTGCTTTCTTTCTTTGGCTGTCCTACGCAGGACATCGACGGGCTACAGGAAGCTGTGCGCTACCTGAAGGGATTCAACCCGGGACTGGTTGTAGCTCCCGACGAGGGGGCACGCGAGTGGTGTGCACGTGCCGCTAAGGAATTGAAGGCGCCGCTACACGTCATGTCCAAGATCCGTGTGGACGACCGCACAGTTGAGACCGACTCGGGTAAGGTGAAGGTCAAGGGGCTAACGGTGGTAATTCTGGATGATATTATCTCCACTGGCGGTACCATTGCCTCAGCGGCGCGGCTGCTCAAGAATGCTGGTGCGGGGCAGGTGCTCGCCGCGTGCACCCATGGGCTGTTCATCGAGGACGCTGCCAACCGGCTCCGCGTTTGCGATGATATCCTCAGCTCCGATACTCTCGAGGGAGTCTATACTCGCTACTCAATTGCGCCCGCTATTGCTGCGGCGCTCTGATGCTCTGGACCGGTCCGGTCCTGACTGCGAACGGGTTCGTAGAGGGGTGGTTCGACCCTGAGAGTGGGAAAAAAGGAGATGGGAGGCCCCCGGGGCCGGCAACGGAGGGTGTTATCCTGCCGTCGTTTCGCAACTGCCATACACATTTGGGTGACACTCTGGCGCGCGGCGAAGCGCCCGACGAGTCGCTGGCGGAGCTAGTTGGTCCAAACGGCTTCAAGCACCGCTGGCTCTCCGGGGCTGACGTTGCAGCCTCGATTACAGCCGGGCTGCGCGAGGCTGCCGGCAGCGGCACCGCACTGATACTCGACTTCCGCGAAGGAGGCGAACCGGGACTGGAGCAGCTGTCGCGGGGCGCCACCAATGCGGGATGGTGTGTTGAGCAAGGCGCGCCGCAGGTAATTCCGTTCGGCCGCGCGAACGGCGGATGGCCGTTGCCGGGCCGCAATGCGGGGCTGCCCGGGCTCAAGGATTTAGCTCCTGGTGCAGGACAGCGCATGGCAATCGAAGCGCGCGTTCTCGGCGGCCTCGTGGCACTCCATTTTTCCGAGGTTGAGCGTGAACCGATTGAGCTTATGCTGGAGCACGAACCAGATTTCTTGATACACCTCTGCAACTGCAGCGACGAAGACCTGCGCGCCATCGCCGAAATGAGACTCGGGGTAGTCATCTGCCCGCGCAGCAACGCGCGCTTTGGACTGCGGCCACCGCTGGAGGAGCTGCTGGCGCTGGGAGTAGATGTGGGGTTGGGAACTGATAACGGCATGCTCTGCACACTCGACATGCTAGCAGAGCTGCGCTTCTGCCATGAAACCTTTCCTGACGTAGCGCCAGATGTGCTGCTACGTCTTGCCTGCTGGGGGTTGGATGAAACCCTTAAGAAGGCGAAAGAGTGCAAGCACCTCGTGGACCTCCCGGACGGCAGAATTCTGCTTTCACAGTCCCGGGCCGACCCGCTGGAAGCAGTCTTTGACCCGCGCGCCAAAGTGCTCGCAACGAGGTTCACATGCGAGTGAAGCGGGTGCTGCCAGAATGAATTTTCGGGAGGTTATGGCACTCGCCAAGCGGCGTGGAATCCTGCAGCCAGCATACGAGCCCTATGGTGGCGTTGCCGGCTTTTTCGACTATGGGCCAGTTGGGGTACGGCTACGCCGCAAAATTATCGAGCTGTGGCGGCAGCATTTCGTACTGGGTTTCGGCGCGCTTGAAATCGATAGTGCACTTATCGGGCCTGAATCTCTATTCAAAGCATCTGGGCACCTCTCAGAATTTGATGATCTGCTTGTCGAGTGTCTCGAGTGCAACAAACTCCATCGTGCAGACTTGCTTGTCGAGGGGGGAGATGTCCTTGACCGTGATGGAGTGGCCACCGCTTTAGCCGGGAAGAAATGTGAAAGTTGCGGTGGTAACTTCGACGTGCCCCGGCCATTCAACTTAATGTTCTCCACAAGTGTTGGTGCCGGCCGCGGCACGCCTAGCTACCTGCGGCCCGAAACTGCACAGGGCATTTTCCAGGCTTTCCCGTGGCTGCTACGGCAGAATCGAGGCAAACTGCCACTGGCCGCAGCACAGGTCGGGCGCGCCTTCCGCAATGAAATCGCACCGCGACAGGGGCCATTGCGGCTGCGTGAGTTCACACAACTCGAGCTGGAACATTTCTTCTTGCCTGGTGTAGAACCGGGAATACCGGAACGGCTGGCAAAGGTGGAAGTGCAACTAGTTCCAGCGAATGGTAATGCCAGCACGGAAACAATCAGTGAGTTGGTTAAAGAAAAGGTAATTGGTTCACCGCTGGTCGCTAGCCACATCGCGTGCGCCTGGAAGTTCATCACTGCTTGTGGCGTGCCCGTCAGCAAATTGCGCTTTCGACAACACGGAAAGCATGAGATGGCGCATTACTCCAGTGAATGTTGGGATGGAGAGGTTGAGACTTCGACCGGGTGGGTCGAGGTTGTCGGTGTTGCGCACCGCTCAGACTACGACTTGAAAGCACATGGCAAAGCCAGTGGTCGTGAATTCCGCGCGCCTGTGTCTGGTACCAGAAAGAAAATTGAAGCGTGGTTGCCGGACAAGGGGGCAATTGGACGGAAATTCAAGTCTGAGGCTGCGAATGTGCTGGAGCAGCTGGCCGATGATATGACCCCTGGAATTGATGTGGTGGTTGGTGGTGTGGCGCACAAATTGGGCAAAGAATATTTCAGGCGTGTTTCAACCACTGAACCAGAGATGATCTATCCTCATGTTGTTGAGCCTTCATTCGGGCTGGATCGGTTGCTTTACTGTATTTTGGAAACAACTTGGCGCAGCGAAGGGGATAGGAGTTGGCTAGCACTGCCTGAAGTGGTTTCACCGTACGATATGTTGATCGCCCCACTCATGGCGCGTGACGGTCTGGATGAAAAGGCACGTGAAATCCACACGGCAGCCGTGTCTGGCGGAATAGATGTATTCTACGACGAAAACGGGTCTATTGGTAGACGCTATGCCAGAGCTGATGAAATCGGGATTTCCAGAGCCTGCACTATAGATTATCAAACCTTAGAAGACGGGACAGTGACTATACGCGACAGGGATTCGACCGAGCAACTGCGCACCGAAGCAGATTCTATTTTCTAAGGGGCTTTTGTAATTCTACAATTTCTCACCAAAAACAACACTGTTTTTTGGGGGGGACCCCTCTATTTCGTGTGGAGATTGTTCTTTTTTTATTAATATATTTTCTATTAAATATAAATTAAATAAACATAGAGATGAAGGCTATATCTCCATACGAAATCATGGGGTGCGTGTTACTCGTTTTTGGCGGCAGGTTTCCCGTTCCCTAAGATCGCACACATCAATTCCATGACTTCAGCTAAATTCTTTTCATTATCAAATTCATTATCCACTGGCGTTTTCCTATTCACGGCCGCAATAAGCAACGGCAGGCACCGCGTCAATTCATCAACAATAGTTACATGCGCTGTACGCGCCGTGCGCGAAAGCGGATTAAGGTCAATTGCAATGACTTTCTTGCCTAGGTTGACTAGCGCTTGGCAGCGGTCGCCGTCTTCAAGCGGCACAAGCACAACATCTGCATTGCCAATCCCGGCGCGGCAGCATTTAGCCCGTTCCGAAGCAAGGCCGGGGATACGGAAGTCCGGCCTTTCTCCCAGTGGTTCGATACCAGCTTGACGCAATAGCGCCACGAGCCCCCCCACTCGCGCAGAGGAGCGATGGAATAGGTTCACTTCCACTCGCGCTGGGAGTGTAGTCGCTAGCTCAGCAATAGCAGGACCTGCCAGTGCAACGGTGTTTCCGTTTGCCGAGATAACCGGTTGGCGGGCATTGCAAAGCAATCCCGCAGCGGCGTTGATGGCACAGTGCGCCGGTTCGGTCGTCTTTTCACCTAGCAGGTAGTCGAAAGCCTCACCTCGACCATGCGCAATTAAGCCAGCACTGGCAACGAGCTCACCGGCAGCAACCAGCTTCTCTCGCGTGATTAGTGACCGGTAGCGGGGGTGGTCTTTCGGAATTCTGTCCACAGCGCCCCAGTCAGGGACAATAAAATTATTTTGGTGGGTTTATTACCAAGGCGTTCTAGCTAAGGACCACCAAGCCAATAACCGGGCGTCCTGTGACGCTCTATGAGTCAGGCAGCCATTGGCCAGTTGGAACAGATTGCGAATCGTATCCACAAGCAGCTTGTTAGGGGGCAGGTCCCCGAGATGCAGATTCCAACCCGCAGTAAGTCTAACATAATCTTCGATGAGAGTCAGCAGGTTTGGAAATACGGCAGTGCCAAAACCACCCGTACGGCTAAGAAGCTGGACGGAGCATACATGCTACTGCGCACCACCTACTTACTGGACTTCATCCGTGATATGGTTGGGCAGCAAAAATCATCGACCCTCAGGGAGCTTTACTACATTTCCGAGGGGTGGGAATTGGGCAAGTTCCATTCGCAGGACGAGTCGAACAAACTAATCGAGGATTTGGAAATTGTGACTAGTTTCCAGCGCGAGGACTTCAAGATTCGTCCCGAAGAGGATGGTGCCAAGGTGCTAGGAAACCTAACGCTTACGGAAATCAATCGCAAGGGAAAGCAAATGCGCATCAACTGTCGTGACGACGTAGGCGACACCGGCTATGGTATTCCCTACAATGTCGAGCCGGAGAAAATCACCTTCGACAATTTCGGCGACGCACGCTGTATCATAGCTATAGAGACCGGCGGCATGTTCGACCGGCTAATCGAAAATGGGTTCGACGAGACCCACGGCGCCATTCTGGTCCACATCAAGGGCCAGCCCGCACGTTCAACACGGCAGTTCTTGCAACGGCTACAACAGGAATCCGGACTGCCGTTGCTGGTTTTTACTGACGCAGATCCCTGGTCATACCGCATCTACGGATCGATTGCTTATGGTGCAATCAAGACTGCGCACATTTCACATGTGCTAGCCACTCCTTCAGCCCGCTATCTAGGTGTAACGCCATCAGACATCTCGAATTATGATTTACCGCACGACAACTTGAATGAGCGCGATAAACAGGCGCTAAAGGCGATGCGCAGCGACCCCCGCTTCGCTGAGGACTACTGGAGCTCTGAAATCGAGCTACAGCTGGAACTGGGGCTCAAGGCCGAGCAGCAGGCACTAGCCAAGTACGGCCTCGACTTCGTGACCGACACATACTTGCCGGAGAAGCTAGCCGAAATCGGTCTTTGAAGACTAACTGTTACCGAGAATTCGGTACATCCCGGTGCTGCATTTGGGGCAGGTGCCCTTCATTGCATTCCGGCCGTTCTTCATAGTGACCTTATTAGGGTTGTTCATGTCCCTCTTGGCTTTGCATTTGACGCAGTAGGCTTCCGTCATGGCCGCCGCACGCCGGATAGAGTATAAAAATCGATTCCCTCGACGAAAAAACAGGTTTTCAGAGATTTAGTACTGCTTTGACTTTCTGGTGAGTGTATTGCGCGACTGGGGCATTTTAACGGCTACGTCGCCCGATACCCCTAAAATGGGGGGGTGGTGGCGCAGCGTGGACCGGCGCATCCTGCTGGCCGTAGCGGCAATCCTAGGCGCCTCGCTGTTCCTGCCGGAGGGGAGGCAGTTCTGGTTCGACTATTTCGTCGCTCCTATTGTGGCTGACGCTATCGGCCCTACTGGCACAGCCGGAGCGCGCTACAACCTCTACAATACCGCGGCTTACGGGGGGCTCTTTTACTTAGGTTTCATCGGCGTTGAGCGGAAACTGCGCGAGTTGGATATTGCGGTCGACGGGCACTTCCTGCTAGCGGCGACACCGCTAGTGCTGCTTGGCGGCGCGGCACGTACGCTTGAGGATGCGGGCCTCTTCGCGCCACCGGTACAGTATCTTTTCATCTCGCCCATTATCTACTTGTTATTGGGTGCTGTTGCCTTCCTGCTACTGTGGGGGGGTGCCACGCTGCGT
>CALBFM010000096.1:0-12234 GCA_937893445.1 uncultured euryarchaeote
TTCGCCTTGGGCAGCGCCCCCTTGTCGTTATCTTCTTCCATAATCTGTCCTCCTTTCGGGTAGGATACGTGCATGCACGTACAGACACCACTTAAGCGCTTTGGATCAGAACTTCAGTACTGACCGCACCTTGAACGGCGCCAGTCTGGCGCGACCCTTGAGGAACTCCAGCTCTATCAATATCGCTACTTCCACGACCTCGGCCTCCATTCCCGCCAGCAGGTCGCACGCCGCGCGCGAGGTGCCACCGGTCGCGAGCAGGTCGTCGACCACCAGTACCCGCTGCCCCTCCGCGACGGCGTCGGTGTGGATTTCCAGCGCGTCGCTGCCGTATTCCAGCTCGTAACTGGTGCTGTGGGTTTTCCACGGCAGCTTGCCCGGCTTGCGGATTGGAACGAAGCCGACGTCGAGCAGTCTGGCAACCGGAGTTCCGAAGATGAAGCCACGAGCTTCTATTCCAACGACAAGATCAATATCAGAATTCTTATACGGTGCCGCAAGCGCCTCTATTGCGGCGTCGAAAGCAGCCGGGTTGCTCAGGACCGGAGTTATGTCCTTGAACTGGATGCCTGGTTTAGGGAAGTCAGGAACGTTGCGGATGCAGTCACGGATTAACTGGATTTGATTTGTCGGCATATACAGTGCATGCTCGTGTCCTCTACTCCTAGCGTGGGGTGGCAGACCCGGGCAGAAGCCCGGGTTGCCCGCTTGATTGATTACCTCAGTCTGCGTATATCAGGGCCAGGAATGCGAATACGTTAATGGCCCAGAGTGGTATGGAAACCTGGTCAGCCTTGCCGGTGACGACCTTAATCGCCGTCCAGGTAAGGAATCCCCAGATAATTCCCTGGGTAATCGAGTAGGTCAGCGGGATTAGAATCATCGCCATAAATGCCGGGAAGGCATCCTCGAAATTGTCCCAGTTTATGCTCTTTATCGGCTTGCACATGAACAGGCCTATCAGCACCAGTATGGGCGCCGAGGCTGCAAGCGGCACCATATTGATTACCGGTGAAAGGAACAGGAACGGCAGGAAGAGGAGGCCTGCGAACGCTGCAGTCATACCACTTCGCCCCCCGGCTTCGATGCCAGCTGCTGATTCGATGTAACTCGTCCCGGAGCTGCTTCCGAACAGTCCCGACAAGAAGGTGGAAGCTCCGTCAACGATGAGCGATTCCTTGATGTTGCGGGGTTCACCATTCTCGTCGTTCAGTCCTCCAACTTCAGAAACACCCACGAAAGTGGATATACTGTCAAACATGTCCGTGAAAAGGAAGGCGAACATTGCTGGTAAAACAGCGAACTTGAGTGATTCAACGATGGGCAATCCAATATCTCCGCCCTGGTCCGTGAATATTGCGAACAGGAGTCCAAACTCCGGAGCCGCAACAAGTTTGTCTGGCATTACCACCATTATATTCTCATCAGGGTAGAGGACCCTGCCAAACAACGCTGCAAAAGCTGTAGTTCCTAAAATGCCAATAATCAACGCCCCGGTCTGTTTTCGGGCTACCAAGGCGCTCGTGAGAGTCAGTCCAAATAGGAATACCACCATTCCCGAGTTGGCAGACAATAACCGGTCAGGTAACGACCCAGTATCATCGAACATGTTGCCTAGAACGACAATAGGTACGCCACCGACCTCATCAGGGGTGTGCTGGATGAAGTTTGAGTGGTCCGCAAAGCCTAGCAGGGCAAGGAACAGTCCAATTCCTATCGCTACGCCATACCTAAGCTGTGCAGGAATTGCCCTCATTATTTCAGTGCGTACGTTGAACACGGACAGGAGGATGAAAATCACGCCTGACCAGAACACTGCGCCCAGCGCGATGTAGGGGTGTATTCCCATACCCCACGGTGCACAAACTGTGTAGGTGAAGAAGGCATTAAGCCCCATACCTGGCGCCAGGACTATCGGGTTCTTCGCGTATATTCCCATCGCAATGCTGCTGAAGGCACTTACTAGGACTGTTGCAGTCACAAGTCCGTTGATTTCGTCCAGGCCATAATAGCCGAAGGCCTCACCTAGGATGCTTGGGTTCACGAAGATGATGTATGCTGTCGCCAAGAAGGTCGTTAGACCTGCAATAAGCTCTGTATTGACGTTCGTTTTGTTTTCTTCCAGATCGAAAAGTTCTTCCATCTGTTGTTCAAAGTCTGACATTTTTTTTCACCTCTTTTGAGAGAAACACACTGCCCTCTGAGGTCACTGACAAGTGGAACCAGAGACCGAAAGCACCGGTTTCTGGGATTTAGGACTTAGATTCCCCTACATAAGTGAATCGGGTACTTGGCGGTAGAGTTGGCACTCTCCTGCATTGAGCACCACCGGATAGTTTTGTGACCCGAATTTCGTATTTGCTTCTGCCGACAATGGTTCCGCCGCTTCCCATTGTAGCAGCGCCACACCACGGCGCATTTCGTTGCTCAGAAGTACATAGTCCACTTGCTGCACTCCAGCTGCAGGCGCAGCGACCTCGCGTACGACGCCTACTGAAGCAAGAACTTCCGCACCATGTTCCCATGAGGCATTATGCTCTCCGAGTCCAAAGGCAAGAGATGAGAGGCGGTGGTCACTGACAATGAACGCCCCCGGCTCGACTTGCTGTGTCCAGAGCACGCACCCTAGTTCCACCTGCGTACTGCCTTCCTGAAAACCACCCATTACATCCGCTGGTGGGTAGGCAGTCAATGCGCCGCAGAGCAAGATTGCCACCAGCCCTGCGATGAATCGTGGTCGCCGTACTGAGGGTTGTGTTTGTAGTAGTGTGACAAAACCGGCGCCCGCCATCAGTGCGAGCGGCGCCAGCAAGTAGGGTGCATGGCGATATGCAATCAGCAAGTGCGATTCCGTCAGGCCACCCACAATCGCGAGGCCAGCTATTGGCAGTGTCCAGCCACAGAGCAGCCATCCACCACGCTGCGCCAATACTAACCCTGGCGCTGCCGCAAGTGCCAACCAGCCAAGAGGAGGTAGCAGATATGGTACAGCTTCCAGCCCAACAGGAATTGTGGTGCCCGGCACCCCCCAGATGAAGCCATAACCGATAACTAGCAATAGTGCGAGGAATGCGCCAAGGAAAATCCGTGCCGGCCGTTGTGGAACATCCAGTAATGGAAGCGGTATCTGCGGTGCCAGTAGTCGTATTACAATCAGCACGACGAGCGGCGCCACTACCAGTGCTTCCAGCGGCAGCCCAGTATCGCCTAGGATGGCGACTCGAAATCCAGTGGCATAACCGACCCAGTAGAGAGAGGTCAGCGCTGCCGCAACCGCCAGCGTGAAATACGGTGCGCGACGGCGGTTGCCAGCAGCAGCCTCGATTGCCAGCATCCCAGTACAGCCTGCGATGGCGAGCAGCAGTGTGAAGTGGTGCACCACTACCAGTCCTGCTAGCAGTACGCCGAATGCGGGCAACCAGCGGCGTGGCGCTGCTAATATCCCGATGAAGGTGTAGATTAGTAGCAAGCTGAGCGGGTCGGCGAGGCTACCAGGCATGGCATGTGAATTAGCAAAAACCACCGGAAATGCTACCGCGTAGCAGCCGCTCCCGACCAGCGCCGCGTTGCTGCTGACGAAGCGCCGTCCTGCCAGGAACAGCGCTGGAATTGCCAGCGCGCCTGCGGCGGGGATGAGCCAGAACAGGGTAGCAGCCGTCGGCAGTCCGCAGAGCAGTGCCGCGCTGGCAGTCAGCAGCTGCACTCCTTGGAACCAGGGATACGCGCGTCCCCACCCAAGGTAGCCATCCTGCAGAAGCGCACCGTTCTCGACTAGGGCCGTCGTCAGGAAGAGGTATTCGCCGCTGTCGCTACCCCACAGCGCCCAGCGCCACTGGTGTGAGAGCCGTAGTATCAGCGCGCCGAAAGCAATTGCAGCAATCAGTAGCACTTGTTTCCGGTCAGCCATGCGCACCCCTTGCCAGCCAGGCGCCTGTTTCGAAGAGCAGCACCAGTAGTGCAGTCGTGAGCAGGAGACCGATGGTCGCAGGGTCCGGTGTCACGAGTAGTGCTAGCGCCAGTAGTAGTCCCCATGCCAGTCGGCGGCCATGTGCAAGCCCTCCGTCCCACACACCAGTACGGCGCGCTATGAAGGCGAGCAGTGGTAGTTGCAAGGCAATGCCAGTCCCGAGAGATAGTGAGAACAGCAGCCCAACGGTCTGCGCCAGCGAAAACTGCGCTTCTGCCGGTCCACCGACAAGCAGCGGCAACAGCCTCGGTAGGAAGACGGTCCAACCCAGCGCTGTGCCGCCAGCAAACAGTGCCAGCGAGAACGGAATCGTGCGGCGCGCGAACGCACGCTCACTGTCGGTCAGTCCCGAGTGCGCAAAGCGATAGGACTGCAACAGCAACAGCGGCAGCGCGCTGAGGCAGCCTGCCAGAGTCGCTAGGCTGAGGCGTACGCGCAGGAACTCAGTGGGCGTATAGATGCTCACACTACCTGCCAGACCATGGTAGTCGAGCATTGCCTGCAGGATGTCGTCGCTCAAGCTGAAGGTTGCAGCCATAACCGACCCGAAAAGCACTAGCGGCCCCAACAGGGTTCTTCGCAGCTCGACTAGGTGCGCGGGCAGCGGCTGTGGGCGGTCCACGCGATGCGAGGCGGGGGCCATTTATCAGAGCGCTGCGCCGGCAATGAATGCCAGCATCGCGACCCCCATCCCCTGCTTCAATGCCTGCTGGCCCACCCGTGGGTCTCCGATGAGTGCCAGTCGGCAGCCATTGAGCATCCAGCCATCAGCCAGGATAACCAGCACCAGGTAGGCGGTTGCACCCCGCCCGCTAAATTGCGCGTAAGCTGTGAGGCTCAATACCGCGGCGAGCGCCAGCACTGTGGTTGCCAGTTGCAGCGTTGCCGCGGGACCTATTCGCGCCGGCAGTGTGCGCCGGTCGCTGTCGCCCTCCAGATCCTGCACATCTTTCATCAGTTCGCGGCTAAGCGTTGCCAGTGTCGCTAGACCTGCCAGCCAGAGTGTTGCGCCGGGAGTCCCGGTCGCGGCGCCGCCGTAGAAAAAGAGTCCTCCAGCGAGCAGACCAACGGTTGTGTTGCCAGGGAGCCCAGTTGCCTTGAGCCTTAACTCGTATGCGAGTAGAAGTGCGACAGCGACGGCGGCGATAGTTAGGGGTAGCGGATTATCGAGTAGTAGCCCTGCCGAGAGCAGCCCTGCCAGCAGCAACAGCCGCGCCCAGTTAAGCGCTGTTTGCGGTGAAAGTTCGCCGCGCGGAAGCACCCGATTCGGGTGGTTGGCACGATCAGTCTCACGGTCAAACCAGTCATTGAGTGTGTTACCGCCGCCGACGCAGAGCATCGCCGCACCAGCTGCCAATGCTAGCTGCGGGGCGGCTTGCGGCAATGCCTCGGGGCCAACCGCAACGAAGCCGGCGGCAAGCAGCGCCAGCGCACTCAGCAGCACATTGCCGGGGCGCGTGATGCGCAGCAGCGGGTGCATGGCGGCGGAGCTGGACCCACTTTAAAGCGGGGCGGTATCGCGCTGCGTGCGAGTCGTACAGGGTTGCGTGCGCTATCCCCCCGCCCCCGGTGGCGCTGAGACTAACGTTGCTGCACTAGCAACTGGTCTACGGGAGCGGGGTCACGAGGTGGTGGTGCACACCAGTGACCTCTGGAGTGAGACCCCCTTCCGACGCGCACGACTCCCCAGGCGCGTGGCTGGTGTCCCTATCAGGCGACACACCGCCTTTAGCCCGGGCGGCGAGGCGCACTACGTGTTGCCACCAGGGATGCTGCCGGGGCTCCTGCGAGAGCCAGCCGACATAGTTCACACCCATTCCTATGGATATTTCCAGAACTCCGTGGCGTGGCTGCGGCGACAGCTACAGGTGACGCCGTGGGTTCTGACGCCACACTTTCACCCTAGCTGGTCTATGTGGGGTGGCAATCGCCGCCGTCGGTTACGGCAGTTCTATGACTGGCTCCACGGCAGCGCAACGCTCAGGACACCCGACGCCATAATCTCTGTTAGCCAGCATGAGCTGAAGCAGTTACGGCAGGAGTCGGGACTCCCACTGCCGCAAGCGACAGTGATCCCCAACGGTATTCACTGGTCCGACTGGGCAGAGCCGCCACGCCCTGAGCCTTTACGCGCAGCATATCCGCAATTGGGTGAGCAGTTGGTGCTGTACGCAGGGCGACTGGCGACTAACAAGGGATTGCCGCACTTGATCACAGCACTGGCGCAGCTGCGCCAAACGCATCCCGGCGTGGAGCTATTGGTGGTGGGGCAGGACATGGGCGTTGGCGCCGCCTTGGATGCGCAGGCCAGCGCTGCTGGCGTTTCGTTGCACCGACTGGGTCACCTCAGTGATGAGCTATACCGCTCGGCGTTTGCTGTGGCTGAAGTGCTGGCGCTACCTTCGGAATACGAGGCGTTTGGCATCGTGCTGCTCGAGGCGGCTGCGGCGGGGTTACCGGCAGTCGCCACCCGCGTTGGTGGGGTACCAGAAGCGATTATCGAGGGCGAGACCGGACTATTGGTCGAGTATGGCGACGCCACGGCATTGGCTGCGGCGCTGGCACAGATTCTGGACGATCCCACTGGTGCGCGCGAGCTGGGGCGACTGGGGCGTGAACGGGCGCGCGACGAGTTTAGCTGGGCCTCGATTGTGGCACGGGTCGAGCAACTCTACTTGGGCCTGCTCTGAGTGCGCGGCAGACTTAAATAAAAACAGACTGCTCACAATCGTGGCGTCAGACCGCATTACTTTTCGTTTCCCCATCGACAAGCAGTTTCGTGCTGATTGGGATGATTTCTTGCGCCGGGCACGCGACGCCGACAGCACTCCGTCCCAGACGCTGCAGCAGCTGGTGATAGAATACCTCAATCAGCAGAAGCACGAGGAGGAAGTGGATGATGATGATGAAATGGACCGGCAGATGGTGAAAGAGTACCTCAATCAGCAGGAGCACGAGGAGGAAGTGGATGATGATGATGATGATGAAGAGACAGACCGGCAGGCGCCGCCCGCAAGCGAGAAGCGTAAGCCCGCGCGCAAGGTGCGCAAGGTGCACCGTAAACCCCCCGAGCCTGTTTTCGAGCCGGAGCTGGAAGAGGGCGCGTTAGCCCAAGCCAACACCCCAAAGTTCCGGATGCTGGCGCTGATGCGCTCGCTTGATGACGGCGAAGGAGTCGACCCAGATATGCTGCTCAGCAAGGCGAAACAGCTGGGCATCCCGCGTCCACGGCTGGAGATGCAGAAGCTAGTGCGACGCGGTATTCTGTACCTCCACGAAGGGCTCTACCGCACGACGTCCTGAAAGATGGAAGCTCCCCCGCTGCGCTACCTCTGGTTTTTCCTGATTCTACTGCTGATACTAGCGACTAGTTACGGCCTGTTAGCAGTTTTCTTTATCGGTATTGCGTTTGTCCCGGCGCTGCTATACCTGAATTGGTTCCGCAACTTCGAAAAGCACGATCCCGAGCCGTGGGGGGCGCTTTACCAAGCGTTCTTCTGGGGTGCGATTACCGGAATCATCCTAGCGGGGCTGGTCAATTCAATGCTGATGGGGATAGTTGAACTTGCAGCCGGAGCGACCGTTGCTATCGTTGTGGGTGCCGTAATTATCGCCCCCTTTGTCGAGGAATTTCTGAAGGCGCTAGGGATGATGCGCGCCGGCGTCAAGGAGGAGGTGGATGAGGTCGAGGACGGGCTGGTTTACGGCGCTGCATGCGGCTTGGGTTTCGCCGCCACTGAGAATTTGATGTACGGTTTGGAATTCGGTGGGGGTGCTGGTGGGGTGACTTTGATAATCGTCATGCGAACATTTTCTGCCACACTCGTGCATGCCAGTGCCACTTCCTTTACGGGTCACGGCCTTAGCCAGCGATTTGTACATGGCGCCTCGTGGCGCGTGGTGGCAAAATATTACCTGATGGCAGTCGGCCTTCATGCCTTCTGGAATGGGATGATGACGCTGACTATCTACGATGTCCTGCCGGGAATCGGCTTCATCTTCGCGCTGATCGTGGCAATCGGGACGCTCCAGTTCAGCCGTAATAAGATTCGCGAGCTTGACGAGAAGCGGGTAGACCTGACCTACCAGCAGAAACTGGATCAGCAGCCCTCGGCGGGCGACTGGTGGTCGCAGAGCCAGAGTAAATGGGAGGGTCGTGGCGTAGCGTGGAGCAACCGCGAGGCGGCTCATCGTCAGGAGCATACAGACCATAAAAAACAGGCACAGCGCCGCACGGAAGCTAGTGTTTCCCGAGATGAGAAGGCCCGCGATGGGGACGGCTGGGCAACTTATCAGCGGGAATGATTAGGAGATAGGGTCGGGCTAATTCACTCGACGTGATTCGGGCCGCTGTAAGAAAATCTTTAATCGGCGGCAGCCTACGCAGCCTCGCGGGCCTGTAGCTTAGCTAGGTAGAGCGTCCGGCTCTTAACCGGACGGCCATGGGTTCGAATCCCTTCAGGCCCGCCATGCCTATCTGAGGCGCAGCAGGTAGAGCCGGCTGATGCGACCGCTCTTCTCGACGCGCAGTGCCGACTTGCGCTCGAGCGCGGTAACGTGATAATTCACTTTCTGGCGACTCATTCCGAGTCTGGTTGCAATCATGGACTGGGTGACGCCGGGGCTGACCTTAATCTCTTCCAGAATCCGCTTCTGCACCTCGTTGGTTATCAGCAGCTCCTGCGCCAGCCCGGTGAAACCAGAGGGGTAGAATAACCGCTGGCGCCCATTACGTAGTGATTGGATGACTTGGTTGCCTTCCAGAATACTAATGTGGTGCGACAATACGCCGTTATGCAGCCCGAATCGCTCTCGCAATTGAGTGAGGTTGGCACCTGGATGGCCGTAGATATATTGCATCAGATTCTGACGCGTGGGGTGGTCTGCCAGCCGGTCTCGTTGCAGTCGGGTGTAGAGCGGCAGCAGCAGTTTGAAGCTGTGGTAACGTAGGTTTTCAGACTTGGAAAAGTAGTATGCGGCGCTTAGAATTCCGATTATACCTGTGGCGGTGGCGGTTGAGCGCAAGGGCAGGCTTGCCGCAGCTTCGGACTCTGCCGCCTGTTCGAGGGCAACGGCACGGAACTGCGCGTCCTGGTCGTTAATCAGGGTGGCTCCCCCCTTGAGTTCGACTTGTAGCGTGTGCAACCCGACAATAACGGGGCTGTGCTCGAAATCAAAATTGATACTCTCTCCGTTTTCGAGGTGATTTACGGGCTGAAAAGTGAGCAGTTCGCGGCTACCATCTGCCGCCGTGAGCCACAGCTCCAGCGTCAATTCGCTGACAGGATAACCTTGGTTGCTAATCTCTATGCTGCCCGCGACTGATTGGCCTAGTAACACTCCGTTGCGATTGAAGTGCAGCTCATCAACCATAATTTCAGAGGCTCGATAGGTCAGCACGTGGTTCAGTGCTACGGTTTCCCCTGTTGAAAGTTGCTCTAGCAGCACTGTGAACTGACTCCCCCCTTCGTGTGGGACTTCCAACTGTGGGGTCAGCGTGAGGTCTATGGTCTGGGTTTCATCAACCAGCAGCGTAATCTCTGACACTCCTTCTAGCTGCATCAGGAAATTTGGTGCGTAGAAATATTGCAGGCTGAAGATTTCGGTATTGAATCCCTTGTTTACAACCTGCAGGCTCAGAGTCTCATCTTCACCGGAAACAAACTCAATGGTTGCCCCTTCCCAGCCCGGGACCAGTTCCTGCACGGGTTCGAGAGAGGTGGCGTCGAAGCGGTGAATATCGAGGCTGGCTATCGCTCGCACCACTACTGACTCTCCACCACCCAGTGTTAGTGGCTCCGACCCAGCCGTAAGGTGCTGGATCTGCCCTCCGTCTTCGCTCCAGCTATCGAGCATCTCGCCGTTGTGTTGCAGGTCACCCTCGAAGAGAATCGCCGCCGCTTCGAACGGGAGTGCCAGTTCCTGCTCCAAGGACAGCCCGTTCTCAGGTAATAGATACTGCTCTCGCGAGTACAAAATGTGGCATGTCTGCGCGCGGGACCAGCGGTTCAGTACCTTGATTTCAAGCTGGCATTCGTAGATGCCGGGTTCGCTCAGTGCAGGGACAAAATTCAGTTGCCGAGTTTCACCGGCAGGTAGGTAGAGAGATTGTTGTAACGATGTGATTGTTTCTCCCTGCCATTTCACATTTAGTGATGCACTGATATTGCCCAGGTATTGCGTGAATAGCCCGCTGTTGTACAGTTCTACCCCGACGCCACTTTCACTGGAATAGGCGAGGAAACTGACATCCGGAAACGACACATCCAATTCGTGTTTGGGTGTGACACCTCGTACATCGGCCCAATTAAGCTGCCAGGTAGGGTCTATTTCCGGCTCCCCTATCACCGCCGCGAACTGGATGAAGCAGCGCTCTGTTGGTGGAAGTAGAAGTATCGTGCTGCCGTCAAAACTGCCAGGCGAAAGTGTGGTTAATTCGTGCCAGGTAGCGGTATAGCGTTTTTCCAGTGAATCAAAATCTGTGGAATAGCTGATACTGAACCCTGCATCTGTCGTCAGGCTGTAGGCATGGTTAATTTCTAGGACTGACTCACTGTAGACGGAACTGTCAATAGGGCCGAAAACCAGACCAACCTGCGAGTTATCGTTTGGCTGCAGCACGAATTCCTCCCCATCCAGGGACCACGCCGCACCTCCTGTAAATGTGACTTGGTCAGAACTGCCCGGTATAACAGTCAGGTGATCATAAAAGGTGAAGTTCCAGCTCTTTTCAATAGTCTGGGGTTGGTTGTCAAAGTTCATGACGAGCGATATATAAAAAGAATAATCGCCAGAATAGTGGGCCTGGAAAGGTATATCATAGTTGTCTGATTCACTCTCAGCCAGCGTGAACTGTAGGTTTGGCTGGGGTAAGGGAACTGGTTGTTGCAGATCATGGCTCTGGAGTTCGGCGGAGAGGCTGAATTCGGTTTCCCCTGCGAAAGGATTATTAATAACGATAGTTAGATTATTTTCTTGATTAATGTAAAAATGGTTAATTTCTCCTGAATCTATTATTTCGCCTTTACTACCTGGGAGGAGCACAAGGGCGAGCGAAATGAGGAGTGCAACCAAGGAAATAATGCCAGCTGCCCTTGTGCTCACCTTGTACTAGTGTACTCTCGTATTAATAACTTCTGTACAATAATTTGACAATTGGGGAGCGTGTTTTTGATTTTTAATTATCCTAATAAAATAATATAATTAATATTAGTTAAATTGGTTAATTATTTTGTTTAACGTTAAATCAGTAGTTTACTCCTGTGTGGCTTAGTTCCTATCCTGAATCCAATCAAGGGCATTTCTTTCGTGCTCCTGAATGAATGCGTGTTTACCTTTGGAATATTTATCGATGTCGTGATTGCACTCCAGAGCCACCCTAGTTTTGAGACCCTCGTATTCTTTCCTGATGTCAGGCATTTCTCTCAAATAATTTCTGAATGCTAAGTGCCTTGAAATATGGTGGCTTCCTGATGCGAACGCATGAATTTGATGGGTTCTCTCGATTCCTCCCTTTCTGAAATATCTTCTGCCAGGGATTCCAAACTCCCCCATTGCCTCGTAAGCCAGAGATTCAAATTCATCATCCAAACCGTCTAGTTTTTCCAGAGAATTCGTTTCCAGAAGAATGTCTATAATCGGCTTTGCAGCCAACCCTTCCACTGCAGTGCTTCCAATGTGATATATATTCTCTACAATACGTCCAAACTTTCCTAGAAGCACTTCCTTTTCCGAGGCATAGAGTTCAGGCCATTCTGGGTCATATGGAAGTACTTCAATATTCATTGTTCGGTTCATACTGCAATGTCTATATAATCGCCAGGAGCATTAGTCAAATCTTGATCTAATCCTAGATAAATTTCAGTAGTCCTAATGCTACTGTGACCTAAACTTAGCTGTACTTGTCTCAGTGGTGCACCGGCTTTGTATGATAGTTGAGCGTATGTTCTCCTCAAATCATGTGGCAATATTTCCTTATCAAGTATATTCTTCGAATGTTTTACTACGATATCCCTTATTCCCTGGGGGGTTATCATTGTGTTTCCAATTTCTCCGTTTTTCCTTATTGAGAAGAATATCCTGTCTGTTTTACCCACAATCTCGCTGATTTCCAGCCATTCATCCAGGCATTTCATGGAATATTCAGGAATTGCAACAGTTCTGTATCTATCTCCTTTTCCTTTGATATCAGTGAAAGCCCATCTGTCTTGAACCTGTTTCATCTGGTCCTTTTTCAGATCAGAGACCTCGAAACGACGCAAGCCGCA
>CALBFM010000097.1:0-4852 GCA_937893445.1 uncultured euryarchaeote
AGGAGGTGTTCTCCAGACGAATGTATTTTGGTAAGGTCGTCAGTATAAGTTTCCAAGCCGTCATCTTCAGACTCTTCGATTAGCATTTCGCTGTAGCCAATTATAGCATTGAGTGGTGTTCGTAATTCGTGACTGACTTTCGCCAGAAAATCGGTTTTTGCCTGGCTGGCTGAACGAGCTTTTTCCATTGCAATTTGCAGTTCATTTTTCTGTCTGTGCATTACTTTGCCCGACTCTTCAAGTTTCTCCATCAGAATGTTGTAATGATATCCAATCTGCCCAGCTTCAGTAAAGAGATCTTCGGGTCCCCTTATGGACAAATTTCCTGTTTCGGACTGGTATTGCATGACCTTCAGGAGGTCGATATGATCACTACTGGAATCATGCTCAGCAATATTCAACCCGATGTCTTCTGCTTCCTGACTGACACGCAATGGATTGTAGCTATTAATTGCCTTTAGTATTGTGTAGCTTACTATAAATGTGTATAATCCGATAGAAAACGCTCCGGAGAGCTGTGCGATAAATTGGTCTATTCGGATATTTCCTGAATATGAAATAAGCTGGCTGTTGCCAAGTAACATTTCCTCAGTTGCAAAAAAGGGCAAGGCAAGCGTTCCAAATATACCACCGGCAAGATGAACAGGTATGGCCCCAACAGGGTCATCGAGTTCAAATCTCTCCAGTAATCGTGTGGCATACATGGCTACTAGTCCCCCCCCAGCACCAATAATTACGGAACCCATTGGAGTTACAATATTACAACTTGCAGTTATTGCAACGAGACCTGCGAGTAAGCCATTAATCAAGTCACCCGCTGGTGCCGTTCCATTTTGCGCTCCCCAGAAAATCAGGCATGCAACAATACCTGCCGCAGCGGCTAGGAATGTATTCAGCAAGATTCCAGGAACTGCATCATCTAGTACGAGTTGGCTACCACCATTGAATCCGTGCCATCCAAATCCCAGTAGTAGTACTCCGAGTACAGAAAGTGGCAGATTGCTAGGTGAAAATTTCCGTACTTTTCCCTCAACAAAGCGGCCGGTGCGTGGCCCAATAATCAATATAGCTGCCAAACCAACCCAGCCCCCTGTTGAGTGAACTACAGTTGACCCTGCAAAATCCAGCAAACCCAGATCATACAACCAGCCGGTTGTTCCATCCCCTCCAAAATTATCATTACTGTTAGCCCAGGCCCAGTGGCCTACTACTGGGTAGATTATTGTCCCTACAAGCGCTGTTATTATCAAGTAGCTGTTAAATTTTAGTCTTTCTGCAACCGAACCTGAAATTATGGATGCAGCAGTTGCACAGAACATGGACTGAAATATGAAGAAAGTCATTGCTGGCCCTGAAGTCGATGTCCCGCTTGGATCAAAGAAAAAGTTATTTGTTCCAAATAATCCGTTTTGGCTTGCACCAAACATTATTCCATATCCAATAATCCAGTAGGATACTATTGATATTCCAAAATCAGAAACGTTTTTTAATGCAACATTTATGTTATTTTTGTTTCGGATAATACCGGATTCAAGGCACATGAATCCTGCTTGCATCATAAAGACCAGAATTGCACAAATAAGCATCCAGAGAAGATTTATATTCTCTAAATTTTCTTCAGCACTAGCTTCAGCTAATATCCCAGGCATAATCAGGTTTACTGAAATTATGAAAAGAAGCGAATATATCAGGAGTCTCCTGAAATTTTGCAGAATACTACTTGTCATGTCATAATCCTATTTTTTATGCTAGTAGAATTTGGCATCATGTTCTCTGGGCAAATACAGTGAAGCCGACATTCTATTCATCAGGTCAATAAATTGAATGTATGTATTTAACATTTCAATTAGCATATTGGATAACTATATCTTAAGGGTCGTTATATTGCAGTCCATGGATGACTTTGATGATGACGAATGGGCTGAAATGCAAACGAAGTATGTAGCTCACATCATCACTGAAATCCCTAAAATTAAGGCCGCTTTAAATTCTAAAGATTATCAAGCACTGATGATTTTTGGACACAATATCAAAGGAAGTGGTGGAATGTATGGCTTTGATGACATAACGGATCTCGGTTTCAAGATAGAAACATCGGCTAAGGCGGAAGATTTGAATTCTCTCGAAGAGATCGTCGATGACCTGGAAAATAATATCAATGCAAAAAAACTCTAAGTAGTTAATACTCCGGCCGCAGCACGACCTTGCCGAACATTTCACCACGCTCTATAATTTCATGGCCGCGTCGCCCTTCGGAAAGCGGTAGCACGCAGTGGATAAGCGGCTTCAGTGTGCCCTGCTTGAGAAGCTCCAGTACAGCAGCGAAGTCAGCGTGCGAGCCCATTGTCGAGCCTAGGATGGAGAGTTGTCGCGTGAAGATGAAGCGGATATCAGTCTCCGCTAGTGGGCCGCTGGTGTTGCCAACGGTGACGATACGGCCACCGATGCCCGCCAGCCGCAGCGACTGTTTCCAAGTCGCGCGCCCAACGTTGTCAATGATAACATCGTATCCACGGCGTTCAGTAGCGGCGAACAATGGTTTGTGCCACGCCTCGTCTGTTTTGTAGTCAACGACCAGTGCTGCACCCAGCTCTTTGGCGCGTTGCGCTTTCTCGGGGCCACCTGCTACCACGTGTACTTCAGCACCGAAGTGGCATCCAAGCTGGATGGCAGTTGAGTTTACACCACCGCCTGAGCCCACGACCAGTATTCGCTCGCCCGTTTGCAGTCGCGCACGGTGAATCAGCATGCGGTATGCAGTCAAACCGACTAGTAATGGTGCGGCCGCTTCCGCCGCCGTGAGGCCGGCCGGCCGCGGGTGCAGGTTCTCTAGCGGTACTGCCACAAACTCGGCGAAACCACCGCGGACATGTTCTCCAAGAATACGATAACCCGGAGACAACGAATCATCTCCACGTGTGGTCCAGGCGTCCTGTCGCGTCGAGATGCCCGGATCAACCACTACGGTGTCGCCCGCCTTCCAGTTGCCAGTGTCTGTGACCAGCGTGCCAGCGATGTCGCTGCCGCCAATATGAGGCATATCTAATTTTAGGCCGGGCCAACCACGCCGCACCCAAATATCGAGGTGGTTTAGCGCACACGCTTCGACCTTCAGCAACGCCCAGCCGTCCGGAACTTCCGGGTCAGGGACATCACCGAACTGTAGTACGTCCAGTTCACCGTGTGCTTCGAAATAGAGCGCTTGCATTGGAAGGCGAAAGTAGTGGTGTTTTTAGGGCTGCAGGCCGGCTACACTCTGATTAGTCACCTATGACTGTGATGGTAACTTCGCGCCGGTGTCCATGCGCGCGATGTTCCCAGAGATAGATACCTTGCCAGCGTCCCAGGAGCAACTTGCTTTCGGAAACTGGGATACTCTCTGAAACTGAGGTGAGTGCGCTCCGAATATGTGCGGGCATATCGTCACTGCCCTCAATGCCATGTGCATAGCTGCCATCCTCGGGTACGATGCGTGACATGAATTGCGCGAGATCCTGCCTTACCGACGGGTCATAGTTCTCCTGTAGCAGCAGGCTAGCGCTGGTATGACGAATGAACAGGTGGCAGATGCCATCGCGAACGTCCGCGTTGGCGACCGCCGTCTGCACCTCCTGGGAAATGTCATGGAACGCATAGGGCTCTGTCTGCACAGTGAGAGTGGTACGCTGTTGTTGCATGGCGGTGCGGTTATCCGCTCCACGCATTAAGAGCGCATGCTCACGCTGGTCGGGCTGGGATTAGGTGGTCCGGAATCGCTAACGCAGGCTGGCATTGCCGCTATCAGTGCAGCCGATACAATCTTCGCCGAGGGCTATACTTCACCTCTGGTACCGGAAACACTGGCATGGATCGAGCAGGAAGCTGGTAGCGTACTATTGCTCTCGCGCGAGGAAGTCGAGCAACCCAAAGTGCTGCTCGCAGCGGCGCGTAATAGCGATATTGTACTGCTAGTTGGCGGAGATCCATTCGCTGCCACAACGCATGTCAGCTTGCGATTGCAATGTAGCGAAGCAGGGATTGAGTGCCGTGCTGTACACAATACATCGGTATTGACTGCGGTTGCTGGTGAGCTGGGGCTACAACATTATCGCTTCGGTCCGGTCACGACGTTAGTGCTATCTGAAGGCAATTACAAGCCACTCTCACCCGTAAAGCAGGTAGTGCAGAATTCAGAGCTGGGATTCCACTCGTTGGTGCTCCTCGATATCCGCGCCGACGACCCCGCTGTTGAACCACGGCTGATGACTGCCCATGAGGGTGCGGTGTTACTGCTGGATGGCGGCGTGCTCCCCGAGGCGTTGGCATGCGCGGCAGCCCGTGTCGGCCGCAGTGACCAAAAGCTCTGGACTGGTTCGCTGGGTGAAATGCCACAGGCCGACCTTGGTCAGACACCGCATTCACTCGTAATTCCAGGTAAACTGCACTTCGTCGAAGAAGAAGCCCTAGCAACGCTTCGCGAATAGGCAGCGTTTTATCCCCTACCCGACTGCCGCGCCCTAGATGCAGGGGTGGCTTGCGCTAGAGGACGGCACGATTGCCCGGGGGCGCCCGTTTGGCGCTACCGGAATTGTCGAGGGTGAGCTGGTTTTCAACACGTCGATGACGGGTTACCAGGAAATATTGAGTGATCCATCGTATGCGGGGCAGTTCGTCACGATGACGTATCCTGAGATCGGAAACACCGGAATTAACGATGACGATATGGAATCACACGCGTTTTTCGCAAACGGGTTTATTCTCCACGAAGTCAACGCACCCAGCAACTGGCGATGTCGAGAATCGCTGTGCGACAGCCTTGTCCGAAACGATATTCCGGCCATTGCCGGAATCGACACGCGTGCACTTACGCGAC
>CALBFM010000098.1:0-12058 GCA_937893445.1 uncultured euryarchaeote
CCGGGGCAATCTCCACCGGCACTCACGGTTCGGGACGCCACAGCATGTCGCACTATGTCGTGGGGGTGCGGCTGGCGCGCTATGACGCCTCCACTGGCCGGGCGTTTATCGAGGAGTTGAGCGCTGGAGAACAGCTGCAGGCAGCTCGCTGTTCACTGGGTTCGCTCGGAATCATCTTGTCCGTGAAACTCCGCTGCCGCGCACAGTACAACGTGCAGGAGCACTTCACCGAGTCTCGTCGTCTGTCGGACGTCTTGGATGCCGAAACGCCATTTCCGCTCCAGCAGTTCTATCTCATCCCTTGGCACTGGTCATATTTCAGCCAGCACCGGCGCGAAGATGACCGGCCACGTTCCCGCCTTGCCAAGCTGTACCGGCTCTACTGGCTGGGGGTGATGGACTATGGCATGCACTTTCTGCTCCTGTCTCTGAAACGCGTGCTGCGGAGTCGGCGCTTAATCCGGCTTGCCTTTCGTCGCATCATCCCGGCATTCCTGATTCGCAACTGGAAGGTTACGGATCGCTCCTCGTCCATGCTGGTGATGAAGCACGAGGCCTTTCGCCACATAGAGATCGAGTTGTTCGTGCCTCGAGACCAGCTGGAGGCTGCGCTCGGGTTCGCCCAGGAAGCCATCAAGGTTGCTGGGGGGAGGGAGTCGACGTTATCCGCATACAACCAGCGACAAATCGAGGAACTCGGCATGCAAGATGATCTTGCCGGGCTTCACGACCATTACTTCCATCACTACCCCATTTGCGTGCGGCGGGTGCTTCCCGATGACACCCTGATCTCGATGGCCAGCGGCGCGGAGGATGACTGGTACGCGCTGAGCTTCATCAGCTACGCGGGGTCAGCACGGCGTGCTGGTTTTTCCCTCTTCGCGAACTTCATGGCCCGAAGCATGTCACGACTGTTCCATGCTCGTCCGCACTGGGGAAAAGTCTGCCCGCTGGAGGCCAACGAGCTGACATCCCTCTACCCCAAGTTTGATGCTTTTCGCACCGTCTGCAATACGCTTGATCCGCAAGGCGTCTTTCAAAATGACTGGACGGCGGCGCTGCTGGAAGCAGAGGGCCCTGCGGGAGAGATTCCTTGAAGGGGCGCGAGTGAGCGTGCGTAGGTGCCGGTCTGGAAATGAGATGTGACGCCGTAGTTACCTTAAATACTGGTCGTCACAAAAGTTCGGGGTGTTCACGTACCCATTCCAGCGTGTCGCGCACCGTCTGCCGGATTGGCAACGGGTGCCACCCCAGCTCGCGACGGGCCTTGCTGGAATCATAATTCGTCGGCTTGCCCAGATATTCGCGAACCGTCTCCGGCGTAAGCTTTGGCTCGCGACCGAACCAGCTGCGCACCTGCTCCAAACGTGCGAGCGCACGGATCTGCCATAGCGCTGCATGGCGGGTAGGCACCCTGATTTCGGGGTCAATTTTACGAACCATCTTGACCAGTTCATCTGCCGGCAGGCATTCCGTGCAGAGGATGTGACGACCACTAGCCTGTCGCGTTTCGTAGGCGAGTGCATGCCCCATCGCAACGTCACGCGCGTCGACTAGCCCGTAAACTATGGGCGGAATGCGACGTAATTCGCCACGTAACAGCGTACGATAGGGTGCCGTTGAGGGTGTATGCCGATGGAAACCGGGACCGATGACCGCGGTCGGATTGATGACAATCAGGTCGAGGCTGTTCTCTTCGGCGAAGGTCCAGGCGCGGCGTTCAGCTTCCGTCTTGGCGTAGGAGTATGGATGTCGCGACGTATTGTTCCAGTCTGCTTCAGTCAGCGGCGCGCCGCCCGGTCCTGCACGACCAACCGCCGCGGTAGAGGAGGTGAACACCACTCGCTCGATTCCCGCCGCATGTGCAGCGCGCAGCGCGTTGACACCGCCAATAATCGAGGGATCAATAATCTCACTCTGTGGGTCGCGCGCCCAGCTACGATAGACGGCAGCGACTTGGAACAGGCCGTCACGCCCCTCCATCACCGGTGCAAGCGTCTCCGGCCGTAGCAGGTCTGCCTCAACTATTTCGACGCCAAGTGCCTTGAGGTGTGTCGTCTTCGTGGAATCGCTCGCGTCACGTACCGTTGCACGCACGTCGTAGCCGCGCTCGACCAGCAGTTTCGTGATGGAGTAGCCGACGTGGCCATTGGCGCCAGTTACGACTACCTTCTTCACGCACTCTCCGACGGCTGCATGAATTGCGTGCGGTAGAACTTGAGTTCAGCAATTGACTCTAGGATGTCACCCAGTGCGCGGTGCGCCTCGAGCTTGGAGGGAGCCTGTTTCATTGCCTTCGGGTACCAGCGCCACGCCAGTTCTTTGATACTCGAAACATCAACGACGCGATAGTGGCAGCGGTTCTCCAGTTTAGGCATCTGCACTTCCAGAAATCGCCGGTCAGTGCCAATGGAGTTGCCGCACATTGGTGGCCGGTAGTCCTGCGGCAAGTGCGAGTCGATGAAACTCAGCGTCTGTTCCTCCGCTTCCGCCAGTGTAAGCACCGAAGCACGAATTTCGTCGAGCAGTCCCGAGCGCTGATGCATCTCATGGACGTAGTCGCCCATCCGCTCCAGCCGTTCCTCGTGCGCATGCACTATCAGGTCCGGCCCCTCCGCTATTACCTCTAGGTGCGCATCAGTGATGACAGTCGCAATCTCGACGATATCGTGATAATTTGAATCGAGCCCCGTCATCTCCAAATCCAGCCACAAAAGTTCTCTAGTCATATCCAACCTAAATTCTATCAACTAAACGCGACATCAAGTACCATCATAACAGAGAAACCGAGCATTACACCCATTGTGGCGATGTCTCCATGACCCCCTCGATGTGCCTCAGGTACCAGTTCTTCGACCACCACGAAAATCATCGCGCCAGCAGCAAATGCGAGTGCATATGGAAGGAGCGGATCCATGTACACTACCACGGCAGCGCCCAGAACTGCGGCAATTGGTTCTACCAGAGCAGATAGCTGGCCCCACCAGAAGCTCTTTTTCCTTGAAAGACCCTCTCTCCTTAGGGGTAGGGAAACTGCAGCTCCCTCTGGAAAGTTCTGTAAGCCTATGCCTATTGCCAAGGCAATGGCGGCACCAAAACTGTCTCCTGTGGCTGCTGCACCGAATGCAACGCCAACTGCCAGTCCCTCCGGTATATTGTGAAGCGTAATTGCTGAAACAAGAAGCATACTCCTGTGCCATGTGGTCTTAATTCCCTCAGTTTCTTCAGGAGGCGCCCCGGGATGAAGGTGGGGGAGAAACCTGTCGATTATTCGCATGCAAACGCCTCCAAGCAGGAAACCAACCAGTACGGGAAGGATACCATTCAGGACTGTGCCGTCCGAGTGTTCAATCGCCGGCGCCAGCAATGACCAGAAACTGGCCGCAATCATTACGCCTGCTGCAAAACCCAGCATCGCATCCAGAATCTTCCTGTCTACCTCCTTGAAAAAAAAGACCAGCCCGGCACCAGCAGCAGTCATACCCCAGGTGAAAAGTCCGGCAGCTAACGCTTGTTGAACCGGATGCCATCCTTCCAGAAATTCGAACACTATCTCAGGCTATTTTAGAGGCTTATTTAGTCTTGCCTCATCATTACAGAAACTACGGGAAACTAGCTTGCCCAGCAGTTTTTATCCACCTGCCGGTCGCCGCCCGATGTCTGCCCGTGTCGCATCACCGCGTATGGAGGAAGTGTCTCGGCTTGTCGCAACCTATCCATGGACGACCGTACTAATCACATTATTCCTGACAGGTCTGGCGCTACAGCCAATGCAGACTATGGATACCGAGACCTCACTGGAGGATTACCTTCCTCCCTCACCTGAGGTAGACGCAGGACAGATTGCCTATGGCGAATTCCCACTCCCATTCGGTGTCTCTGCTGTAGTCGAGAGGCCAGACGGGAACTTGCTCTCACGTGAATCTCTCCAGGAGCTTTTACAGCTCGAAGTCCATCTCTTGGCTCAACAGAGTGTGCAGGAATGGTTGTATGACACTAACACGGCCGTAAGTTCCCCCGGCTCCGCCGTCGCTGGTATGCTTGCTCTACAGAACCTGACACTGGAAAACACGCCAGATTCAGTGTTGCAGACTGTACTTGGAGCATTGATTGAGGACCCTCTAGCGGGCGGGATGTTCGGGGCTCCCTCACAGAAGAACGGAGTCTGGCATGCACGTTCAGTTTTTGTCACAGTATCAGTCGACAAACAGGGTGCGTACAATGACGAAACTTCCGAACGCACGGTGCGCGATGCTTTCCACACTTTCGAGAGTGACATGCTGGTGTTGAACTCAATGGCTGCGCCTAATCAGGCAATGCAGGAAGCATCAGAAAAGACGCTCTCGAAATTGCTACCACTCACATTAGCGGCGATGGCTGTGTTGCTGTGGTTCTCACTACGACGCCCCACTGACGTGATTCTAAGCCTCACCGCAGTGATGATGGCACTGCTCTGGATGTTTGCCGCTGGCGAGTTGCTAGGGCTGCGCTTCTCCCAGTACACATTCATTGCTCCCATCTTGGTGCTGGCGCTTGGTGTTGATGATGCAATACACATCCTGCATCGCTACCGTGCTGACCATTACCAGGGGCCGGAACGGGCACTGCGGATTTCAGTGAGATTGGTCGGAACTGCACTACTTCTGACTACACTGACCACTATGGCTGCTTTTAGCGCAAACCGCATTTCAACCGTGCCAGCAATTCGGGACTTTGGCGTTCATGTCGCGCTTGGTATAGCTGCTGCATTCATCCTGACTACCACCTTTCTGCCGGCGATACGATTACTGGTTGACCGCTGGCTAGACCCTGACTTAGCCCCGCTAGAAGAGAATTCAGCGTTGGTACCTGCACTAGACGCGGTTTCCGATTTGGCTCAATCGAGACCTCTAACTGTAATTGTATTAGCCCTACTACTCACAGGAGGTTCACTCTGGGTTGCACTTCAACTGGAACAGGATTTGGATATGACTGATTTGATTGACCCTACTTCGGAGATGTATAGTGCTTTCATAGTCTATGAACGAGATTTTGCAACTACAGCAGGCGAAGAAGCGGGTCTGCTGGTAGAAGGAGACGACCTGGCACGTCCAGAAGTGTTGCGTGCGTTGCTTGATACTCAATCAGCAATGGCTAACGATTCAAAGGTCGCTCAAATTAGTGGAGAGCCGCGAGCTTTCTCAATCGCGAATGTCATGCAAATAACATTTCCTCAACTTGCACCGCAACTGGGTATGGTTGACGGCGATGGAGACGGGTTACCCGATAGCGCTGCAGAGACACAGCAGCTGTTGGGCCTCTTGCTGGAGCAAGGTGCTGGAGACCTTACATCGACAGAGGTCAGGGCTCTTGCACGAGCGGACGGAAATGGGAGTTGTAATGGGATGCTCATCCGCGTCTCGAGTGCCGATATTGGGACCATGGGAGGCGGCGAACTACTACAGCAGCTAGAGGAAGATGCGGCGCCACTAGAGGACCTTGGACTTACGGTAACCCCGTATGGCCAGCCAATCGAGCGCTACCAGATGATGAGCACCATGACAGATGGAATGCTGCGATCGCTGGCAGTCTCTATCGTAATTTGTCTTGGGCTGTTAGTTCTGCTGTGCCGTTCCTGGATTGAAGGAATTGAGGCGATTATTCCAGTTCTGCTGGTGACTGCATGGGTATACGGAACCCTCTGGGCACTAAACTGGAATCTTAACCTGATTACAGTATCCATAGCGGCGATTACTATTGGAGTCGGGGTGGACTTCGCAGTTCATTTGCTTCATCGCTACCGTGAGGCTCTCAGCAAGGGCGATTTTCCGGAGGCCGCTATGTCGGCTGCGGTACGGCACGCTGGTACGCCCATTACCGGTGCGGCATTGACTACAGCGGCCGGTTTTGGTATGCTCTCCTTTTCGCCAATGACCAGTTTCAGCCAGTTTGGGATTCTGACTGCAGTGATGATTCTCTATGCTCTCGCTGCGTCGCTGCTGGTACTGCCGGCAGTCGTCCTCACGGTTGCCGAATACCGTGCCGCACCAGTGTTCCCACCACGCAATGACGCAGAGCCCAATGCGGCACCTGATAATTTGTGGGGGGAAAAGGAGAGCGAGGCTCCACAAAAACGCGTTAAGAGGATTAAGCGAAAGCGCAGGAGCCCGCGAACATGAGCGCGGCCACACACCTCGTCGAGCTTCTCGAACTCGAACGCCACCCGGTGGCAGTGGCCTTCCTCGACACGCCGCCCAAGGATCTGCCGCGGACCGAGCAGATAGTCGCGGCCGGCTGCGGGTACTGGAAACACGCCGCTGACGGAGAGGCGTTCTACACCGAGGCGACCGACCACTACGGCTGCCCAATCGGCGCGCATACCCATGGCATCGACCTGCCCGAGGAGCAGGGCGCCGAGCTCGAGGAAGTGATCGGCACGATGGTCGAGTTGGAGTACCTCGAGATGCAGGAGGTCGCGGAGATCCCGCGACGCGCGGAGCCCTTCGGTGTCGTCGGCTACGCTCCCCTGGCCGAGACGACGTTCAAACCCGACGTGGTGCTCGTCCGCGGCAGTGCCCGGCAGATGATGGTGCTGGCCGAGGCGGCTCATGCCGCAGGCGTGGCCTGCCAGAGCTCGATGGTTGGTCGGCCGACCTGTGCGGCGATTCCCGAGGTGATGCAATCAGGACTGAGTGCCACCAACCTCGGCTGCATCGGCAACCGCGTCTACACCGAACTGGGGGACAACGAACTCTATTTCGCGTTTGCCGGGCTGCAACTCGAGGAGATTGTCAAACGGCTCTCGGTCATCGTCAACGCGAACAAACAGTTGGAAACTTACCACCGCGCACGGGTATCGTGAACCTCTGCAGGAATTCAAGGGAGAGGGTTGTTTTCGCGTGGTTTTGGCAAAACACAAGGCAATAGTAGGTAAAGTCCCAAATAATATTAAAAAATATTATTTTCATTCCAGATAGATTGACATCCATTTAGTACAGTAGTTCAGATGTGCATTGGTGAATCTAGAATCATCTTTCAAATCAGTTATGAACTCCTCAAATCCCGAATAGTAATCGAAAGTGAGAACGCGTGAAATAAAGTTGAACATCACAGTCATGGAGGCATCTATTACGCAACACATGTCACTGAGATATTCCTTACTCAGTTGGGGAATTATCATCGAGCCGCCAGCTATTGCTTTCTGTTCATCATTGCCAAAATATTTCTTGAGCTTTGATATGTCATGTGTTTTTTCCTCGGAATGGGCGTAACCCGATAATTTTCCATACCGGGAATAGTTCCTGAAATTGTGATAATTTTCCTCGGGGGCAGTTAATTCCCAAGAAATCAATTCCCTCAAGAGATCACTGAAACTCAATTCCTGCCTGATGTCTGAGGCCATAGCCAGGAACTGGGCATTATCCAGAATTTTATCTCGATTGGCCCTGTAATTATTCAACTGGTCCACTAACTCTCCATAACTCTCCTTAACTGAGGATGAAAGAGGAACCTTCCACAAACCCGACTCGTGTTGTGATAGAGCTAATTGATTCAGAAAAATACCGCGCATATGGCATTCAATGAAATTACGCAATAGCGAATAGGCAATGTTGTAATTGCCACAGAATGATTGGTAAAGCGAATTAATGAGGATTTTACGGGATTCCAGATGATGATGATTGAACGCACCAAGGAGCGTAGTTGCCTGCTCCTGCTTGCTTGCGTTCTCTTCGTATGCTATAATTTCGAGATAGACTGAGTTGTATAGCGAAAAGGCGTCTATCCCTCTGCCGAAATTATCTATGGAAAGTTGCTGTTCCAGATTAATCTCAGGTGTGGAGCTCTCAATAATTGACTGAGCTATGCTCTGGTATTCTTCCTGTGACATTTTTCACAACAGCGCAATGTTCGCGCTTCCGCACGAACCTAGCCTATCTTTCCTTAGGAATGTCCTTAGAGGTGCTCTGCCTGTCCTTTAGTTGATCCTTGAGGTAGTCTGTACGGCTGTGGGGGCGCTTGGGATTTTTACACTCTTCTTCACCCGATTGGCATGCCTCTAATTTGGATAGGCGCTCACTTAGTTTCTCTTCAATTGCAGCCAACCTTTCTTCATCGGCTGCGCAGTCTGAATCTGCGCGACATTCTGATACGCGATCAAGTGCAGCCTGAGTACGTGCAATCATCTTGTCAAGGGTTGCCTCGCGGTGCTCTTCGCGCTTTGCCTCACGTTCGGCTTTGCACGCTTCGCGGTCAGCAGCGCACTCCGCCAGCTTCGCCTGGCGCGCCTCGAGTCGCGCTTCCAGCGCGTCAAGCCGCGACGTGTCAGCGTCATCTGGCATATGTTCGCGGAAATCGGCCAGTCGCGCCAGCCGCTTCTCAACTTGGTCCTGAAGCCTGGCCAGCCGGTCCGGCCGCTCGCCTTCAGCCTCATCCTCCGCAACAACTGCGCCAGCAAGCGTGCCGACGAATAACAGGGCGGCAAAAAGAGCCGTGATTTTTGACATATCTTGTCTCCGGCGTAACAACGCCATTCGTTTACCTATACCTCAAGTTATAAAACTGCTGCCTTCGCTGAAAACCAGCCTTAAAGACGATGGCCCGTATGCGCGCGCATGGGCCTCTTCAACCCCGCCAGCTTTGCGAAAGAGGCTGTCGCTTCCATTAGCGAGCAGGTCGCTGGCAGGGGGATTATTGCCGCCTCGGGCGGTGTTGATTCCATGGCGGCCGCGGTGCTTGCGTCCCGTGCGCTTGGTGAAAGGCTTCTGGCAGTGCATGTTGACACCGGCTACATGCGGCAGGACGAGTCGCAAGCGGTCGGCCTTATGCTAAGCGAGATGAAGGTGAATCACCGCGTGGTCGACGCCAGCGACCGTTTCTACGCGGCGCTGGAAGGGGTGACCGACCCTGAGTTGAAGCGCACGCAGATTGGCGAGCAGTTCATCCGCGTTTTTGAGGAAGAAGCACGTACCTTTGACGCGAAATGGCTGGTGCAGGGCACGATTGCCCCGGACTGGATTGAGTCGGGTGGCGGGCTACGCGACACCATCAAGTCGCACCACAACGTCGGCGGGCTGCCCGAGGATATGGAGATGGAACTGTGCGAGCCTCTGCGCGAGCTTTACAAGGACGAAGTTCGCACGCTGGCGGAGCACCTCGACGTTTCAGTCGCGCAGCGGCAGCCGTTCCCCGGCCCTGGCCTGGCGGTGCGGGTAATGGGCGAAGCGACGCGCGAACGCACTGCGCTGGTGCGACAGGCATGTCACATCGTAGAGCAGGAAATCGAGGCTGCTGCAGGAGCGCGTGAGATGGAGATGCCGTGGCAGTACTTCGCGGTGCTGCTGCCAGTGCGCACCGTTGGCGTGCAGGGCGACGTTCGCGCCTACGGCCATACGATTGCTGTGCGGGCGGTCCAGAGCTACGATGCAATGACTGCACAGGCGTCAGAAATGCCGTGGGCGGTGCAGCAGCGCATCTCGCGCCGCATCACCAACGAACTCAAGGAAGACATTAACCGGGTGGTTTACGACGTCACAGACAAGCCACCCGGGACCATCGAGTGGGAGTAATGGTGCCGGGGGCGGGGTTTGAACCCGCGACCTCCGGATTATGAGTCCGGCGCGCTGCCAACTACGCCACCCCGGCACGCGATGCGGCGGACGGCGGGTGCCATAAAAGGATTAAGACTCAGGCGGCCTTTTTAGCGGGCGCCATCTGCCGCACGCAATGGCAGCCGACTCCGTCGGGGATTACGACCCAGTAGCGCTGGAACAGGCGGTCGCCAAACGCTGGGCGGCCGAAGGCACTTTCCAGCAGCAGGTGGAGCAGCGGAAGGGTGCGCAACCGTTCACTTTCCTCGAAGGGCCGCCAACTGCCAATGGCATGCCTGGGATTCATCACGTAGTCTCAAGGACCTACAAGGATCTAGTCTGCCGCTGGCGTGCGATGCAGGGGCGCTACGTCGAGCGAAAGGGAGGCTGGGATACCCACGGGCTTCCTGTCGAAATCGAGGTGCAAAAAGCACTCGGTTTGGGAACAAACCGTGAAATTGAAGATTACGGCATCGAGAAGTTCAACACCGCCTGCCGGGAGAGCGTCTGGACCTACGAGGAGGCGTGGCGCGAGATGACTGAACGCATGGCGTTCTGGGTCGACATGGACGACCCGTACGTGACCCTCCACGACGACTACATTGAGTCGGCGTGGTGGTCACTGAAACAGATGTTCGAGAAAGGGCTGCTCTACCGCGACTACAAGGTACTGCCCTATTGCCCACAGACTGGTACCAGTTACAGTAGCCACGAAGTCGCGCTCGGTTACAAGGAAATCAGCGAGCCGTCAATCTACGCCAAGTTCAGACTGGTAGATGACAAGGCATCAATCCTGGCGTGGACCACGACCCCCTGGACTCTGCCCGGTAACGTCGGGCTGGCGGTCGGTGAGGAAGTCACCTACTGCCGTATCCGTATTATCGAGCCACCGGCCAGCTGGGAAGGAAATGGTGGCGCCGAAGTGGGCGAGGAACTGATCCTAGCCAAGGATCTGCTGAAGGATACGCTACGGCACCAAGTCGAGGTGCTGGAAGAATTCCCTGGCTCCGATCTTGTCGGCCAGCACTATGAACCGCTATTCCCCGGTGCGATTGACCCTGGTAGCTCGAAAACGGCATGGACCGTGATTGCCGCTGATTTCGTTACCACCGAGAGCGGCACGGGCGTCGTGCACACGGCGGTAATGTACGGTGAGGATGACTTCAACCTAGGCCGTGCCGTCGGGCTGCCTGAGGTGCACACGGTTGGCACTGACGGTGGATTCGTCGCTGGGGTGCATCCTGACCTTGACGGTCGCTACGTCAAGGAATGCGACGGCGACATTATCGCGCTGCTGGACGAGGCGGGGCTGCTCTACCGCACCGAGGAATACACGCACGACTACCCGCACTGCTGGCGTACCGACCATCCGCTGCTCTACTATGCCATGGATTCGTGGTTCGTGCGTATGACTGCCGTACGGGAACAATTGCTGGCGCACAATGCGCAGGTGGAGTGGGCACCAGCCTGGGTGGGCGAGAAACGATTCGGCGAGTGGCTCGAGAACGTCAAGGACTGGGCCATCAGCCGCGAACGGTTCTGGGGTACGCCGCTCCCGGTCTGGTGCTGTGAATGCGGCCACCAGCATTGCGTCGGCTCGCGCGCTGAGCTGCGCGAGCTTGCTATTGATGCCACCGCCATCCCGGAAGACCTGCACCGGCCCTACGTCGACACAGTGAAACTGCGTTGCAGCGAGTGCGACGGTGAGATGACACGCGAGCCGTTCGTTATGGATTGCTGGTTCGACTCCGGCTGCGCCAGCTTTGCGCAGTGGCACTACCCCTTCGAGGACAACAAGAAATTTGAGGAGAATTTCCCGGTCGACTACATCTGCGAGGGAGTCGACCAAACGCGTGGCTGGTTCTACTCGCTGCTGGCGGTTGCGACCGCGGTTTTTGACTCCCACTGCTACCGCAGCTGCCTGTCACTGGGGATGATTCTAGACCGCGAAGGCAAGAAGATGTCAAAGTCGCGCGGCAATATAGTCAACCCGGGCGACCACTTCGACCGCGAAGGGGTTGATGCCGTGCGCTGGTATATGGTGACGGCAGGCGCGCCGTGGGCCGAGCTGCGGTTCGACCCACAAGGACTACGCGAGACGTTCGCGCGCTTTTTCCTGACGCTCTGGAATACCTATCGTTTTCACGCAGACTACGCTGCGCTCGACGATTTCGACCCGTCGGCGGAGCCACCTGAACTGGCACCGCTTGACAGCTGGGCGCTCTCGCGGCTCGCGGCGGTTGTCGAGGAATACACAGCACTCTTCGAACAATGGCGCTTCCACCGCGCGGCGCGTCTGCTGGAGGAGTTCCTCGTCGATGATGTCAGCAACTGGTACGTGCGGCGTAACCGGCGGCGTTTTTGGAAATCGACGGATGCCGAGGACAAGCACCATGCCTACCTGACGCTGTACGAGTGCTTGAACGTCGCTCACAGGCTGATGGCGCCGTTCGTGCCGTTCCTGGCGGAGCATGTTTACCAGAACCTCGTGC
>CALBFM010000099.1:0-1385 GCA_937893445.1 uncultured euryarchaeote
CAATTTTCCCGTCGAGCGACGCAGCGCAGTTCACGACAACATACGGACGTTCCATGGAGGGTGCAGCAGGTAGGGAGTTATAGGTAATGCGTAGCTACGCAGAGATACGTAATAATAGCCAAGTTATGATTCTAACTTAATCATTTTTATTATGGGTTCGGCTGTCGAGGTAATTGAAATCCCTCCATCACTCGAGTACTTCCAGTTCGACTGGCTCTCCGCGAAAGTTATAGACAGCCCAAGAGCGGCGGTCATAGGGGTACGCACTGATGATGTGAGTGGTACCGAACTTCTGGAACAGGTGCAGGTCTGCATCAGACCAGCGGTTATCTGGGATAGGGTGTGAATGGACTACACCGCAGATAGACCAATCAACTGGGAGCATGTGCAGTGGCAGGATGGCATGCTCATCACCAGCAATGCCTCCCGGTAACGGTAGTAGCTCGGTGATTATTTTCCCTTCCTGGCGGAGTACTGCGGCGAATTCATATGGATGCTGATCGCGGGAGCATTCACATATCAGGTCGAGCAGTTCGCCCCGGATGGCTGTCGGGGGTGGCATTCAGTAAGATTCCTGTTCAGTTGGGAACTCGCCATCGCGTATGTCGCTAACGTATTGCGCGATGGCTGACTGAATGTCTTTTTCAAGATCGAGGTAGCGTCGCAAGAAGCGTGGAGAAAAATCCTGGGTGATGCCGAGCATATCGTGCAGTACTAGTACCTGCCCATCACAATCGGGGCCAGCGCCTATACCGATAGTTGGCACCGAGAGTAAGGCGCTTACTTGCTTCGCTAGTGCCGCCGGAATTTTTTCCAGAACGATAGCGAAGCAACCTGCCTGCTCGAGGTGTTTCGCGTCCTCGAGCAGCTTCTTCGCTTCGTCCTTCTCACGTGCGCGGACGGTGTAGGTCCCGAACTTGTAGATGGATTGTGGTGTTAATCCTAGGTGACCCATAACCGGGATGCCAGCGGTCAGGATGCGCTCGACCGACTCGCCCACTTCGGCACCACCCTCGAGTTTCACGGCATGCGCGCCCGATTCCTTCATGATACGGATTGAGGATTCTAGCGCTGTTCTGGAATCACCTTGGTACGTTCCGAACGGTAAATCGACGACAATCAGCGCCCTCTGGGCTGCTCGCACAACGCCGCTGGCATGGTAAATCATCTGGTCAAGCGTTATAGGAACAGTAGTTTCGTTGCCTGCCATTACGTTGGAAGCGGAGTCGCCGACAAGGATGACGTCCACACCGGCGCCATCGACCAGCCTCGCTAACGAATAATCGTAAGCGGTAAGCATCGCAATTTTACCAGCTAAATCTATACCTGGAAAATAATGTGAATAATTGGGATTTTCTTTATGATTAAATTCCATTTTAGGTAAA
>CALBFM010000100.1:0-3636 GCA_937893445.1 uncultured euryarchaeote
GTGCCCGTCACCGAACGCAGCGGGAAGGCCTGCTGGGTGCATCACCGCCTGGCGTGTCCGAAATTTCTCAAGCAGACCTTGTTAACCCTACCGGCACCTCCACCTTCCTTTAGACGCATTCCATGACCGGTTCGATCCAAACGCCCCCGCCAGCGCCGAGTGCCGGCGAAGTCAGGTTCGACGAGATCCGCCGCAAGGTCGGCCTCGTCCTCGCGCCGGCGGTGTTCCTGCTCGTCCTCGTGCTCCCGTTCGAGCAGCTCACACCCGAAGCGCATCGCCTGGCCGCGGTTCTCGCGCTCGGCTGTGACCAGGCGATGATCGCGGAGTGGGAGTGCCCCAACGGCGAGGCCGAGGGCGTCCAGCTGCACGATGACCGCTTCCTCGTAACCGCGGTCGCTGGCAGCGCAGAGATTACCGCGCAGCCGGGAACTCTATTCTCGCTGATGGCGCTGCCGGAGGCAGTCGTAAGTGTGGGCGGCGCGCGCTGGAATCTGGAGCAAGAGCCGCTGGCGATGGGTGCGCGCGGGATGCACAACGAGGTAGCCACAAGCGGCCACGTGCGGGTGGAGTGCCACACAGGTAAACTACTATTGTTAGAGGGCAATTTCAGCGTGCTTCACAACTGACACATTTAGTTACTGGTCGTCTGAGCTGAACGCTAGCGAACCACCAACCGTGACAGCGCCTGAACCGACCAGAGCCGAGAGGAATACGCCCAGATTAGCAAGTCCCCACTCGTTGGTTGGTGAAGTTAGGTAACCCACGCCGGTCGTCCAATCAGCGGTCACGGCGCCGTAGGCCACTACAGATAGCAGACCGGCAATAGCACCCGCCAGCGCCGCCTGCGGGACGACACGTTCCCAGAGTGAGAGTAGCACCGGCAACACAGTCGCAGTCGCCAGCAGGTCAGCGAACAGAAATATTGCAAAAACGGAAGCGGCCTGCATCTCGAGCGCCAGCCAGATGGCCGGGAAAATCAGCAGCAGCGACACCTGCCGAGCCTGCGCCAGTGTCAGTCGTTGGTCGGAGAGGTCCTGCGAAATCGAGGCGACAATCGCGTTCTGCAAGGTGTCAACGCTGGAACAGACCAGCGCCACTCCCAGCACGACGAAGAATGCCAGCAGCAGTACTGGATAACCAGCGAGCAGGTAGAAGAACGCCGCCGACGGGTCTGCGACGGCGCCATCGCCCGCGACGACGGTGCCGAGAAATCCCATCACCAGTACCGCCACGAAACAGAGTGCCGCCGCAAGGAAGGCGCCGCGTCGCAGCGCGTCATCATCACGCGAAGCCCATGTGCGCTGCCAGTTGCCCTGCGAGAACATCTCGGCGGCAGTAATCGCAATGAGCAGCGCCAGCCCGCTCTTCAGCGTCTCAGTGCTAGTGAAGGTAAAACTGCCAATGCTCCAGTCGTCTTCCGGGTTGAATGCCACTGCACGGTCCCACAGGTTGCGCGGTCCTTCGCCCAGCATCAACAGCGTCACCACCAGTAGCAGCCAGATGATGAACCAGGCCTGGATGCGGTCAGTCCCCAGCGATGCCGGCAGCCCGCCGTAGGCGGTGTAAGCCGCCGTTACGGCAGCAACGGCAACTATCGGGATAATTGGCTCGACGTCGGCCAGAACGTGCATCGCCTTACCGATAGCGGTAAACTCCGCAAAAAGGAAGGTGAACATGTAGAGTACGGCGATGCAGCCGACATAGCCCTGCATCTCTCGCCCCAGCCGTGTGCGAACGTAGTCACCAAGCGTGATGCCGTCGGGCAGCCGTTCGCGCACCATCGGGCCGAGATACGCCAGCAGCAGGAACGGTGTCGCTGCCGACAGGGCGTAAGCAAACACGTCGTAGAAGCCGGCATAGTAGCCCACTTCCGACGGCGAGAAGAGAATCCAGATACCCATCCCTGACGCGAAGAGCGAGAGGCCGATGACCTGCCACGGCTGCGTTCCGCGCGCCGAGAGGTAGTAGTCTCGGTCGATTTGCCGCTCGCGGCCCGCCTGCCATCCTATCCAGCCGAAGAAGCCAAGCGTGGCCAGCATCAACAACAATGCGAGGAACTGGCTCACATCGCCAGCTCCGCCGCAACAGCCAGTGCCTCGACTTGCGTCGCCACTTCCTCCAGCGAGTCGCCATGCAGATAGAGCGCCGGTTCCCAGCCGACGCTGCCCTCGTCAACCAGAGCCGGCGCGAGTCCGCCACCTGGCAGTTCCAGCCGGTCGCCCTTGCGAACCAGCTTCGCCAGCCGGATTCCGGCGCGCGGCAGAGCATCCGCAATCACCGCGTCCCAGCGCAGGTTGACTATCGCTCTGCGGGCGGGCATGCGCTGGCGCAGCTGCAACAACAGCTTGGCGAGGTGGTGCGACGCACCGAATTCCGGGGGAGCCAGAGGTCGTGCCTCGCCAGAAACCGGTGTCAGCCGACCGGGGAAGGCGGCGATGGCATCGACCACCTTGGCATCGAGCAGCGCGAACGCCAGGTTGCAACGCACCTCGGGTGAGAGGCGTGCCAGCAGCTGCGAGAGCCGCTTGCGTGCCTGCGCCAGGTCGGCCAGCACTGCTTCTCGCGCACCGCCAGAAGGAAGGCGCACTGTCAGTGGCTCGCCATCGAGTATCAGCGCCAGCGCCCACTCACGCGGCGCGCCGTCACGAAGCGCCTCCGCTAGACGATGCGCTGCCTGCTGTAGATCACTCTCAGTTGGCTCTGGCAGAGGCGTGGATATGCTCGCCAGATAGTTACCCGCCATGACTTGCGAGACACCAAGGGCGCGCCCTAGCTGAACCTGCGTCCACTCTTCACGAGCGAGCAACCGGCAGGTGCGGCCGCGTAGTTCCTTGAGCAGATTTCCGTTCAATTCAGTAGGTATCATAATAACCACTTATCAGATTCCAGAAACGATTTTTAGGTGTATCGGCGGTGCAACAGTTATTAGCTGACGCCAGTTCTGCCGCGCAAAGCATGGACAGTATACCAATTCCTAGACAGACACTCGAAACACTGTTCGTGCAGACCGGCTTCGACAGCGAGCGGCTTGCCATCCGCGAGGTGAACCGGCTGACGACGCTGCTCGAGGAAGATACAGGCATCCAGTTCGTGCGCATGGAATTCGGTGTCCCCAATATTCCACCGCCGGAGCAGGCCGCTGAAGCTGAGCGCAAGGCGCTCGCGGAGGGAGCGCACGGCACCTATCCCCCTTTCGACGGCATTCCACAGCTTAAGCACGCAGGCACACGCTTCCTCAAGGCATTTCTCGACCTCGACGCGCCTGCGGAATGCATCGTCGCCACCTGCGGCTCGATGCAGGGTGGCTTCGTCGCTCAGGCACTAGCAACGCGAATGCACTCTGGCAAGGGAACCATCCTGTTCCTTGACCCTACCTTTCCGGTCAGCCAGCTACAAGCGCGCTTCCTCGGCCTGCCAAGTGATGGTCTCGAGCTAGGCGACCTACGCGGCGAGAACCTGCTCGCAGCGCTCGAAGAGCGGCTTGCGCGCGGCGATATCGGCGGCGTATTCTGGTCATCACCCAATAATCCCAGTTGGATCTGCCTCACCGAACTGGAGCTGGAGGGTATCGCCCGTCTATGCGACGAGCATGACATACTGGCAATCGAGGACCAAGCCTACTTGGGGATGGATTTT
>CALBFM010000101.1:0-13828 GCA_937893445.1 uncultured euryarchaeote
CGCTCGACTCGCTGCGGCTAGCGCGCAAGCTCTCGCTCATCGCGCAGGAAGAAGGGCGCGAAGTTCGCGCGCTGGTGCAGGTGAACCAAGGCGGTGAAGCGACTAAGGGCGGTGTCGCCCCCGACGCGGCCGCGGCGCTGGTGCGCGCCGCCGCCGCGCTTCCGGGGCTGCGCGTCGTGGGGCTGATGTCCATACCGCCCTTCGACGACCGGCCGCGCGACTGGTTCCGTCAGTTGCGGCAGCTGCGCGATGCGGTTGCCGAAGCCACGAGCATTGCGCTGCCGGAGCTCTCGATGGGCATGTCGCACGACTTTGCGGAAGCGATTGCCGAGGGGGCAACGCTGGTGCGGGTCGGGACCGCGATTTTCGGGGCGCGCAACTAGATTACAACTCGCGGTTCCTGCTTCACGGTATTGAGCACCAGCGAGGTGTTCGTCCGTTCAATATGCGGCTGGGAAAGCGTGGACTTGATGAACGTGTCCATCTCGGCACGGTCACGGAACCGCGCCAGAACGAGCGAGTCCCACTCACCCGTCACGTCGTAGACTCCAAAGACGCGCGGATGCTCGGCGACAGATGCCTGTACCGCTATGATGTGACCCTTGGAGATGCGCATCTGCATTATTGCAGTGAGCGTGAATCCGGCCTGCTCGGCATCGATGTCGGGCAGGAAACCACGCAGAACGCCTGCTTCCTGAAGGCGGCGCAGTCGATTGCTGACGGTTCCGAGCGCGACTCCTGTAGCGGCTGCTAGTTCACGTTGCGAGGCGCGTCCGTCACGGTTTAGTGCCTCCAACAGGGCTCTGTCAGTCTTGTCTGGCATGAATTGAACATATGTTCAGCCTTTATAACTTTTTCTGCTGGTTTGCCTACTTTTTCCGCTTTTATTATATAGGGTGTTCTACTCTCCGGCCTGTTATTTATGGCGATGGCCGAACCCCGCAAGGGGCAACTGGAGAGTGAAGCGGAGCTGGCCCCGGCGGTCGGCTACCGCCGCTACCACATTGACACCGCGCCGACGCTCGATTTGGCCGACCTGCCGCACCGTTTTCTCGTGGAAGTTGACCGGGTCGAGCTGCTGAAGCTACTGGTGAAGGAGACGTGGGAGTACTGGGGTCACTGGGACGTGGTAACTGCCAGGCCCTGCGTCTATGGTGTTTTCTCGGGGCCGATAGGCGGCTTTGCGCCGCGGCCTGAGCACTGCGTCGGCTGCCTGCGCTGCACCATCCAGCACCCTGAGGCAGTCACCATCCGACACAATCCCGAATGGAAGGCGTGGGGTGACGCCTACCTGTCACCAAAGCTGGTCGAAACAATCCTGTCTGAATCCGCCCTCGGTGCGGTGCCGGTGAAGGGACAGGGTTACCGTGGACGGTTCGGTGGCCCTGGCTGGGACCGCATCTGGACCGACATGTCGGAAATTGTGCGGCCAACGCGTGACGGCATCCACGGCCGCGAGTTCATTTCGACGGTGGTCGATATTGGTTCACGGCCGATGCACCTCGCGACCGATGGCGACGGCGAGCGACCGCGCTACCTGCAGGTGCAGCTGCCAATCCTGTTCGATTCGCCACCGGAATCGGCGCAATCAATCGAAATGGCGCGTCTGCTGGCGCACGCCGCCGAGGAACTCGAGACGCTGGCGTTCCTGCCGCTGGAACTGGTGCGCGAGGCGGGAGCAGCTTCGTCAGCAGTAGTGCCGCAGCTCAAGACGTCCGAGCTGGAGGCGCTGAAGCCGTCTCCACGCATGATTGAAATCCTTGATGACGCGCCAGCGGCGCTATCGCTCACGGACGCGATTGTGTGCGAGCGGCTCCCTTTCGAGCCGGGCTGGCGCGAGACGCTGCTGGCGTCGATTGCCGCCGGCGTGCGCGTTTTCCACTTGGTGACAGACTATCACGGCCGTGGAGACGGTCGCTTCGTGCGGGACTTGGTGATGGAGGCACACGCGCTGCTTGTCGAGAAGGGGCTGCGCGACATGGTGACGCTGATTGGCAGTGGTGGTATCGCCGCCGCCGAGCACGTCCCGAAGGCAATTATCTGCGGCTTCGATGCCGTGGCGCTTGATACGCCGGTGCTGGCGGCGCTTCAGGCGCAGCCCGAAGGCAGCGTTACCGACGCCGCCACGGCGCGCTTCAGGCTTCCCGCGAGCCTGGATGTCGAGTGGGGTGTCCAGCGGCTGAAGAACCTGTCGGCGGCGTGGCGCGACCAGCTGCTCGAGATTCTAGGCGCGATGGGACTGCGCGAGGTGCGACGGCTGCGCGGAGAACTCGGTCGTGCGATGTTCCAGCGCGACCTTGAGCAGGAGGCATTTGGAGGTATTGATGGCTATGAGTAGCGCCCCCAGCCCGTTGCTGGTCGAGAAGGTCACGCACTACCTGCACCAGGGCTTCCACGAACGTTCGCACGCACTCCTCGAGGCTCCGCCGGCGCTTGGCGACCCGCGCTGGACTGACGAGCTGATTATGGCGACCTGGTTCCAGGCCGAGCACGGCCGCCCGCCAGATGACATCGAGTATCGTGTCGGTCGCTCGGGAGGCGGTTTTGACAGGCTCGACTTCAAGTTTCTTCCCGAGGGCGAATGGCTTGCGCACAGTGATGCCATTGGCACCGCCATTCCGCTGAACCGGCGCGACCCGGCGCGACAGGAGCTTGAGATCGCTCTGCCGGTCTACGGCGGTGGGATGTCCTACGGCTCGGTCTCCGAGGAGGTGATGGTCTCCCGAGCTATTGCCGCCCAGGAATTGGGCACGCTCACCTGCACTGGTGAAGGTGGCTACCCTGACGGGCTGAAGCCATACTCGGACAGTGTCATCACGCAAGTGGCCACAGGGCTTTTTGGCGTGCGCGAGGAGACTATCCAGCGCGCTCCGATGGTAGAGTTCAAGTACGCACAGGGCGCAAAGCCCGGTCTCGGTGGCCATCTGCTGGGTGACAAGTCCACCACCACCGTGGCGGACATGCGCGAGTCGGTTCCGTGGGTTTCGCTCTTCTCACCTTTCCCATTCCACTCGGTCTATTCGGTCGAGGACCATCGCAAGCATATCGATTGGGCCATGATCATGAATCCCAAGGCAATCATTTCGGTAAAGGTCTCGACGCCGATTGACGTCGATATGGTTGCCGTGGGGTCTTACTACGCCGGCGCGCACGTTTTCCACATGGATGGCAGCTACGGCGGAACTGGCGCTGCGCCGGAGATTGCGAAAAAGAACATTGCGATGCCAATCGAGCTCGCCATACCGAAGGTGCACCGGCACCTCGAGCAGGAAGGCATCCGCGATGAAATCACGCTGATTGCCAGCGGCGGCGTGCGTACAGCTTGGGATATTGCCAAGGCGATTGCCCTTGGCGCTGATGGCTGCGTGCTCGGCACATCGGAGCTCGTCGCGTTGGGGTGTACTCGGTGCTCCAACTGTGAACGTGGCCGCGGTTGCCCCTTCGGCTTGACAACCACGGATCCGGAGCTGAAGGAGTGGGTGCGCCCTGACTGGGGTGCACAACGGGTTGGCAATCTCTATGGTTCTTTCCAGTGGCAGCTGCGTGATATCCTGCGCAAGCTCGGCCTCAAGTCGATTGCAGAGCTGCGCGGTCGCCGCGACCTGCTGCGCTACATTCCGGAGGAGTTCGAGGCGTGAGCCGCGACGCTTGGATCGGAGCGGTGACGCGTAGCCGGGAAGCGCTGCCGCATGCGCGGCCACCGGAGGATGGCGCCGCTGAGGGAGGCTGTGGCGTCATCGGCTTCGCTTCGACCGTTCCCGTAGCAGCCCGCCACCTGCTTCAATCACTAGAGCAGATGCGCAACCGCGGTAATGGCAAGGGTGGTGGCATCGCTGCCGTGGGCCTCGACCCGGAGCAGTTCGGTGTCGACGCAGGGACGCTGGAGCGGAATTATTTGCTCGCCGTGGCATACCTTGACTCATCTGCCCGCGAAGAGGTGGAATCGCTTGTCAGGAATGCCTACGAAGTGGACCACGTCCACGAATTTCCGGTCAGCGACGCCTGGGACAGTATCGAGGGACTTGAGGTGCGACCGCCGGACGTGTCGGTCTATTTCGTGCGTCCCCGCGCCGGGATGCTGGCAACCTTCGGCGAGGCCGTCGATCTGCCGCACGGGTTACCGCCGACCGAACGCGAGTTAGCTGACGAGTATGTATTCCAGACATCTTTCCGGCTCAACACTCAGTTCTATGCCGGAGACCGCGGGACGCAGGCTTTCGTCCTGAGCCACGGCCGCAACTTGCTGGTCCTGAAGATGGTTGGCTACGGGGATGACGTCATCCGCTGCTATCAGCTCGAGGACCTGGACGCGCATGTCTGGATTGGCCACCACCGCTATCCCACGAAGGGCAAGGTATGGCACCCCGGCGGTGCTCATCCTTTCGTTGGCTTGAACGAGGCGCTGGTCCACAACGGCGACTTCGCCAACTACGAGGCCGTATGCGATTACCTGGCGCAGCGCGGGCTGAGGCCGCTGTTCCAGACTGACACCGAGGTCTCGGTACAGGTATTCGACCTGCACCATCGCCTCTATGGCTACCCACTCGAGTGGGTCATAGAGTCACTGGCACCAACGACCGAGCGTGATTTCACATTGCTGCCCCCCGACAGGCAGGAGCTCTACGGCCAGTTACAGGCGACCCACATCCACGGCTCGCCCGACGGCCCCTGGTTCTTCATCATCGCGCAGTCGGTTTCGGACGCGTGGCGACTTATCGGCATTACCGACACTAGCATGCTGCGCCCACAGGTTTTTGCGCTGCAGGAGGGCGAGGCGCAGATTGCCTTCGCCGCGTCCGAGAAGCAGGTAATCGACGCGGCGCTTGAGTCGCTCTCAGAGGAGGACGGTCGTTTCTGGTCTCGCGCCGACCGCTACTGGAACGCACGTGGCGGGTCGCATACCGACGGCGGTGCGTTCATCTTCTCTGTCGTCCCCGACGGCGACATCTTCCGGCTGCAGTGCACCAACAAGTTTGGCGAGCACATCACTCTCGGCGACGCGCCACAGCCGCATACGCTCCTGCATGAGGAGGCGAGCGAGGCTGGTGCCACCCCGAACGCACCAGCGGAGGAGGCGTTCGCCGCCTTCCGGGAGGCGGTGCCGGAGTGGGGTTATGGTGAGCTACGCGGCTTCCTGCACGAGGTCGAAAAACAACCTCGTGGGGAGGCTATCATGCTGCTGACACTACTGCTAGACCGGCGCTACCCGACCGCCCATCTGCGGCGCAGTTCGCTGCTGTCGCTGGTTGACGAGTCACTCGAGCGGATGCTCGGTTCAGTAGCTGCTGCTGAGTGCGATGCCTTCTGCACCGGTAAGGAAGACCCGGACGGCCGTACGGCTGTGATTGACGCCAGAGTCTTGGACATCGAGGGGCCGGGCTCTCTAGCAATAGAAATTGGTGAACTGGTGAAGAAAGGCTGGCACGATTTAATCATCTTCGGTTGTCACGGACACCGTTTCATTGCCAACGGCTTCGGCGCTGACAGCAACGGTGTCCGTATCGACGTATACGGCTCGTCGGGCGATTACCTTGGTTCCGGACTGGACGGCGCGCGAGTGGTAGTGCACGGCAATGGGCAGGACCAGCTGGGACAGATCCTGAAGGCGGGCGAGCTGGTTGTCCACGGAGACGTCGGACAGACGTTCATGTATGGCGCTAAGGGCGGCCACGTCTTTGTTCAGGGCAACGCCGCCGGGCGGCCGCTGATTAACTCGGTCGGCCGCCCGCGTGTTGTCATCAACGGCACCTGTCTCGATTACCTGGCTGAGTCGTTCATGGCGGGCGACCCACTCAATGACGGCGGTTTCGTCATCCTCAACGGCCTCGAGTGGGATGACGATGGCGAGGAGTTGCGTGAGCTGCCGACACCCTATCCCGGCGGAAACCTGTTCTCGCTCGCGTCAGGTGGTGCCATCTACGTTCGTGATCCGCACCAGCGCGTCAGTACAGACCAGCTGAACGGTGGTGATTTCGCTCCCTTCACCAATGCGGACTGGGCCGTGGTAGAACCGTTGCTCAAACAGAATGAACGAGAGTTTGGCATCTCTGTTGAAAAATTGTTAGAAGTAGATGGCCAGCCGCATCGCCCGAGTGAGGTGTATCGCCGAATTCAACCTGCCGCGACCAAGGCCCTACAGGCTGAAGAGGCATGGGTCGCTCACGCTAAGAATAACTGAAGACCAGTATTTAAATTAAGATAGGTTATTTTAGTGGTGATTCAAGTAGCTCTGCAATTGCTTCCGAAGTCGCTTCCTCCAGCGAGTCAAGCAGCAGTTCTGCATCGCTCAACAGTTCATGTGGTCGCGTTGTAGCGACCGCAAGGCACGCGAAGCCTCCTGCGTGCGCTGCTGCAACGCCTGACGGAGCATCCTCTATCACAACACATCGTTCCGGCGACAGCCCCAGCAGTTCTGCGGCGCGGAGGAAAACATCGGGTGCCGGCTTGCCGCGTGCGACCTCGGAACCACATGCCGTGGCAGTGAAAGCGCTACCGAAAGGTATCTCAGTCAGCACAAGATCGAGATTCTCTCGTGGTGTCGAGGTACCGATTGCAAGCCCCCATCCATCACTCCTCAGCTCTTCAACCAGCGTGCTGACGCCCGGCAGAGGCTCTAGTTTCCCGCGTGCTAGCTCACGGAAGTATTCTTCCTTGCGTGTAGCATGCGCTTCCAGTTCTGTTTCCGAAATCAGTCCCAGCGTTGCAGTGATGATGGCATCGTTGCGCTTGCCATGATGCTCGCGAAACCATTCTTCGTCCACCTCTTTGATAATACCAACTTCGCGCGCCCAGTGCTGCCATGCACCGAAATGGAATATCGAGGAGTCGACAATTACGCCGTCCAGATCGAAGATAACACCGCGCAGAGCCATGGTATCGTATCGAACTCAGTAGTTATTGACTTCAGTCCTGAAGTACCTATAGAAGCAGAACATCGCGACCGCCCCCAGTATGTGCCATAGAGCATGCCCCTGCAGCAGAGAATCCGGCTCGCATATCGAGCCTCCTTTCTGGCTCGCTCTCCAGATGAAGCTTGCTAGTAGATATGCCGCCGAGCCACACCAGAAATAGGGCGTATGGGTTCGTTGCAACTTGATTTCGTCGAGTCGGTAAAGGAACCACGCCAGCAGCGCCATGAAGATCATGATTATGACGCCAATCTGTTCGCGAACGAAATTGACAGGATTGTAACCAACAAGGATAATTATCCCTACAATCGGCACCAAGAAGATTGCAAGTGGCTGCTGCTGGTATCTGATAGCCGTTTCCTGCGCCAGCCAGATACCTATTGAGAAGACCCAGACAAAGAGTCCAATTCCGTACTGCCAGTGCAACACGCTTAACAGCGCGTTAGCTCCCAGATAGGTCGTGAGGAATTTTTGTTCATTCCACCTGAAGAAGCGTGAAAAGTTGTAGAACACTGGCATCGTGATGTACATCATCATACCGCTGAGGTCGAGCCACCCGCCCCAGTCGGTGTTGAAGCCGTGCATTGCGAAGCTGCCAACGCCGACAGCGGCGCACGCCATTCCATACGTGAGCGTGAACCAGCTCCTGTTAGACAGGGAAGGAAGACCGTCTCTTGAGTCGTATTGCATCATCCAGAGTACGTAGAGTCCTACGAGGATGAAAGGCAGGTTGGACCACGTGTTGGCCGGCTCGCGTATGAAGCCCGCCTGGATGCGCTCGCAATACCCTGCCACGTCGCTAATCCCACTCTCGGACTCGGCGCCCCAGCTATTGTCGTTCAGTGTATAGGTAAGTGCAAAGATGGCAAAGATTACGACGACACCGACGAGGACGGTGAAGAACTCCCGGCGTTCGCGGATATATTCGTCGTCAATCACAATCTGGGAAGTACACTGAGTTTTTAGTGCCGCCGGCGCAGCGCGATGACGGCCACCGCGGCGATGGAGGCGGCCAGCGATGGCGCGGGGAGCCCCCCGTCGTCGTCTCCACCACCACCACTACCAGCCTTGGTGACGGTTATAATGCGGGAATTTGTGGATGTGAAGCCATCGTTGTCCGTTGCTCGGAGAACGGCAGTATAGGTTCCTTCCTTATCGTAAATATGAGTAGTTTGGCTGTTCTTGGATGACGACCAGTCGTAAACTCCATTGTTATCAAAGTCCCACCCGTACTTGACAATGGTACCATCCTCATCAGTCACCTGTCCACTGAACAGCACGGTGTCACCTGGCTTCACAGTGGTGTCATTGCCTGCGAACGGCACTGGTACTGCGTAAATCCAGAGTAAGACTCCCGGTCCTGAACGGTTTTCATCGCGAGAGTCACTCCACACGCCATTATTGTCCTGCACTAGGAACGTAATGATGTGGTATCCAAGAGTCAAGGTGCTAATGCTGAAATCCTCTTCGGTGCTTAGTACACCATCAATTGATGATTCCCACAAGTAGGCTGCAACGGTCCCATTATCGTCAGAGCTGGTGCCATCGAAGAATACGGTGCTTCCTCTTGCAGCCTGCGAGGGTTCAATGGAGTCGATTGTTCCGACGGGAGGTGCATTAGGCAGGCTAATCAACTCTGCAATATCCCATCCAGACCACGCTCCGTTGTTGTCCTGGACTCGGAAGGAGATGGTATGGTTGCCAATACTGAAACCGGTAGTGGTGAAATTCTGATCGTTACTCAGGAAACCGTCCCTGGATGATTTCCATTCATATCCCACGATTGTGCCGTCGCTGTCCAAACCGATACCACTGAAAGTAACATTTTCATTAAGAAATCTGGTTGGTGACGGAGTAATAGAATCAATTCTTGCAATCGGTTGCATGTTGGAATCGACAATCAGCACGGCGGTATCCCACTCGGACCAAGCTCCGTTGTTGTCCTGCACCCGGAAAGAGATTGTGTGGGTGCCAGCGTCGAGGCCGGTGATGCTGAAGTTTCCTTCCTCACTCAATCCCCCGTCAATGGACGATTTCCACTCGTATGCGGTGACTTCACCATCGCTGTCCGACCCGGAACCGCTGAAATAGATCTGTTCATCAAATTTGGGCGAGGACGGTGTAATGTAGTAGATATGAGCTGTTGGTGGCATATTCTTGTCGAACATATAGACGTTGTTGTCTTCGGAGCCGCCGGCGATGCGCTCTCCATCTGCTGAGATGGTCACCGAGCGCACAGCACCACTGGTTTCGTAACTCCATAGCGGCGTGTTACTGTCCTTGTCGAAGAGGTATACCTCGGATGGCCAGCCGCAACCAGCAACGATGTATTCTCCGTCTACTGAAGTGGCGACTGAGTATACCGTCCCGGTATTGTAGTTCCAGAGTGGCGTGCTGTTGCCCTTGTCAAAGAGGTAGACCTTTTCGTCACTGGAGCCGGCGGAGATGTACTTGCCGTCCGCCGAGATGGCCACCGAGCGCACAGCGCCCCCGGTTTCATAGCTCCATAGCGGCGCGCTATTGTCCTTGTCGAAGAGGCGAATCTTGGCATCAGCGGAACCAGCAACAATGTACTCACCGTCCGCCGAGACGGCAATCGAATCCACTTCACTACCTGTAGTGTACTCCCAGAGCGGCGTACTGCTGTCCTTGTCGAAGAGGTAAACATTACGATGTGAACCAGCACCGATGTACTCCCCGTCCATAGAGATAGTAACCGACCACACCCAGTTCCCGGTGTTGTAGCTCCATAGCGGCGTGCTGCTGTCTTTGTCGAAGAGATAGACTTTATTGTCAACGGAGCCAGCAGCGATGTACTTACCGTCCGCCGAAATGGCAACTGAGACCACGTCATGCCCCGTGCTATAGCTCTGGAGCGGCGTGCTGCTATCCTTGTCGAAGAGGTAGACCTTGTAGTCATTCGACCCGGCAGCTATGTATTCTCCGTTTGAAGAAATGGCAATTGAACGGACATCGTCTCCAGTGGCGTAATCCCAGAGAGGTGTGCTGCTGTCTATGTCAAAGAGGTAGACTTTGTCGTCATCGGAGCCGGCGGCAATGTACTCGCCGTTCGCTGAGATCGCGACCGCCCGCACTTTCCCCCCAGTGGTATAGCTGAATTCAGGGTCATTTGCTTCAACTTCTCCAGCCATCATCAGTGCCAGCGCGAAGCCAGCAAACAGCAGGAATGACTGCAGGTGCATTGGGGCTGTAGTGCCTTGTCTGGTTTAACAGTTTTGAGGTGGTGGGCCCGCCTGGATTTGAACCAGAGTCAATGGCTCCCAAAGCCACAAGGATGCCAAGCTACCCCACGGGCCCTAAATTTTGCGTAATCGACGGCGGCAGTGCTCTGTTGTCGTTCATAAGGCTACTCATCGAACTCGATCTCTGCCTCTTCTGGCGGTTCCAGTTCGAGCGGTTCTGGGAAGTAGCGCAGCACGACAATATCGTCCAGATCCTGCACCCAGCGGAAGGGAACCTGGATACTGGCACTGTCCGGGACCAGCCTCGGGTCGGTGCCGGTGATGTAGAGGCTGTCGACGCGGTGGCTGCTGGTGTCAAGCCCCACGTCGTGGACTGTACCAAGGTGGGTGCCGTGGCGGGTGTAAACCGGCAGCCCGAGCAGTCTCGAGGCGATGTGAAGCATGGTCCCCGATTGCAGGCAGGCTTAAGGCGTTTCGTTCCGCAGCATATTTATATGGGGCGCGGGTGCCGCGGCTGCATGGGTCAGGTCAGGCCAACATACATCAAGCGGATTGCCATCGAGCTGGTGAAAAACCACGGTGACCGCTTTACCGAGGACTTCGACCACAACAAGGTACAGGTAGACGAGCTGACCGATGTCAAGTCAATCAGCATGCGTAACCGTATCACCGGCTACGTCACCCGCTACCGCAAGCAGGAACAGGCGTGACCAAGTTCGACGTCGTCGTCGAAGGAGCAGGACCAGCAGGCGCGACGGCAGCATACTACCTAGCAAAGCAAGGGAAGTCGGTCGCGCTAGTAGACCGCGCGAAGTTCCCCCGCGAAAAGGCATGCGGCGGTGGCCTCTGTGTCCACATTGAGGAGTTTGACCACATCGTCGATAACTGGGACGACTTCCTCGAGAGCAAGTGCAAACGTGGCATCGTGTATGGACCGGACGGCCTCGCTGTTGACTATAGGCAGGAGACGCCATTCTTCTACAATATCCGCCGTTTCACGTTTGACAACAAGCTGGTCGAATATGCTGTTGATGCAGGCGCAACGTTGATGGAGGGTATCGCAGTCAAGGATTTTCATGTCACCCCTAACGAGGTTCTGACCGAACTACGCGACGGGAGCACGCTTGAGAGCGAGGTGATTATTGGTGCCGGAGGGTCGTTCGACCTGGTCGCGCGACGCATTCGCGCCGATGAGGGGTTGCCGATGAAGTGGCGCGACGAGGACATCGCAACCGCACTATATTTCGAGATAGAAGTCGGCCGCGAATACATGGACCATGTCTATGGTCCCGAGCGCATTTCCATGGCACACATCAAGTTTCAGGGGCTCGACGGCTATGGCTGGTCATTTTCCAAGGACACGGTGCTCAACGTCGGTATCGGCTGCCCCCGCTCGACCATCCGTCGCGCGAAAGAAGATAACTCGGGGTGGGACGAACGGCAGTACCTGCTCGACTACGTCTCGACGCTCAAGGAGCAGGGATGGTTCCCGCGCGACCTCGAAGTGACGCGCGAAATGCTCGCCGGCTCCAATATCCCCGTTGGCATGGGGCTACAGCCGAGCGCGGGCGACCGCATGCTGGTTGTTGGCGACGCCGGTGGTTTTGTTTCGCCACTCTCGGGTGAGGGTCTCTACTACGCGGTCGACTCGGGGCAACTGGCGGCGGAAACGCTGGCAGGACTGTTCGAGCACAAGGATTTTTCCAAGACGGCGCTGATGGACTACCACCGCGCTTGGCGCAACAAGTGGGGTGACGACTTGGAGTGGCTCAAGGTGGCGTGGCACCTCCTGATGTTCATGCCCAGCTCGCTAATTCGCTACGCCGCACTTGATGAGGAGACCAAGATGTTCTTTACTCACATGTTTGTTGGCTCGATGCCAGCCTACCAAATCAAGAACAAGGTGTTAGCACTGATTGCAGATGGTGTACTGAAGCAGGATGTGCTGCCGTTCCTCAAACAGTCCGAAGTCCCACTACCCGAGGTCCGCTCACCCGCAGCCTGAAGTCGAAACCTATAAGAACTGCAGGCTGGGGTCGCCAGCGATGGCACCTGACGAGGAGTGGGACGACGAGGAGTGGGACGAAGATTATGATGAGACAATCCTCGGTTTTTCCCCCCTTACTTTCAAACTGGCATCAGTCGGTTCTGTCTTAGTGATTTTGATGCTTGTTTTGTCTGTGGTATTAACATCTTTTGGTTTTTATTCAGGAGTTGCTCACCTCAAAGTTATGATTGATGTTGAAGAGCATTATTCTTCTGACGATATAATTTTGAATGCTGAAGTTATGGCCAATTCACCTCTTTTCGGTAGTTTGGAGTCGGAAGGGGACTACAAAATCATGTATGACGGAGAAGTGAGAACGACAGGAAAATTAGTTCTCGGGGATGATGGGCGGGACAGCATATCTTTACCTTATGAAGACTTTTTCGTTGACAATGGGGACTACACACTTACAGTGATGTTTGGTGAGGAACAGGTAAGCGATAGTGTGGAATTGAATATGGTGGCAAAGACGGTTACATGTACTATTTTCTTTATAGGTCATGATATTTGTGATGATGATTTGTGCGACCCAGTTCTCACTACAATCACCTTCGGTTCTTCTGAAGATCCACTGAATTCGAAAACTGTTGCACCGACTGGGAGTGGCAAAATTGAAATTTATTTTTACAACAACAACGCCCCTACTGAAAGCGAGAAATACGATGCGGCTTACTGGAATAATGACAATAGCAGACCCAGTGATGACTGGGAGTTAGTGCAAACAATTACCTTTGCTACTGAACTCAACTCTGGTTACTGGCAATACGATGGAGGTAGTGTTGAAGAATTCGCTATTAGTAACTTCCAGATGTCTCTTGATCCTGACTATTTCCGACAGAATCAAGACGGTGATTATACTATGTCAGTTAGCTACAACAATACCTTTGTTAGCGAAGTCGAAGGCGCCGATCTCGAGCAGAAAGATGGGCGTTCAGATTGGCGCTGGTTTTTCCTAGATGGTAAGGGTTAATTTATCGCTGTTTCCAGGCCCAGAGTGATGGCAGTACCACAAGCGCACAGAGCACCACCATCACGTGCGTTGCTTGCCACTGCACTAGCGCTAGCACCAGCAGCGGCGCGCCGAACGAGAGTCCAAAACGCAGCGCAAAGGTGACGCCGAAGAGCATCGCACGCCCATCAGCGTTAGTCAGTTCCGCCAGTCGGGTGTTTAGGGCAGGCTGACTGCCGTAGCTGAATGCACCGAATATCGCCATACCCACCGTTGCAAGCCAGAGGCCGCCCGGCAGCGCCCCCGTCAGGCCACCAGCCAGCAACAGTACTCCAGCGAGTACGCCCAGCGCGGCGATGAAGATAACAGGTCCCGCACCGTTTCGCTCGATGGCGCGGCCGGCAGCCAGCGTGCCGGGGATGCCTGCGATAGTCGCAATCGCAATTAGCAGCGCAACTGTCGGTGCAGCGTTCTCGGCCGTTGTCCCAAGTGAGGTGAGGAAGTCCTCGACTTCTAGCGGTGTGATGACCATCACCGCCCGGAAAGCGAAGCCGTTCAGCGCCGAAGCTGTTTCCAGCGCGATGACCGGGAGCGTCAGCAGTGCTAGCAGCACGGAGTGCCCTCGCGCGGGCGAACCGACGGGTGCAGGTATGGTTCCGATGCCAAGAAGTAGCGTCGCTACCGCGGCGGCGGCGAAGACCCACAGTACTCCCTGTGGCCC
>CALBFM010000102.1:0-16411 GCA_937893445.1 uncultured euryarchaeote
CCCGTCAAGTTGGCATGCGTGCGATCCTCCTTGCGCGTGCGGGTGTTCCTTCTGAACCAGTCGACGGAGTACCGATAATTAGAAGCCTCACTGAGCTGCCTGCCTATCTTTGAGTTGGGGCGGCAATTCAAAGTGCTATGAGCAAGGTGAAAAAATGTGTGTCGAGCTATTACCCTGGAGGCCAACTCATTGATCGACCCGCCAGGAGATGGACGTGGATGTGAAACACCGATTGACCGGCATCGCGATTACAGTTTAGGGCGATCCGATATCCATTCTCTGCATAGCCCTGTTCTCTTGCGATGGTGACGGCCCGCTGGATCATTTCACCAACGAGAGGCTCTTCTTTTGGTGTTAGATCGTTGAGCGTTGCGATGTGCTCGCGCGGTATGATGAGCACATGCGTAGGCGCCTGGGGATTGATGTCGTTGAATGCCAGTACTGAGTCGCCCTCGTAGACCAGGTCGCCCGGAATCTCTCCGTCGCGAATCTTGCAGAAGAGGCAGTCGCTCACGGAGTCGCAGGTGCGGGGGCTATTTTGGAATACGCCTAACGGCGGCGGCGCAATGCAGCGCCGATAATGGCAGCGCCTGCAAACACAGCTCCCGGTCCGGGAAGCCCACTATCCTCATCGAGTGGCTCACCCTCATCGTCCGGTGGTTCACCGACGGTTATACTGCCGCGCATGTCCATCATGGCGTGAGGTTCGCACACATAGTAGAGGGTCCCCTCGACGGCAGTTTCTTCGGCTGGGAGTATCCAGTAGCCATCATCCGAGGTTGGATTGCCTGAACGGAATCCGTCGTTGTAGTCGATATCATTAGCACCATTAACTTCCGCAACATTGTGTACGTCGGCATTCCCTTCCCAGACGAAAACCACCGTGTCGCCCTTACTGACTGACAGCTTGTTTGGCGTGAACGTCATGTCATCATCTAGACTAATGCAGTGGGTCGCTGCGTCGTCGCAGTCATAAGGTTCGGGTGCGATTGGTCCAAGCGTGATGGTCAAATCAGGCAGGGGTTCCCCAGCCAATTGCATTAACTCGGCAATTGGAACATCCGTGCTGGTCCAATAGACATCGATTGTGCCACTGGTGGTATCTGCGGAGACAATATCCCATCCGCTAGGTGCTAAAAATCGATAATTGACATCCACCGGGAGGGTCTCGTTGTCCTCAGCGCCATCGCCCTCAAAGAAGTAGGTTGGACTGTCGCCAGGATTTGTGACATCGAAGCTCAGCGTCTGCGACATCGTGATTGTCATAGTTTTATTTTCGTTGTCGGCCAGAGTGCCGAGCAGCGCATCCATTGGAGTGACAGTAGGCATTCCCGGACCCACCGTTGCGTTGACTCCATTGAGCTGGAAGCCTGAGTCCACTTCCGCCTGCCCTCCAGACATGAAGGCATTGAATGCTGCCACCATGGTCTGGTCAATGCTTGCATTAGTTTCATCCATTTCGCCTTCGGTCAGGGTTTCGTATAACCACCAGATACCGTAGCGCAATTCGTTGGCCGCCTGAGCATCAAGCTCGGCTGTTGCCGTAAGCTCTCCGTTGGTGACAGTCTCCATAATCATTTCCAGCTCGGTGAATACGGGGTCAAAGTCAAAACCACCTTGCTCCTCAGGATAGTCTTCAGAATCATTAGGGTCGGTACCGCTCCAGACTTCTTCCCCATCGCCAAATCCGTCCCCGTCAGTATCATACAGCGCGGGTTCGGTCCCGTACACAGATCCTTCGGTGTCATTGAGGCCATCCCCATCCGTATCAGGATTCAGGGGGTCAATTCCCCAGATGACTTCATCGTAATCGCTGACGCCATCCCCGTCAGTGTCTGGGTCGTTCGGGTCGGTCCCCAGCTCTCCTTCCTCCTCGTCCGAGAGGCCATCTTCGTCCGTATCAACCGGCTCTTCCTCCTCTTTTTCAACGTTGACAACACCGGTCATTGAGGAGTGATGGTCGCAATGGTAGCTGTAATTGCCAACCACATCGAACATATAGGGAAAATCGTCCCCAGTATTCATGTTCCCCGAACTGAATTCGTTATCGTCACTTTCGACGGTGTGTGACGCACTGTCATCGTTGTACCAGGTCACTGAATCGCCGGCAACGATAGTTATGTCATTAGGTGTGAACTCGAAATTATCGATGTGTATTTCGTAGTTATCCGCCTGTGCGGAGCCGAGCATTGCCATCCCTGCGAAGAGGATGGCCAGAGTTAGGTAGGCGCGCATGTTGTCACCGCAGCCGCCCTGCCAGTTGTGGGTTTTAAGAGTGACTGTACCAGACCTACGGCTCTGAATTTTGAGTCATGCGTGTGCACGCCTAAGTCTTTAATCACCGTTGGAGTCGCGCGCGATATGCTACCATGGAATCACCGTCTACCGCTGGCGCTGGCAGTGCTGGCATTACTGATTATCATCACCGGCGGTTGGGTGCGTATCGCCGATGCGGGTGAGTCGTGCCCTGACTGGCCCGCTTGCTTTGGCGGCTGGCAGTTCGACGTCCCGCCGGGGGAGCAGCAGGCGTGGTGGGCCGACCACCCTAGCGAAGCGGACCGCCGCTGGCAGGACGATTCGGAGTTCGCTTACTCGTCCAGCCAGATTTTCACGGAATGGCTGCACCGCCTGCTAGTTGGGATTATCGCGCTGCCCGTTCTGTGGTCGCATTATGCGGTGTGGCAACGTCGCGCTGCGCTGCCAGGCGTTACTGAAGCACATATGCACGCGACAGTGCTACTGGCAATTCAGGCCGCGGCCGGTGCAATTACGGTCGGGTTTGACAACGCGCCGTGGAGCGTCGCGCTGCATCTCCTGCTTGCACTTGCCTTCGTGACCGCACTGTTTCGCATCGCACTCATGGCGCGCCTCGCTGAGGGGCCACTACCGGAGCGGCTCCACATTTCGCAGGAAGCGGCGGCGCAGCAAGCGCGCCCGATTGCCGGGCTGTCGCTGGCGGCGCTGGTGTTGCTACTGGTGGGTGCGTGGCTGGCGACTGGCTACCATCGCGGGGCGTGCGGCGGCGGCTGGGAAGCGTGGCCGCTCTGCGAAGGGACGCTGTTGCCGGGGCTCGAACTGGGTGTCATAGTACAAATGCTGCATCGCTTCCTCGCTGTAGGGGTTGGCGCAGCGCTTTTCTGGGGTGGTCAGTGGATGCGGAACAATGGCGGCCGCTCAGTCGTGACGCGACTTGTGGATGGCGCACTAGGTGCGTTCATTCTGAACATGTTTGTCGGTGGCTTCTACCTTGTCATGGCGTCTGGTTCTGATTATCCGGGCTGGCTCTCGCTGCTGCACCTACTGCTGGGTGTTGTGACGTTCTTGCATCTCGCAGTGGCATGGTTGCTCTGCACGGAGCCACTGCGTGACTGAATGGCGTCTCTGGCTTAGCCTGCTCAAACTGCGTGTGGTGGTTCTGCTACAGGTGACTGCGATTGCCGCCATCCTGGCGCACGACATTGCCGACCGGCAACTGCTGCGCGCGATGTTTGTCGGCAACGACCTGGCGCGCACGTGGGCGGAGACACTCGAGACCGCGCTGGTCGTGCTGGTTGGCGGTTCGCTCGCGTCGGGAGGCTCGATGGCCATCAACATGTGGTATGACCGCGACATCGACCCGCTGATGGCGCGTACTGGCAAACGCCCCCTGCCGTCTGGGGAACTGGCACCGAATGCGGTGCTGGTGTATGGCATCGTTGTCTGTGTTTCGGGTGTTGTGGTCCTGGCGCTGTTGGCTAACCAGCTTGCCGCTGCAATCGCCGCGTTCAGTGCGCTCTTCTACGTACTGGTCTACACGATGTGGCTCAAGCGCCGCACCCCACAGAACATAGTCATCGGTGGGCTGGCGGGCGCACTGTCACCACTAGTCGGCTGGACCGCTGCTGGGGGCGACCCGCTGGCGCTGCTGCCATTTGCTATGGTCGCCGTTATTTTCCTCTGGACTCCGCCTCATTTCTGGGCGCTGACGCTGGCGCGCCCCGGTGAATATGAAAGAGCCGGAGTGCCCATGCTCCCAGTCACCGCCGGTGAGGAGGCTACAAGGAATAATATCACTGGCTACACGGTGGTTTTGGTGCTAGTATCGCTGGGAGTAGGTTGGCTGGCTGGCCTCGGTTGGCCCTACCTCGTTGCGGCGGTGTTGCTGGGCTCCCGCTTTATGCAACTGGCGCTGGCACTACAACGCAGTCCTTCAGAGCAGGCTGCATGGGCAGTATTTGGCTATTCGAACGCCTACCTGTTCCTGCTGTTTGCCGCGATGATAGCAGATATTGCCTACACTGGCTGAAGGATTGCATAGACTACTATGTTCCGAAAGGTTTTATACTCCTTCTAAATCGCGCGGCCAGTTCATCTGGCGCTGTACTCAATGTCGTTAGTCGGAGACCTACTCAGCCTGCCCACTCCCACTAGCTGGGAGGCGTTTAGCGACGGCCCTCTCAGCCTGAGCCAGCAGGTATTCTACTGGTCCGTCATAATCACAATTTTTGTCTTTGGCTGGCTGGTCTATGCGGTTTACCAGTACCAACGCAAGGAGGGTGATCCTGACCCGCCCGACGCGCCTAAAGCTGGTGTATTTCCGGTAGAGCGAACAGATCACACTATCGAAATTGCGTGGACGGTGGGGCCACTGATACTAGTGTGCTGGATTACCTGGCTCTCGCTGGGACCGCTCGATGACTATTGGGATGTCGACCAAGGCGACGAGATGACGGTGCAGGTGACCGCTAGCCAGTGGTCGTGGGCTTTCACGTACGAAGACGGTAACACCACCTACGGCACACTGGAATTGCCGCCTGACACGCGCGTCAAGTTCGAACTACAGTCAATAGATGTACTCCATGCCTTCTATCTGCCCGCTTTCGGCCTCAAAGAGGACATTGTGCCCAATATCACTACCGCAATGTGGTTCGATACAGGTACGGTCGAGCCAGGCACCTACCCCATTTACTGTGCCGAGTACTGCGGTGATGGCCATTCCCAGATGCTGGGTGAGATAGTCATTACGGAGGCAGTAGCATGAAGCTCCGCAACGCGCTGCTGCTGGGAGCGCTGGTAGCGCTGCTCATAGGCGCGTCGGTGGTGCCTAACGCTACTTCACGTAGCGGAGGTATAGACTCTACTCTCGGATCATCAGTAGAGGCGAATGGATGCACTTGCCACGGCAGTGACGCTAGCTCCAGTGTTGGGCTGAGCTTGAACACACCGGCTAACTTTACAGCCGGTGAGACTTACACACTCACTATCGCCATGGAAAGTTCCATTGCGAACGATGGTGAGAATCAGGGCGGCTTCTTTCTCTCTACTACACAGGGCAGCCTCGCGAGTGGAGACAACTCGACACAGCTCATTGATGGTTACCTGACTCACACCACTACAGGCAACGACCAGCGCAGCTGGAATGTTTCTTGGACTGCACCATCAGATGACACCCGCATCGCTGACTTCACACTATACGGCAATTCAGTGAATGGCAATGGTGCCCCCGACGTTGATGGCAGTGACCAGTGGAATCGAGCCACCTTTGCAGTACCCGGGGCCAACGCCGCGGTCGGTCCGCAGGAGATTTCCGACCTACGTAAGGCACTCTACCTGAGCTTGGTTGTGATTGTCACGCTCGCTGCAGTGGTCGTGGGAAACCGTGTAGTTTCAACGGGACAGTCGGTAGAGGAAATCTTCGGTGATTACTGGGCTTACCTCAAGCCATGGCTGACTACGACCGACCACAAACAGATTGGCCTGCTTTACATCGGGACCGGACTATTCTTCTTCTTCGTAGCGGGACTGCTCGCAATGGCGATGCGGTTCCAGCTCATGGAGCCCGATAATGACTTCATGACGAATACACAGTTCAACTCAACCTTCACAATGCACGGGACAACTATGGTTTTCCTGGCTGGTATGCCAATTATCTTCGGCTTCGCCAACTATCTCGTGCCACTACAGATTGGTGCACGTGATTTGGCCTTCCCCCGCCTGAACGCACTTAGTTACTGGCTACTGCCGACCGGCGCGATGGTAATCTACGCCGGCTATTTCACTGGCGGCGCAGGCGACGTTGGCTGGACTGGTTACACGCCCTACTCTTCGGGTGAGCGCGCGTCATCACCAGGAACAGACTTGTGGGTTGCAGGGCAGATAATGCTCGGTGCTTCTTCAACGCTGACCGCGATTAACTTCCTGACGATGATTATGCGCATGCGCGCGCCCGGCGTGACACTAATGCGCATGCCACTCTTTACCTGGTCAATCACAGTAGCAGTGTTCCTGCTGCTCCTCGCAATCCCTGTCTTCACGATTGCCCTTATCCTGCTCTTTGCCGACCGCACTTTTGGCAGCCTTTACTTCTCGGTCGAGGCGGGTGCCGACCCCGTCCTGTGGCAGCACCTGTTCTGGTACTTCGGCCATCCTGAAGTGTATATCCTAATTCTTCCGGCATTTGGCGTAATCTCAGACGTAGTCGCCACCTTCGCGCGCCGCCCGATTTTTGGTTACACCTCGATGGTCTACGCCATGGTCTCAATCGGTCTGATTTCATACATTGTTTACGGTCACCACATGTTTACTTCTGGTACGGATCCGTTATTCCGCTTCATCGTGATGCTGACTACCATGCTGGTCGCGGTGCCAACCGGTGTCAAGATTTTCAATTGGCTGGCAACGCTGATGGGCGGTTCGATTACGACTAATACTGCTATGCTGTTCTCTTTGGGAGCAATCGCTACTTTCACCATTGGTGGAATCACTGGGATAGTGGTCGCCTCAATCCCTATGGATATACACTTACACGACACCTACTTTATTGTTGCACATTTCCACTACGTGCTGATTGGTGGCACTATTTTCGGTTTCTTCTCCGGTATTTACTACTGGTTCCCAAAAGTCACAGGTCGTTTCATGGACGAGAAATTAGGGCTGGTACATTTCCTAACCTCGTTCTTTGGTTTCCACGCTGCCTTCTATCCAATGCACATTCTGGGAATGATGGGAATGCCACGGCGCTACGCCACATACGACGCTTCCATGGTAGAGCTGAACGAATTTGTCTCCTATTCCGCTTTCTTTTTCGGTGCGGCGCAGCTGCTGTTGGTCTGGAACATCCTTCGTTCTTGGAACGGCGGCGAAAAGGCGGGCGCTGACCCATGGGGCGGATGGTCACTAGAGTGGACTACTTCCTCTCCCCCTCCACACAACAGCTTCACTGAAATCCCGACTCTACAGGTTGCCGAGCCGTCCGCAGACGAAGAATCCGAGTCCACCTCCACGTCTACACCAACCGCTGGTGAGGAGTCTACTTCGTGAGCGACGCTGCACACGCCGAACATCACGGTACAGCTTCACCGATGATTTCGGCACTGGGGCTGATGGGCATCATGCTAGGTCTGACGCTGGCAGTGAACGGCTATCCTGCCTTCTGGTTCGTCTTTTTGGTTGGGCTGTTTGTGTTTCTTACCGGTTTCATTATGTGGCTCTCCGAGTATTACCCGATGACTTCCGAGGAAAACGCAGAGATTGAGACCTATCATCCTGCCTTCGCAAGCCTCTCGACGCGTAAATTCGGTACCTGGATTTTCCTACTGACCGAGATGATGGTCTTTGGGACGCTACTGAGCGTCTACTTGCGTTACCGCGCTGCCGCGGGAGACGATTGGGTGCCGGCAGCCGACATAATCCGTTCGCATCTGGTTTTTGGAGTTATCAATACCATGGCGCTCCTGCTGAGTAGTCTGACGATGGTGCTGGCACTCTACGCTGCCAAGCGCAACGACCACAAGGCCACAACTCGCTACCTGAGCTGCACGTTCCTGCTGGGGGCGTTGTTCCTGGTAATCAAGGGGTTTGAGTGGTGGGAGATGAAAAATGGCCATTTCTGGGGTGAACACTGCGTGGTAAAGGATATTTCACACCACTGTGTCGCCCCCAAGTATGAGGATGGTTTTTGGCTCAATACCAGTCTTGAGGGCAGTACTTTTTACATTACTACAGGAACCCATGGAGCTCACGTCTTCGTCGGACTTATAGCACTGGCTTACCTAATCATCAAGGCCAATCGAGGCGGCTACAACGAAGAATACCACGATACGCTAGAGCTTTTCGGTCTCTACTGGCACTACGTAGACATAGTATGGGTCTTCGTGTTCCCCTTCTTCTACCTATTCTGAACCATGAGTGACGACGAAAACCTGGAAACTGAAGCGCCTGAAGAGGAGGCTGTTGAGGAAGTGCACAATGACCACGACGAGCACCCCTTCCCTCGCATCGCTAACGGCTTCATGGCAGTCTTTGGCTGGCTTGTATTCTTCACAATCATTGAGGTAATGGCAATCCTGCAGGAATTCAGCTTCGCCGTTACCATGTTTGTCCTCTTTTCCATAGCTTTCGTCAAGTTGTGGTTCATTGCCTCTTTCTTTATGCACTTGCGCTGGGACCCGCCACTGGCATATCGCACTGCTTCCGTCCCAATTTTCTTTTTGATTGTGCTTTTTGTCGCGATTGGCCTCACTACACCAGGGGCAACCGACGATATCCGCACCATCTGCGGCTTCTGAGCCTGCCTACATCTGGTAGATGTAGAGCCCGATTATGGCGATTAGGAAGTAGGGCACTAGCGCCGCGGCGCCGACGTAGTCTTTTGCCAGCCGCTGTCCAGCCATCAGGATGCACGACGAGATTCCGGCGAAAAGTGCGCCCACCATTCCTGGCACTGCACCCCACCCCAGCAGTAGATAGATGACCCCGGCAGCGGAGAGTATGCCAGCGAGCAACTCGGTCACGGTAACTACTGTCAGCCCGTAGTGGAAGCTGCCAGCGAGCGGAGTGCCGGCAAAGTGCTCCGCCATGAAGTCCAGGTTCCCCTGCCGGTCAATGATCTTGTCGATGCTGGACTGCAGGTAGATGGCCGCCAGAAACGTGGAAATCAGCATGCGAATGATATCGAGCCAAATCCACTCCAGCGAGAGCAGCTCGACTCCGGCTTCGCTGAACTCGAGCAACATCAGAGTGGGAGCGGGTGGGCGCTATATTGCGCTTGCGCGCTACCCGAACTTTGAGTGGACGCCATGCTGCTCGAGCACCGCCGCCAGTTCGTCGTAGCTCAGCAGTCCGCTATGGTCCCAGACGATGTAGCCATCCTTCACCAGTATGAATGAGGGGTAGGCGCTGACGCTGTGTTTGCCCATTAGGCCACCGCTGATGTCGTATAAGTGCGGCCAGCCGCTGCCATGCGAGTTACGGAAGTCGTTGATGCTTTGCATGTCATCCTGGTTGCTGCCGAATTTGAAACCGCCGATAGAGAGGAAGCCGGAGAGATTATCCCGGTAGTCAAGGTGGAGGTTGTTCAGGGGTTGCGCTTGGTTGTTGCAATGCTGGCATTTACTGTGGAAGAATTCGACTAGTGTTACTCCACTTTTATAGTAATCATCGGAGTCATGCCAGGTTCCTTCAGTGTCCTGTAGCTGCCACGGTTCCGGCCTCTCGGCTCCTGGCTCGTAGATGAAGAAATACCAGACACCGGCCCCTACGAGCAGAAGAACCAGCACCACGACCCCTACCTTTTGCGCTACGTCGCTGAATGCCTCGCGTCGGTGGTCCATGCGTTGCTCGAGGACGCGGTCCTGTTTCAGCAGCTGCTTGCGCCTGCGTTTCGAAGCCATCTATCTCCCTAGTATTGCCCGCAGGTCATCGCCGTAGGCCCGCAGCGCCACTCCCGTGAGCGCCAGCGTCAGCCCGAATGCCAGCAGGCAGAAGGGGCACCACTGTTTGATGATAAAAGCCTCGGCGTAAGTCAACCAGGCGCCAAGAGCGCAGCCGCCTAGACCGACCAAAGGCAGCAACTGTCGGTTGAGCAGCGTGCGTTCTCGGTCCAGATTCAGGAACCGGTCGAGCGCTAGTCCCCCGACGATGAGGAAGCCGAGGACACCCAGCCACGCCACGGGAACCCCAACCATGTTCGCTTCAGTGCTTGCCAGCACCTGTCCGCAGTCGAGCCCGGGCAGGTCCTGCGTTGGGCAGCCACCTCCGCCAGCGACAAGGTGGTGCAGGTAGCTGAGGTAGAGCGAATCAAGCAGGCCAACTAGTGCCAGCAGCATGATGGTGCGCAGTGCCGTTTCCTCGGATTGACCAGATTCCATTGTACATTACTAATTCAACCGAGAGGTTTTACTGCCTTCGCTGCTACAGAGGGCAGGTGATAAGTGATGCATAACCCCGAAAGTGGCGTAAGCGAGGAGACTGACGAGGCCAACTCGGCGGTGCGCATAGTCGGGGGCAACGTTTTCGTGGAGCTGGATCCAGACCACCCTGGTTTCCAAGATAAGGAATACCGCGACCGCCGCAACGAAATCGCGAAAATCGCCATCGAGTGGAACGAGATGTCGATGGCTGATCGCCGCACCAGTAAGATTCCCGAGGCGCCCTACAGCGATGATGAGCACGGCGTCTGGGCCGCTATCATGGAGCGCATGGAGCCAATGCACCAGAAGTACGCCTGCCAGCAGTACCTCAAGCACGCTGCGCAGCTAGGCCTGCCGAATGACCGCATCCCGCAGTTGCAATGGATCTCGGAGCGATTGCAGCCACTGACCGGCTTCCGACAGGAGCCGGTTGGGGGATTGGTCCACCCGAAAACCTTCCATACCGCGCTGGCGAACAAAGTGTTCCTCTCAACGCAGTACATCCGCCATTCTTCACATCCATTCTACACTCCGGAGCCGGACGTGGTGCACGAGCTGGTGGGCCACACCGCGATGCTTGCCGTTCCCGAGTGGGCCGAGCTGAACACTCTCTTCGGCGAGGCAGACATGCGCACGCAGTCGGAAGCTGCCATTACGCGGCTTGGCACCGTTTTTTGGTTTGTGATGGAGTTTGGCATCTGTCGCGAAAATAACGACATCAAGGCGTTTGGTCCAGGTATGCTCTCCTCGTTCGGGGAGATTGAGCACGCTTGCAGCTCTGGCGCAGCGTGCGGTCGTGAGGATGCTTGCGTCTGTGACCCGCGAATAGAGTACCGCACCCCCGACTTCGAGGAGATGGAGACACGACCCTACGACGTCACGAAATACCAACCCATGCTCTACCTGTGGGGCTCCTTCGAAGAGATGTTCGAAAAGACCAGCGAGTTCGTCAAGACCTGGGGTACTGAGGCGGACCCTCGGCGCGAGCTGCACCAATAGCGACGCACCTATTAACAGCCCGAAATACTCGCTGCCAATGCGGTCATTGATTCCACTGCTGGCACTGCTGTTACTCGTTCCGACAGCGATGGCGGTACCGAGCCCGATGGAGTCGTCGTACCCGGGTAACCCCATCTTAATCATCAACCTGACCTACGACCCCGGCGTCGGAGGCGGCGACGCGTTCGAGGGTGAAATCGTGCTCGAACTGTTCTTGAATTGGGCGCCAATCACGGTCAACAACTTTTTGGGTCTGGTGAACCAGTCGTTCTACGACGGTATCTTCTACCATCGTATCATCGATGACTTTGTTATCCAGTCGGGAGATCCCGAGTGCACGACGGTCGGCGTCTATCCAGGCACCAACTTGGACTGCGGCGAAGGTGGCAGCGGTGAGACCATCCCCTTCGAGTGGGACGCCAACCTTACACATATCAATGGGGCTATCGGCATGGCGCGCGGTGCTGACCCTGACTCGGCCGAGAGTCAATGGTACATCTGCGACACTCCGCAGCACGGGCTCGACCACGGCAACCGCACGCTTCCTGACGACCCCGGTTACGCAGTATTCGGCGTCGTGCGAGAGGGAATAGAGCTAGTGCGTGCAGCGGCAGCAGTGCCAACGACCAACGATATTGATGGCGACGGTCCCACACCACGCGCACAGGGCGGCCCTGACCGACCACTCTACGAGGTGCACATCAACTCCATCACGCTCAGCGGTTGGGTCCCTGAGCCGGTAGTGCCATCCCCCGAACCAGAGGGGACTTTGGCCGTGGAACTGCTAGCTGGCACTCTGGTGGTTGCTGGCGCGCTCGGTGTGGCGTGGTGGCTGCGCTGGCGGGAAGTATGAGCTCTCCCTTCTGGGCCGCCAACCTGCTCGGGATGGTGCTGCTCTTCATCCCTGCCTTCTTGCTCTTCTTGCGTACCATTGCCTCCGTTGAAGAACAGTTGGAGGAGCGCAAGCTCTATCTGGCGTGCGGCGGCGGCGCCATTTTTGGGACCCTTGCCGAGGTGCTTATTCTGGTTGGTGGCTTCGACCTGCGCTCCCCCGAGGTAGGCTACGCGTCGCTGCTCTTCGTTACGCCAGCACTGGTGACGCTGTTTCTCTGGCTCGGGCTACGGCTACGCACCTTTCGCGACGCACGCCACGCTACATTCTACGCAGCGGGCTTCGGCCTCTTTTTCGGTGCGGCGCACGAGTTCTGGAAGCTTTTGGTGCTTGAAGCGCGGCTCGATGGCGAGTTGCCGTTCCCTGGTGGACTGCTAGACGTCTGGTTCGGACTGGCAGCTACGGTGCTGCTGGGCGGCATGGCGCTGCACCTGATGCCGGCGCTCCAGCGCGACAATGGCGTTCGCATCGCGGCTCGGCTAGCGCTGCTCTACCTCATTCTTGGCTTCCTGCGTATTTCGGCCATAGAGCGGCCCGAGCCTATCATCGATGCGGCGACAGCGCTCGCCTTTGCGGCGGCTGCGGCAGCGACTTACCAGCGAGGGACGACGGTGCAGCGCCATGACACAATCTAGATTAACTAGAATGAATTAGAGTTTTTCATGAACAAATGTGGATGCGGTAGGTCACCAACGGGCTTCTGTAAAGGATGGCACGGGCTAACAGAAGAAGAATATCAAGAAAAGTTGAAGAAATACTCTAAGAGAATACGGTAAAATCAATACAATCGAAATCGGTTTAAAACATACCAGCACGATGCAAAGTGTATTTCTCAACACTACAACTGGCTAGCAGGTCTACACCTAACTAAAAAAGCACAGCATGCGCTCTAGAGAAGTGGGGGCAGGGGGCTGTGCGTCCCCTGCCCACCGTGGTCAGGCGGTTTGCCTAACCGAGCTTCTTGCTGCCGATGACGTCGCCGGTGTTATCGAATTTGACTTCGAGAGACCAGTCGTCTTGGGCAGGACCGTCGGCACCGGAGCCGTGACTGCCACGCACGGTGAACTTGTCACCAGACGATAGCTTTCCGTCCCGGTCGTTGTCGTAGAAGGCAACAGCGTAGTTGCTACCGCTGTCGTTCTCTACGGCGTCTGCCCGTGTGGACATATCGGTCTCGCATGCCGGTTCGTCGGATCCGCCACACTTGTCGCCATAGCTGGCGTCAACACCAACTACGTTTCCGGAGAGATTCTGCATTGCAATCTCACCAAATTCGTTGGTGCTGCCCGATTGATCCTTCAGGAAATAGTTGAAGGCCTCGAGGTCGTGGGTGGTTGACACCGTAATCACAGTGACGTAGTATTCACCGTTGCTGCTGACTGTGCTCTTGAACTGCCCGAAGGGAGAAGCCTCGCCCTGTTCCAGGAAGCTTGCTGCCCATACGTACAGCACAGCTGCCAAGACGACCGTGATTGCCACCATCAAGATGACCGCAATCACTGGGGAGACACCCTCTTCGTCGCGTTCTATTCTGTGTTCCATAGTTGCGTCCTCCATTTTCTTTGTACGGTACTGCTAAAGCAGACCGCGGGAGCGCGCTACATCTGTATGCATATATAAGGATAACGAGGTTCGTTATCTGACGATAAAATTAATTTGGTCCAGATACTAATAAGTTCGCGCTAGCCAAACACACCGCTTTGTAGATTCCCCCGTTACGGCGCACTTCCTCGCCTTGGTGAACGGCTCATGCGCGTCACCTAGGAACGATAATCCAGTCAGCTCCTCCACCGCCCCGGCATCGGCGTCGCTGCCGTCGAATGGCAGTTCGTAAATCCTGCCGGGTGCGACCGGCTCCGCCAGCGTCAATCGCCCTGCCCCAGAGCGCTCCAGTGCAGGTAATGTGTGCATGCACGTATCTTTCAACTTGCGGGCTCGTTTGCGCAGCTCATCTGCCACCGCCTCCAGCGTTTCGCGAGCCACCTCTGCGGCCCCGGCTAGTGGTGCATTGCTCTTGCCGCCGGTACGCGGTACCAGCACGCATTCTCCACGGGCAAGGTCACGCGGTCCCAGCTCGAACCGCAGTGGCACGCCCCTAATTTCCCAGTCATAGTATTTTTGCCCTGGCCGCAAGTCACGGTCGTCCAAGTGCACTCGTAGCCCAGCATCGCGTAGTTGCGCCTGCAGCTTGTTGCAGGCAGCGAGCACCTCATTAGCGCCCTTCTTTGCCAGCACCGGCACGATAACAGCTTGGTGCGGTGCAATTGCGGGTGGCAGGATTAGCCCACGGTCGTCACCGTGTACTCCCACGACAGCTCCCAGTAGCCGCTCCGACATGCCATAGGTGGTCTGATGACAGTACTGTTGCTCGCCCTTCACGTCCTCGTATCGCACATCGAATGCCCGCGCCCACTGGTCGCGGTAGTGGTGTACCGACGCCACCTGCAGTGTCCGCCCGTCTGGCATCACGACGTCTATGCCAACCGTGTAGTGTGCCCCCGGAAAGGTGTCCCACACTGGTCGCCGTGCAACCAGCACCGGCAGACAAAGGTCATGCATCAGTCGTGCCGCGATTTCCAGGTCTTCCTCGATTTGTCGCGTTGCGTCATCCTCGTCGACGTGGCAGGTATGCGCCTCGAAAAAGTGGATTTCGCGCACGCGGATGAAAGAGCGAGTCTGCTTCGTTTCGTAGCGGAAAGTGTTGACCATCTGGTAGGTCTTGAGCGGCAGGTCCGCATGCGACCGAATCCAGAGTGGGAACATGGTGTACATTGCGGTCTCCGAAGTGGGGCGCAGGAACATTGGCACGTCCAACTCAGTCTCGCCGGCGTGCTTCACCCAGTAGACTTCCTTGGCGAAACCGGTTGTCTCTTCATCCATCCGCAGCTCCGATGGGTCCACCCCCTCTGCCCTCGCGCGCTGTAACCTCGATACCAACCGGTTCTCCTTCTCCAGCAGTTGCTCTGGGACGAGCAGCGGAAAGTTAACTTCCTGATGGCCGGTGCGCTCCATCTCTGCGTGTGTCAGCCCATCGATGAGTCGCATTGCTTTCCAGCCGTAGGGGCGCCAGACGTCCATCCCTTTGACAGGGTAGCGTTTGTCGACTAGCTCGGCCGCCTCAACCATAAAGGGGTACCAAGCGTTGAAGTCGTCTTTGGGTGGGATGCCGCGCTTGGCGGCTGCTGGCTCAGCCATTGGCGGCGCGAGCCTGCGCCGGCTTAAGGGTTTAGCCATCGCGTCGTCGCTCCCATACCCGCTGTGCGACGAATGGGCCAATGATAATAGTCGCCAGCGAGAGCCAGAGCATTTGCCGGCACTCCTCCGGTGCCGAGGCATAGCTAGCGGGCTGCGTCAGCCTGAGCTTGATGAGCCCGAACCAGGGCAGCTCGCCACGCGCCATGCCGATGATATCTTCGGGCTGCACCGGCTGCACGTCCTGCCCGTAAAGGTCGCGGTGCGTAAGCTGGTCGGGGTGCCGGTTGCTGGTCGAATCACCCTTGGTGATGTAGCCTGAATGTTCTAGGCCTGTGAGCGGCGCACCGGGTGGAAGCCCGATTTCGGCCAGAACAAGCTTGCCGTTGCTAAATTCCATGTCTATTTCGGGCAGGTAGTAGGAGCCGTCATCGCGCACCTCGACCCACGCCATGGCACGGTGGATGACCGGCGTTGTCGCGACCCATTCGCCATCCTGCCGGTTGCAGTCTGCCTCGTTTAGGTTCTCGCCTAGGCTGCACCCGTCACGCAGCCCGTTCTTGTAGTAAATTATCACGTCACCATAATCGCCGTATCGCTTGTAGCCAGTCTGTTTCCCCTCTAGGTAAGTAACGATGTCGTCGCGTTCCGCGCTCTTGACCAGCACTAGGTCTCCGGTGTCGATGGGGCCAATGTGAGTGAAGCCCGGCTCGGGATAGAGTTGGTTGCCGTCATGCTCCATCGAGCCCGACTCGATAACCACCATCGGCGGCCAGTTACCAGTGTAGCCCCAGGCGAGCAGGAACACCACCAGAACCACGGCAACGGCGCTCAGCAGCTCTCTGGCCCACGGCGGCAGCTGCTTCAAGGCTTCGAGGTCCATGCAGCTACTTCCGCTTCTTCTTGCGTTTGACTACCCGCTTCACGCCTCGCTTCTTTGGTTGCGCTTCTTTGGCGGGAATGTGCTTCTGCGGCCCGACCGCGCTACCTTTGCGTGCGCCAAAATCAGTCATATCGTCGCCACCCACCATACGGACGCCGACATCTTCCTCTTCATCAGCGCCGTCAATCTCCAACTCTTCCACGGGTGGCGCAATATCATTCGGTTCATCACCGAGCAGCCCCGCCAGCGGATCAATCCCAGCGCCGCTTGACGGCT
>CALBFM010000103.1:0-1664 GCA_937893445.1 uncultured euryarchaeote
GTATTGTCGGAAGGACGGGCAGGTTGTTCGTCGTCGTGCTGGATGGGAAACCATACAGCGTGAAAACGAAGCAATCGACTCGGCCACGAAGCTTGGCAAGAACATATCCAATCTGGTTACCAAGTTTGTACATCGGGCTCCTAAACCTGGTGTGAACTACAAACTGAGTTTCCTGCAGAGGATGGCTCTTTCCAAGCCCCGTGACATGTGGAAATTTAGGAAACCACTCCGCAAGGGTGGGCTTCTGAAGTTTCTGCATCTCTCCGACAATGACGATGTGATTCTCGGCGACGCAACAGAGTTTGGTGCTCCACTCGGCATTGTTGTCAACACTATTTTCTTTTCGGCTGGCATGGCGCACACTACCCCTGCGCATGCGGCGCTCATCAATTGCATGATTCCGGTGCTGACGCTCACCTTTGCGGTCCTGCTGGGACATGAGCGCGCCAGCCGTGCCCAGCAGGCGGCACTGGTCTTGGCGCTGGCCGGTGCGCTGGTGCTGCTCGAGGCGGACCGTTTACGTTTCGAGGGAGAATACTTGCTGGGAGACCTGCTAGTCCTGACAAACGCTACTTCCTTTGCGTTGTTCCTGGTGCTCTCCCGTCAGGCGGTCGATCGCTACGGCGCAATGGGCCTCACGGCACTGGTGATGGCGGTCGGTGCAATTGCCATGGGACCACTCGCGCTCTGGAGTGGATATGCGCACGCAGCTACATGGGGCGCGCTACCGCAGCACGTGGTGTTGGCGGGTGGTTATACCATAATCTTCGCGACAGTGATCGCATACAGCCTCAACTACTACGCGCTCGGCAAGGTGCCGTCATCGCAGGTGGCATTGTTTATCTACCTGCAACCGCTGATTGCAACCTCGACTAGCATTGCCGTCGGCCGCGACGAGCTGACACCGCGGCTGATAGTCTCAGCAGTGCTCATCCTGGGTGGGATTGCACTGACGGCGTTATCGTATCGCAGTGAATCGAAAGGTAACGGCAATCCACCCTAGCCGAGTTTGTCTTCGAGTTCGAGCGAGAGCTGCTCTAGCAGCTCCTCCAAGTTGGCACTCTTGAGAGAGATGACGTTAACTGCGGCGCCCTCGATGCGCGCCTCAAACTCACCCCCAGTGCGAATGATTTCGATATCACAGCAGATATCAGCCATGTCGCGCCCGAATTAGGGTGGTATTTAATAGTTGGCGAAAACGGTCTAGCCGCGTAAGCCTGCGAGCAGTTCTTCCAGCGATTCGCGCGACGGCCGCAGCCGCTCGTCCGGGAGCTCTGCCAGCGGCGTCTCGACTAGGTTCAGCGTCTCGTCGAGTGTTGGCTTGCCGGGGTTGAAGTAGAGCAGCCCGGTAACGTGCTTCTGCGCGACTTCAGCGCGGTGGAGCGCCTCAAGTGCCGCCATCTCGCGCTGAAGCTCATGCCGTTCAGCATCCAGATCGGCCAGCCGCGCTCGAACCCGCGTCAGGTTTTCCTCAATATCGTTCTTGTCGGTCACGCGTGATTTCCACCCAGTCTCTTCTGTCCCGCCCAGCATAATGCGCGGAAGAGGCCGGCGTAAGAAGGTCGACATTAAGAGTTGGAGGGGGAGGTCGTTGGGGATGTCCTTCTGCGATTGAGAGCAGAGGCATCATGATTATCCAAAGCGGAAAACCGAAAATGAATCAT
>CALBFM010000104.1:0-8546 GCA_937893445.1 uncultured euryarchaeote
CACGGGGTGCCGTCAGCTCACGCTGAGTTTGGTGTCGCGGTAGCCATCAATGCCGGCGACGCGCTCTTCGCCTATGCGTTCGAGATGGTGACCGATAGTGACTGTAGTCAGGAGCTGCGCGCCGAGCTGGTACGCCACATTGCCATAACAGTGCGGAAAATCGGTGAAGGGCAGCAGATGGATCTGGACTTTGAGAACCGTGATACAGTATCACCAGCCGAATACATGGAGATGATTCGGCTGAAGACCTCCGTCCTGTTCGGTTCGGCAGCCTATGGTGGTGCTCGCATCGGCGGCGCCAGCGAGGAACAGGCACGTGAACTGCGACAGATGGCGATAGATGTCGGCCTCGGCTTCCAGATATGGGATGATTACCTTGACGCAACCGCTACTGAGGAGCTACTGGGCAAGCCGTCCGGCTCCGATATCCGACAGGGCAAGCGCACACTACTGGTTATTGAAGCGCTTGACCGCGCCACGTCGGAAGACCAGGACCGGCTCACAACCATCCTCGCCGGCGACAACAGCGACGATGATGTGGCCGAAGCCGTAGCAATTATGGAGCGCAGCGGCGCGCTGGCAGCATGCCACGAACAGGCGAACGACTACTTGCAGGGCGTCCGCGCCACGCTCGCGAAATACCCGCAGGGCGAGCCGCGGCGGCTATTCGAAGCGTTGCTTGAATATATGGTCACACGTGGACACTAGGACAACCACTCAAACGGAGAGGGTGGTATTCCTATTGCCCAGGAAATAAAGAACCATATCCAAAGTATGCTGATAAACGCGTGTTGCCTCCATTTGTATTTTGGAACAAACATATTATTCAGAAAATAGAAATATGTCAAAAACAACAGAAATCCGAGGGCTGAGGGGAGAAAAGCTCCACCTCCTGCAAACCAACTTCCCCAAATAGTGGGTTCATGGAAATTATCTGTGAATACATCGAGTTGGAGTGATGGTGAAGAGGGGACAATCACCCTAAGAGGTGGCAAAAGTACGAACCAGAGCCAATAACTGAAATAAGGGATTAGAAGCATAAGTGTATAAGCGAACGAGAACCCAAGTTTCAGTTTCCATTGTTCAACAAGTTGAACGCCGCTCCCCTGATATAGGGCGTAACGTCCAGATTCACTCTTTAGGTACGTGTGCGGGTGTGAGGAGTGTCCATCGCCCTCCTTCCATTTTCTGTACTCTTCTTCCAACTCCGCTGCCGATTTCTCACCCGTCCCCATCGCGGCTACATTACTGGGTTGGATTTAGGGTTTTGTCACCGGTAAGAAGCAATACCTAATCTTCCGGCAATCACCTAAATAGCGCTGCATTTGCCGCATCAATGGCGGATGAGGAGGAGGTCTGGGACCCAACGCCGGGTGATATCAATTCGCGACTACTGGAGCGACTCGCGGACAGCGATACAGTAGCAGCCAAGCGGCTCGAACCGATGGCTTGCATCGCGGTCGGTTTCCCCAGAGGAAAAACGGCGACGTTCGATGGAACTGGCGGCGATAATTTTGGCGGGTTGAACCACGGCGCACAACTGATTCTCAATGGTGGTGCAGGGCGCTTCGCCGGCAACTCGATGCGAAGCGGCGAAATCATAGTCAATGGCTCTGCCGGCAGCGGCGCAGGTCATGGGTTGGCAGGCGGGACGCTAGTAGTGCAGGGCTCAGTGCGTGGCAGCGCAGCGGCGGGAATGCTCGACGGTGAGCACCTCATAGCAGGCGACGTAGAGGGAGCACTCGGCACTGGAATGCATGGTGGCACCGTAGTGGTGGCGGGCGACGTAGGTGGTGACGTGGCGCGCTACATGACTGGCGGCAAGCTGTTCATCGCTGGCAATTTCACGCCGCCAGAAGTAGGTGCCAAGCCAGCTGCACCAGCGGAGCGCAAAATTGTGCAGAAGTTGCTGCAGGAGCACGGTATCGATCCGCAGGGGCTGGAGTTTCAAGGCGTTAGCGGGACTGCGGTGGCACAATCACCAGAGATAGAGTGGGAGGAACTGCCAGAACTGCTGCTACGACTGCGATTGGTTGCAGCAGTTCTGAAGCGACGTCCGCGTCGCCCCGGACTCGACCCCGTCAACCCAGGTTTGACTCTTGGCCCTGATACAGAGGAGCCGCTGAACTTGACAATCCCAATCCTGTGGCAGGGCGAGCACGCACCACAGATGGCTACATGGGATGTCGGAGCCAGACCGCCAGATTTCAGTAAGTGCAATCTGGCAATCATCGACCTTTCGGCTGGGAGGCTACCACGGAGGCTCGATATGGAGAGGCCCGATGACTTGGCGCAGGTAATTGAGCTGGTACGGCAGGATACACGTAACCGAGTGCCGGTTCTGGTACGTTTGCCGGCAGGCGACCTGAGCGGCGACATGAGTGTACTGAGCGGAGCAGCGCCGGACGGAGTTATCCTTGCACCGGGCGGCGTACCGATGGAAGCAGCACTCTCCGCAGCACGCGACAGCAGGCTGCCGATGTTGGTCGAGATGCCCCAAGCCTCATCCCATGACGTGCTCAAGCTGCTGGCGCTCGGTGGTGCCGGAGTCGTGCTGACTGGAAAGGTTACTCTTAGTCGACTTGGAAAGCTGGGTGACAAGCTCACACACGGTATGGGTGCGCTCGGCGCCGGAAGCATTGGCGACCTCGGGCCGGAGAACCTGCGTGCGCTCGATCAGGAGACGGCTTCGCTTACTGGCGTGCCGTTGGCAGGCTACGACGCCCCGCTGCCTATGTGGCGGCACTGAGCAGCGCCACCACTTCATCAGCGCAGCCCCAAGAGAGTGTGACGCCGCCGCCACCGTGGCCGTAGTTGTGGATTAGCGGCTGTTCACCAGGTTCTAGCTCAAGCCTTACCGTGCTGCGTGCCGGGCGCAGGCCGACTGCCACGCCAGTAATGCGGGTAATGTCAAGTCCGGGCCACATTGCCGTACACTTTGCTAGAATCAGCTCGGTGTCATCTTCGCTCGGTGACTCGTTCGAGTCGTTTGCCTGTGCTGTGCCACCTAGCACGGTACAGTCACTGCGTGGGATGACGTGGGCCAGTGTTTCAGGCTGCTGATCGAAGTGGCCTACCTCTGGTGTCTGGTCGAGGTAGAGCACCTGACCCCGTACCGGGTGCAAATCATCGTCGCCTGCCAGTTCTTGTGCGCCGAGACCGCTACAGTTGATTCGGGCGTCGCCCCCTGCATCGTCTAATGAATTAATCCGGCGCTGTGTGAGCGTACCGCCAAGCGATTCGCAGCGCGCCTGTAGCCACGCCATGTAGCGCGGCATCTCGATCACTGGTACCTCGAACTCCCAACCATGCACATATTCGTCAGGCAGCTCGCTGGGTTCCAGCAGTCGGAAGTGCGTGATGGCGGAGTGCCAGCCTGGCGATTCTACCGGTTCGCGTAGGTACTCCCGGCCAGTGCGCATGATGACGCCCGCTTCCGGCTCACTGGCGGAAAGCTCCGAAAAGACGCTGTAGGACGCCATCCCCCACACCTCGGCCCGGTCAACTGGCGCGACCAGAAATGGATACCAGACAGCAGCGGCGCGATCTGAAACTGTCCCGGGCGAGAACTTCTCGGCGATTACCTCCACAACCCACCCTGCTTCCAGCAGTCGAACCGCGCAGGAGAGGCCGCAAACGCCGGCACCGATGACTGTGCAGCGCATGAACTGTGCGCCTACAGCGCCTCGAGCGCATCAATGCGGTCCTGCATCGGCGGGTGCGTCGAGAACATGTTTACGAGCATGTCGCCCCCCCGAAGTGGATTGGCGATGCAGAGTGCAGCGTGTGCTGGCGAGCCGACTTCCATAGGCCTGGACGAGTTACCATGCTCCAGCTTGCGCAGTGCGTTGACCAGCGCCCACGGTTTCCCTGTCAGCGCAGCTGCGGTCGCGTCCGCCTTGAACTCGCGCTGTCGCGAGACAGCTGCTTGCAGCAGGAACGCCGCCAGCGGCGCGGTAAGAATCACCAGGATTAACAGTGCCGGGTGGACGTTGCGATTGCGTCCAAAAATGGAGTTCCACCACAGTATACGCGCGGCGAAGGCAATTGCGCCTGCAATCGTTGCTGCAACCGCCATTACCAAGGTGTCACGGTTCTTGACATGGCCCATCTCGTGCGCCATTACACCTTCCAGTTCGTCCCTGTCGAGCATACGCATCAGTCCTTCAGTGGCAGCCACGACTGCGTGTTGTGGCGAGCGGCCGGTCGCGAACGCATTCGGTGTCTGCGACGGCACGATTGCGACGCGTGGCATCGGCAGGTCGTTCATCTGCGCCACCTTCTTCACGACGCCGAAGAGTTGCGGCGCCTCGTGTTGTTCGACTACGCGTGCCTTGTAGGCTCTCAGGACGAGCTTGTCAGACCAGAAGTAGCTACCAATATTGATTAGCACTGCGATTACGAAGAAAATCGTCATTGCTCCAGTCGGCGAGGTGCCGAAGTATGCCCCCGCAACAAGGCCGACCCCCATCATTATCAGTGTCAGCAGCGTGAAGAGCAGCAACAGCCGTAGGCGTGCCATCATGGCTGCCCGCCATTGTCGAGGCTAAAAACGTGTCGTCGCGATTAGAAAGCTATATATCGCTTAGCAGACCAGCGGGGCGAATGGTGAAGAAGGCTCAGAAGCTGGACGACCCACGCAAGTGGGTCAAGTCGCTCGACCTCGAGGATACGAGCGACATAGCCGTCCCGAAGCAGTTGGTGGACCAGGTTATCGGCCAGGGCCCGGCGGTCGACATCATTCGCAAGGCGGCCGACCAGCGGCGCCACGTAATGCTCATCGGTGACCCCGGCACTGGCAAGTCGATGCTCGGCAATGCAATGGCCGAGCTTCTGCCACCGGAAGAGCTACAGGATGTGCTGGTCTACCACAACCCAGAAGACAACAACGAACCACGCGTGCGCGTTGTCCCGTCCGGGAAGGGCAGGGAAATCGTCGATGTTCAGAAGGCGCAGGCGATGCTCGAGCGCGAACGCAAGTCGAAGTCGCAGATGCTAATTGTGTTCACAATAATTGCCTTTGGCATCCTCTGGTTCGCGACGACTGGCTTCACGGAACCGATGGTCATATTCTACTCTCTGATTGCGGCGGCATTCATCTTCATGGCAATGCGCTACACAAATCAGCGGCAGGAGAGCGCGCTGGTTCCGAAGGGGCTGGTGCTCCACGCCCATGACGACGGTGCACCCTTCGTCGACGCTACTGCCTCGCACGCTGGTGCGCTGCTAGGCGATGTACGGCACGACCCGTTCCAGTCAGGTGGTCTCGAGACGCCAGCGCACGACCGTGTCGAGGCTGGAGCAATTCACCGTGCTCACCGTGGCGTACTTTTCTGCGACGAGATTAACCTCCTGCGTATCGAGTCACAGCAGTCTCTGTTGACCGCCATACAGGAGAAAGAATTTCCTATTACCGGCCAATCTGAGCGCTCTGCAGGAGCGATGACCAAGACGGAGCCAGTGCCGTGCGACTTCGTCCTGGTGGCGGCAGGGAATCTTGATGCAATCCAGGGCATGCATCCTGCGTTACGCAGCCGCATTCGCGGCTACGGCTACGAGGTGTTCATGAACTCGACAATTCCCGACACGCAGGAGAACCGTGAAAAATATGTGCGTTTCATCGCGCAGGAGGTGGTGAAGGACCAGAAAATCCCCCATTTCACACGCGAGGCGATTGGCGAAATATTGGTCGAGGCACAGCGCCGTGCCGGCCGGCAGAAGCATCTATCTCTGCGGCTGCGCGAGTTGGGCGGACTGGTCCGCGTCGCGGGCGATATCGCGCGTGAGCTGGGCGTCGAGCCGGTCGAGGCGGAGCACGTCGTGCGCGCCAAGGCAATCGCACGTCCGCTAGAGCAGCAGGTCGCTGACCGCTACGTCGAGCGGCGCAAGGATTACAAGTCCTACATCACCGATGGATCATACGTTGGTATGGTCAATGGTTTGGCAGTGATGGGTGCCAATTCAGGGCTGTCTGAGATGTCGGGCATTATGATGCCCATAGTGGCGGAAGTAACACCGGCCGCGTCGCGCTCCGAGGGGCGCACCGTCGCGACTGGCAAGCTGGGTGAAATTGCCAAGGAGGCGGTGCAGAACGTCTCGGCACTGGTGAAGAAATATACGGGAGATGACATCTCGAAATACGATATTCACGTCCAGTTTGTCGGTGCCTACGAGGGCGTTGAGGGCGATTCAGCGTCTGTGAGCATCGCCGCTGCAGTGATTTCAGCCCTTGAAGACGCCGAGGTTGACCAGTCTATTGCACTCACCGGCTCACTCTCGGTGCGCGGGCAAGTACTACCGGTTGGCGGCGTCACTGCCAAGATTGAGGCCGCCGCGGAGGTCGGCATCCGTAAGGTACTGATTCCTGAGGCCAATATGCAGGACGTGCTGCTTGAGTCGCGCTACCAAGGCAAAATAGAGGTTGCCCCCGTAGCGACACTCAAGGATGTTCTGGACAACATTCTTGTATCTGGCCCTGGCAAGGAAGGACTGCTGGAGAAACTGGCACGCTTCCTGCCCGGAAAACTGCCTGGCACTTCACCGAGTGCCGCCTAGTAAATCCGTACTTCCCCGAACTGTTCTAACTCGGTCGCGATTTTGCTAACATCTTCATCAGTCATAACGACTGCAGTCCCGAGGTGAGCGACTGTACCGACGGCGCCCATTGGCAGCTCCGCTAGCGCCGTAGCTGATTCCGGTGGCATCAGTCCCGCCAGTTCGCTGAAGAGCCGCCCTGCCTTGAGGAAGGCGCGCAGCGTCGGTGGCGGCAGAGGGTGCGCGGTCGCAGCACTGTTGATGATTTCGTGCCATCCATCGTCCTTGAGCACGTCACTGGTGTTGCGCCCTCCGCCGCAAAGGCAGAGCGCCAGCTGGCCGTCCACTGGCCATGTCAACACGTCGCCGCCAACTCCCGGCGTGCGGCGCTGCACCAGTCGCGTGCCGGGTCCGTCGCGCAGTGCTGCTGCCTGAGCCATCACATCACCGAGGCCGGTAGAGTGCTCGATTTCTGACTGGTGCGCGGCACGCGTCGCGCGCTCTAGGCCAACACCCAATTCGAGGCAGGCTGCGAGCGCAGTGGCCCCGGACATCCCCATCCCGGTACCGACCGGCAGCTCGCGCCGAAGCCAGAAAGAGAGCTTTTCGGGACCGTCGAGCGCTAGTTCGACCGCACGGCGCGTGACCGGGTCCTTCACTTTGTGGCCGCCTTCGGTGAAGCTGATGCTGGTACGCTTTGCCGGTTCCCGCTCGACCGCAGCGTATGTGCCCTGTGGCAGGCAGATGCCGAGGCCGGTCGAGCCGTGCAGCAGTGGATCGTCGTCAGGATGTATGTGGAAAAGCGTGCTGACGTGCGCCGGCGCGAAGCTCACGCTTTTGCAATGCTCCGGTATAGTGCCCGCAATTTCCGTGCCTGCCAGCGCCATCCATACTCGCCCTTGGCCAACTTGAGTCCTCTGTCACCATATTTTTTACGAATTTCAGGGTTTCTCAATTTTCCAAGTGCCCGAATCATGCCCTCTCGGTTTCCGTAATCGGTCACTTCCCCAATTCCCTCTTTTTCTATAACCTCCCCGACCAGTGTGCCCCTAGCGGCAACCAGTGGTCTGCCTGCGCTGATTGACTCGAATAACTTGTTTGGCATAGCGAGCTGGTGGTTGGGATAGGCAGGGTCAAGCGCCCCCAGTACAACATCAGCGGCGGCATAGTAATCTGGCAAATCACCGGATGCTATGGGGCCAACAAAATTCGTTTTTCCAGATTTAGCAGCCGATTCCCTGACTTCCCGAGCCCATACTCCGTGGCCGCCGACGATGAAATTTATCCGGTCCATATTATCCGCGGCGTCAATCATTTCCATAATCGAGCGACCGGGACCGAGGCTGCCGATGTACATTACCACCAGTTCGCCAGGTTTCACACCCCACTGCCGTCTCAGTTCCCCGGACTTCTCGGAGGCCACAAACCGGTCCGGGTCCCTTGAATTATAGACCAGGATGCGGCTGGACGCGCCGTAACTGGCCAGTCTTCTCATAATTACGGGCGAGACCGTAATTATTCCGTCAGCCCTGCGGACCACCAGTCTCTCCAGGAAATTCGCAAGGTCGGGGAGCGGCCAGGGGAGGTGACTAACCATCCCGGCGTAATACTCCCTCGCGTCATAAACCCAGACAGGGCCATTCGACCAGAACAGAGCTATTACGGCAGTGTCAAGGTCGTTGAAATGCACGATATCCGGGTCCAGATTCTTGATAATTTTACTGATTTTTTGCTTGGCCAGGAGGTGCTCGAATATCCTCTTGGGGAGAGGTTTGTCTGGTGTTGAAGCAGGAGAAAATACTCTCCTGACATTTACTTCGTTAACTACTTCTTCTTCAGCCCCATCAACGATTTCTCCGGAAACCGTGCGGGCCCAGCAAACAACCGTAACTTCGTGACCCGCCTCCATGATAGCCTCAGCCTCGAGTGCGACCCTGTTATCCAGGTACGGCTCGCACAAATCAATTCCATGGGCTATCACCACTTTCATGGTGCTACCATTTTTTCTAAAT
>CALBFM010000105.1:0-1935 GCA_937893445.1 uncultured euryarchaeote
CGCACCAGAAGCAGCTGCTGAAGTTGCAATAACTTTAGTTGAAAATAATCCAAACGCTGCTGCCGCTGTTGCGGCTAGTATGTCGAATGCCAATCCTGAAGGAGCTGCAGAAGTAGCAGCTGCTCTTGTTGAAGCAAATCCTGACGCTGCTGGCTTTGCTGCGCAAAGTATGGCTGATGCTGTTCCAGAAATGGCTGGGGGAGCTGCAACTGCAATGATGGAAGCTGCCCCTGATGCTGAGCTGCCCACTGCATGGCTGCTGGCTGGAATCCTATTGGGGCGTGCCAGGGCGGTTTCTCGGCTGGGAGAACGCCGACGCCGAACCGCGCACTGCCAGCGACGCGATTGCGGCGATGGACCAGCGTACCTGGCAGGCACTGACGACCGGCCACGTGGAGTTGCCGCGCCGACGCATCCACGCCGGATTGTGGTTTAGGCTGCTACGCACGCTGCTCGATGAGCTGAACACCCCGCTTTCGACGTGCGGCACCTACGCGGGGTATCTCCGCCAAATCTGGGAATGCTGCGGGCATCCGCTGCGTGCTGGGCAAAGTCTGTGGCGACCGTATGAAACCCTGAACCCGGCAGTACGGTTGCAGATGCTGGAGGCGGCGGCAACGGCAATCAGCTTGATTGAGGTGAGGGATATAAGCCCGCCAGGCGAGCACGCAAAGCTATTCTGGTCCGAGCCCCAAACCGGGTTCACCAGTGGCCTGCCGGCGAAAGCGCCGAAGCCCGAACCCGTCGATCACTGGCAACGGGCAATCCAGGCCATCGATGAGGCCATCATTGAAGCGCGGCACGACCCCGAGACGGCACGCTCGCTGTTCGCGTTGGCTTCCTATGGTCGGCGCGACCCCGCTTCCTTGGAACAGTTGCGCGCCACCTTCGCGAAGGAAGGCATCCCCCCGGAATTTCTGTCACATTATGAGCCTAGCCTACCCTTTGCATGCCTTAGACAGAATGACGGGTTAAGTGACAAATTTTGACGTGCAGAGCTTCCCGATGCAAACTGTCACATAATCGAACGTATATGTGACAGGTACAAGATGCTGATTGGCTACATGCGAGTATCGAAGGCGGATGGCTCCCAGGCGACGGACTTGCAGCGCGATGCGCTGGTCGCGGCCGGTGTTGATCCGGCGCATCTCTATGAAGACCAAGCGTCCGGAAAACGCGAGGATCGTCCCGGTCTGGCGAGCTGTCTGAAGGCACTACGGCCAGGCGACACGTTGGTCGTTTGGAAACTGGATCGGCTCGGGCGCGACCTGCGCCATCTGATCAATACCGTCCATGACCTGACCGGACGCGGCATCGGCCTCAAGGTGCTGACCGGGCACGGCGCGGCCATTGACACCACGACCGCCGCCGGCAAGCTGGTCTTCGGTATCTTCGCCGCGCTGCTGCAAATCCGCTCTAGCGGGTTGGGAGCCGTGTCGCTCCGTCGGATAATTGGCTGGATTGTTTTGGGCGCACTGCCCTCCTTGCTCTTCGCAGCGTGGTACGCAGCCAGCGGCTATTGGGATGAATACTGGACGGCGATGGTATTATCCAACCTGCGCAAGCCGGTCGAAGAAAACGGAAACCTGAGTCGCCTCGCCATTCTGGTCATGATGCTTCTCCCGCTGCTCGCGGCGAGCTCAGTGGCTATGGTTCGGATCGCCGGACTGGAGAAGGGATTCTTTGCCGGCTGGCTGGCGGCAGCCGTCATCGGTTTCGTGTCGGTGCCAGCCTTCTACCTGCATTACACGCTGCCACTTCTGGTGCCGCTGTGCGCATTGACGCCTGTAGCTCTTGGCCTCCCCAGACTTGGCGCGACTCTTCTTGGAACCGCGGCCGTCACGCCCGCTCTTTTCTATTCATTCTTCGATTTCGCCGATACACGCAAAGCGCAAGCGGCGATGACCGTATTACTCGAAGCCGTCGAACGCAGTG
>CALBFM010000106.1:0-11330 GCA_937893445.1 uncultured euryarchaeote
GCAGAGGAACACAAGCCAGCCAGGATCTTCCTCTCGCAGGTAGCGCAGGCAGATGATTACGCCGGCATAGGTCACGCCCGCCCCGACCGCCAGCAGCGCCCCGGTCGCCTGCGAGTTGCCGATGACGGCTGAGCCAATCACGGCGACGCCTGCCAGCCCGCACGCTATGCCCGCGACGTTTGCGCGTTCAAGCCGCTCATTAAGCCAGAACGCAGAGCCGAGCAGCACCCAGAAGGGCGCTAGATATTGCAGGAAGATGACGTTGCCCGCATCGGTCGACGAGGTCATCGCCTGCACGTAGAGTAAATTCATGGCAGCGAAGAACCCGACCAGCGGTAGCAGCCCCGGCCGCCAGCGTACCTGCTTCCAGTCGACGAAGAGCGCCATTCCGCCCGCGGCGAATAACGATCGCCAGCACGCTACCAGCAGTCCGCGCGCATCTGGGTCGATGACCTGGATGGCTGGTGCCTTGAGGAAGAAGCCTGAAAGACTCCAGCTGATTGCCGCAGCCGCTACCAGCAGACGCCCCCGTGTCAGCAGCACGCGCCGGCAGGCAGGGGGGTGTTAAAGCGCCGCTCGCAGAGCATCGATATCTGCTCTGTTGAGACCTACACGTCGTATGCCGTCACGACGCCATACAGCCTCGCCGTCGCGGAACAGCACCATCGTCGGCACAACATTGAGCTCGAAATCGTCCCAGAGCGCGCTCTCCTCATCGGTTACGTCTCCCATTGCCTTCTCCACTGAAAGCTCAGCTGTCTTGAACTCGGCCATGAAATCGCGGCAGTAGGGGCACCATTTGGCAGAGAAAGTGACTGCTAGCGTGCCGTCACGAGAGAGCGTCGTGCCTTCGAAATCAGCAGCTGTAAGCCGTTCCATGCGCAGGTAGTGTCGCGCCTGATTTGAGGGCGCGCCTTCGGCGACACGCTTTAGCCACCGCGCTGGGTCGGCCGCCATGCCTTCCACGCTGAGGGTCGCCGTTACCGGCGCAGCTGGCCAGATTGGGTACAGCCTGCTGCCACGGATTGCTTCCGGCGAGATGTTTGGCCCGGACCAGAAAATCCGGTTGCAACTACTCGAGATTCCGCCGGCGCTGGACGCGCTGCGCGGCGTAGCAATGGAATTGCAGGACTGCGCCTTCCCGCTGCTGGAGGAGGTCGTCATCACCACCGACCCTGACGCGGCATTCGCCAACGCGAACTGGTGCCTGCTGGTTGGCAGCAAGCCGCGCGGCCCAGGTATGGAGCGGTCCGACTTGCTGCAGGAAAATGGCCGTATCTTCGTCGGTCAGGGCGCAAGCATCGACGCACATGCGGCTGACGACTGCCGCATTGCCGTCGTCGGGAATCCGTGCAATACCAACTGCATGATTGCCGCCGCGCAGGGCTCGCGACTTGGCCCGGAGCGCTACACAGCCATGATGCGATTAGACCAGAACCGCGCTACGGCGCTGCTGGCGCAGAAGGCAGACGTTGCCGTGGGCGAGGTGAGCGATGTCGTGGTCTACGGCAACCACAGTTCTACTATGTATCCAGACGCTGCCAACGCACGCATCGCTGGCCAACCGGCGCCCGGGGCGATTGCCGATGGTGACTGGCTACGCGGTGAGTTTCTCGAGACCGTAGGCCATCGCGGCGCCGCGATTATCGCTGCACGCGGTCTCTCGAGCGCCGCATCGGCAGCCAATGCACTAGTTGATCACGTCCGAGCGCTCAACACACCGAGTGAGACGGTTCATGGTCTAGCGGTATGTTCGAGTGGCGAGTACGGAATACCGCAGGGCGTATGGGCTGGAATGCCGGTGCGCACCACTGCACCTGGTACGTTCACAGTTGTAAGCGATATCAAGCATGATAGTTTCGCTCGCAACGCGCTGGAGAAGACGGGTGCCGAACTAGCGCACGAGCGCGAGCTGGTGTCTGACTTCCTTTAAATATTAGTCTTCGGGAAAGCAGAATCGAGTTTTGCATAGTCACCATACTGCGCAAAGTTGGCGCTGAAGAGCTGTGCCAGCTCTGCCGCTTTCGCGTCATAGGCGTTGCCATCAGCCCAGGTGGCGCGCGGGTTGAGCAGTTGCGAGTTGACGCCTGGAACTGCTTGCGGTACCAGTACCCGGAAGACCGGATGTGGTGTGAACTCTGCGTCGCCGAGTTCGCCCTCCATAATGGCCGCTAGCATGCGCCGCGTGTCGGTCAGCGCCATGCGGTGACCGCTGCCGTAGGGTCCGCCAGTCCAGCCGGTGTTCACCAGCCAAGCTTCGGCGGAGTGCCGTTCCAGCTTCTCGCCGAGCAGTTTTGCGTAGGCCGCGGGGTGCTGCGGCATGAATGGCGCGCCGAAACAGGTTGAGAAGGTAGCGCTCGGCTCAGTGACACCGCGCTCGGTACCGGCGACTTTGGCAGTGTAGCCGCTCAGGAAATGGTACATTGCCATTTCGGGCGTCAGCTTCGCTACTGGCGGCAGGACTCCGAACGCATCGCAGGTCAGGAAAATTACGTTGCGTGGATGCCCCCCCATCCCCGATGGCTCGGAGTTGGCGATGTGGTCAAGTGGGTAGGAGACGCGCGTGTTCTCAGTAATCGAGCCGTCGGCGAAATCGACACTGCCGTCGTCACGCACAACGACGTTCTCCAGTAGCGCCCCGGGCCGGATAGCGTCGTAGATTTCTGGCTCTCGTTCGCGCTCGAGCCCAATGGTCTTGGCGTAGCAACCGCCTTCGAAGTTGAAGATGCCGTTGTCGGACCAGCCGTGCTCGTCGTCGCCAATGAGTCGCCGTGCGGGGTCTGTCGAGAGTGTAGTCTTCCCTGTGCCGCTCAGCCCAAAGAAGAGCGCTGTGTCGCCGTTGTCGTCGATGTTTGCAGAGCAATGCATCGGCAGTACCCCATCGAGCGGTAGCAGGTAGTTCAGGACGGTGAAGATGCCTTTCTTGATCTCACCACCATATTCTGTGCCGCCAATCACGATTAGCCTTTTTTCCAGGTTGACAGCGATGAAAATCTCTGAGTTCAGCCCCAGTTCTTTCCAGTCTTCGGCGCGGGCGGAAATCGCGTTCAGGACCGTGAACTGTGGCGTAAAGTCGTGCAGCTCTTCGCGCGATGGGCGGATGAACATGTTGTGGGCGAAGTGAGCCTGCCAAGCACGCAGCGTCACTACGCGCAGTGGCAGCCGATAGCGCTCGTCGGCGCCAGCGTAGCCGTCGAAGACGAATAATTCATTATCTACCATCACCTCGCGGACGAGTGCGTGCAGGCGGTCAAATGCTCCGGCCTCAAGCGGCTGGTTAACCGCTCCCCAGTCGATGTGTGCCTGTGACGGTGGCTGCCGCACGAAAAAGCGATCCTGCGGAGAGCGTCCGGTGTAAATCCCGGTTTTCACGGCGACGGTGCCGGACCCAGTAGCAACACCTTCGCCGCGGTGCAGCTCCAAATCACGGTAATCCTGCTGCGAGAGGTTGCGATGTACGAGCCTCGGCGAGAGCCCCAGCTCTCCCGCAAAATCCATGCGGCGGCACCAGAGCGTGCATTAAATAGTTGGGTGTTCCGTCGGGCGGGCGTTTATCAGCGGGCCGGTGGTCTAGGGGTTATGACGTCGCCCTTACAAGGCGAAGATCGGCGGTTCAAATCCGCCCCGGCCCACCACTCCCGCCGCCGCCGCAAGGCGATGGGGCAGCACTTTCTGGTCGACGAGAATATCGCCGATCGCATCGTCGCTGCTGCCGAAATCACCTCAGGCGAGCGCATCCTAGAAGTCGGTCCCGGCCGCGGCGTCCTCACCGAGCGGCTGATGCCGCTCGGCAAGCTGGTCGCTGTTGAGAAGGACCGCTGGCTGGCAGCAGTGCTGCGGCAGCGGTTCGACGGCGAGTTGGTGCTGGTCGAAGGCGACGCTCTCGAAGTCGAGCTGCCTCCGGTGGACGTTATCGTTGCCAACCTGCCCTACGCCATTTCGTCGCCGCTGTTGTTCCGCCTCTTCGACGTTGAGTGGGGGCGGGCGGTGTTGATGTTCCAGGAAGAGTTCGCCCGCCGGCTTGTCGCCTCACCCGGGAGCAAGGCGTACGGTCGCCTGTCGGTGATGGCTCAGCACCACGTTGCCTGCCGTAAGCTGTTTCGCGTCTCGCGTACCTCGTTCCTGCCACAGCCACGGGTGCATTCGCTGGTGGTGCGACTCGAGCGACGCGCGCCGGACTACGAAGTTCGTGATTTCACCATCTTCGAGCGAGTTGTCGCAACGCTCTTCCAGCACCGGCGCAAGACCGTCCGCAACGCGCTGCGGCTCGAGTTCCCCGACGCGGCGATTGAGCAGCTGCCGCATCTGCAGGAACGCGGCGAGGTGCTGACGCCGGCGCAGATGGCTGGGCTGGCGGATTTGCTATCAGGCTGACATCGCTAGAAAAACTTCTTCATCATTAACAGGTCACGGAAGCTTGCCTTGACCTTCAGCTCACCCTTGGCATATGCCTTGACGGGCGATAGCTCCCGCTTTAGCAACAACAGTATTGTCTCGTTGGTGGCCTTGATGACCACGTCGGCGTCGGTTGAGTCCCCCTCGCCGAATTGAGTCAAGCTGTTGTCCTCCAGCCTTGCGATAAGCGTCGGACCATCTATGACAACGATAGCGACAGTGCGATCCTTGCCTTCGACCATCTTCGCGAATCCCTCATCATCAACCAAGCGCGTGTTGAACACGGCCGCCTTGGCTTGCAGCTTTTCCAGCAGTTCACCCATCATTTTCTCCGAAGTCGTCCAACGTCACTTTTTGCTCGAGCCGCTTGAGCGTCTTCCAGCTCTTGCGAGTTCCAGGGGGCCACTTCCCCCGCTCACGCCGGTATTGCTTCAAAAACGTGATGGTCCGCTCATCAGAGGGGTAGCCACTGCCGCAATCGCCCAGCTCATCTTTCAGTCGTTCCATCGCCGCTTCCCGTGCCTCCTTGGCCAGGATTGACGCTGCCGCGACGACTGGGATATTCTGGTCGGCTTTCGTCTGCGCGATGATTTGACAATCCAGTCCTGGTGGCAGGTGGGTGGAAACCCTGTGCCCTACTTTCTCCCCGTCCAGCTCTGGTGAATCTATGAACGCCACTGTCGGCGCCAGCTGCGTAATCAGCCGTGCGAAAGCGCGTTCTTCGAGTCGGTTCAGCCCCCTTTCAGCGACCCAGCGATCAATCGTCACCGGCTCAATTAGTTCCACGGCACATTCACAGATCTGCCGGATGGCAGTGGACAGTTCGCGCCGCCGCCGTGGCGATAGCTGTTTGGAATCGCGCACACCGAGCTTCCGCAGCGCCTTATCCTCCTCGATCGCGACAATCGCAACTGCCATTGGCCCCAGCACTGGCCCGCGCCCCGCCTCGTCTATCCCCGCAATCAGTCCCGGCGTTGCCTTGCCCGCATCGCAGTTCATGCATCAATCTCCAGCGTCGCAAAGCCGCGTCCCATGAAATAAGCACCCTGACAGGTTGGCAGCTCAGTCACCTCGTCAGGCTTCAGGCTTGCTACATCCCCCATCGCGACCGGGTGTCCGGCGACACAGCGCACCTTCACCGGTGCGTCACCCAGGGCAGTAGCCTGTCGGTAGGGGTCGAAAGTGCGCAGTTCTTCGAGCGTCACGCTCTGCGCCAGCAGTCCCGTGCCGCCGTGGAGCGTTCCTGGCAGCCGAATCAGTCGGTGCAGGTCGCCAGTTACTGGTTCATCGGCGTGCACGGCGCATTCGATGAGCGCGGCGTCGCGCAGCGCGGTCTGCACGCGGCGCGGAAGCGCATCGAAGACTTTCTGCGGTGAGCCGCCGAGTTGCACTTTTTTTGCTGTTTCCATTCCCACTCGTGGCAACTCCTTCAGTCGTTTCAGTTGTTCGTCCTCTGGCAGTGTCTGAACCTCGGCTAGCCATGCCGTCACGAAGCGCGCGATGCGTCCCTGCCAGCCTGGTGCGTCGGTTGCGGGAAGTCGCAGCTCCCTTGTCGAGTGGCGCCTGTTACCATACTGCCGTGTGTGTCCCGCATCGAGCAATAGCCTCTCGGCATCAGCGCCGAGACCGGTCAGGTAATCGGCCAGCTCGCGCCGTGCCCCTGACGGCAGCTCGAGCACCACCGGCGCGCGGACATGCACGTGGTAGCCACGGCCGCCACTGAAGACCATTTGTAGGTCTTCTATAGCGATTCCCAAATCACCCATTAGGAAGTCCTCGACGAGCCGCACCGTCTGTCCACGGATGATTTCAATCAGTTTGCCGAAGGTAATCTTACCTTGTTTGAGCAATTCCATCTCTGGCAGGTGGTCAGCGTCTAGGTCGAAAATAAGGTCGGCTGCTTGCCATTGCTTTTCATTCATCTTGCCGGCTGACGGGTGTGCATAATACGCCACGGAATGGTAGACGTGCATTGGCGCCTCACGTGCTAGTTTCGCCTGCAGTCCCCCCTCGCTGCGGAACGCCAGGTGGCGTTGCATTAGCTTGCCGCCCCAGCCGAGCATTCCCCACTCGCGCGTGGTGAACCGCGGCGGCAATTCTGGTTCGGCTCGTGCGTAGAATTCGCGGAAGCGCTCCTGCAACCATTCATGCGTGTAGCGTAACGGCAGGCTTGCCTTGTGTTTCGCGATATCCTCTTTCAGACTCATGCCAGCGCCGCATCCCACTTCTTTCGTGCGCCACGCACGGTTAGCAATCCCACGCGTAGTCGCTGCCCGAGCGTGAACTCCCATGGTGGTCTGGGCAGTCCGTCGGAGAACGCGGCGAGCAGTTCGTGCTGCGCGTCCGCTTCGCCCGTGAGCTGGAGCCAGGTAACGCTGCCGCTACTTCCAGGAGTTTCGGCCCAGAGCTCCAATGTAAGTTCACCGTGCGGTATTTTGTAGCGGAACAGGTGAGCCGCACGCTGGAACGGGATGACCAGCGCCACCTGCGTGAAGGTCCGAACGTCGTCGCTGCGCGTGTATTCCCACTCTAGTTTCTCTAGCGTCGTGCGCAGTGCTGTGGCTGCCGAGCGTGGTTCGAAGCAGACCGGCAGCTTCACCACAGCAATTCGCCGCCAATGGCGGGATAACCCAGCTCGCAGCCTTCCAGCACGCGCGGGTGGATTTCGCCAAACACTAGCACGTCGCCCAGTGACGCGCAGCGGCCAGCGATGAACATGTTGTCCTCGACTGGCTGTGCATCGCCTTCCACGCCGAGTCGCTGTGCTACCGCTTGCGCAGTGGCACGTGCTTTGGAAAAGGGCGCGCGGCTGTTCAGCTCGACCCAGCCCAGCGCTAGTCTGTTGGCGTGGTCGCGCACGACCCAGCCCACCTCGAAAATGCGCTGCGGCAGCTCGTGGTGCCGGTTGGTGCGCAGCAGCTCCAGCAGGCCGGGCAGCAGCGCTGGCCGCAGCAGGTGGTATTCCTCGCCGACTGGATTGGCGACGTGCGCCTCGCCTGCCGGCTCGCGCTGCGGCAGTTCGTGCTGGGCGCGCGCAGAACTCAATGTGAGCGAAACCACTTCCTGGAATCCAAGCCCGAGTAGTGCTTCGCGGCACTCCCTTTCGCGCGGTCGCGAAGTGGTCTCCATGCCGAAGGTGGCAAGCCGCGGTAGGTATTCGGGCAGTTTTTCGTATTCAAGCCCAATAGCGAGCTCCTCAAGCAGGTCCACTGGGTGCAACAGGTCTGCTCGCCAGGCAGGCACCTGCACCACCCATTCGTCATTGCGCAGCTCTGGTTCGAGTCCGCAGCGGCGGAACGCGCGGTGCACCTGCTCGGCGCCCGGATCCCATCCGAGCAGTTGTGTTAGGTAGCTATGGCCGGCGCGGTGCTTTCGCGGCGTCATGTCAGGGACGATATACTTCTCACTCGGGTAGCGGATTTCCAGCGCCTCGGCGCTGCCGCCGCGCTCGACGAGCGCGGCAGTGACGATATTGAGACAGGTCTCTACAGCCTGCCGGTCTAGCCCCTGCACGTCAATCAGCACGTCAGTTGTATCCTCTGAAAGCGCGGTCAGCTGACCGTTGATAATTGGCGGCATCGAAAGCACCTGCTCCTGCGAATCGACAATCAGCGGGTAGCGCTTTTCGCCCTCTAGAATGTGTGCATACTCTATGCCCTTAGGATGTTCCTGCAGTATTTCCTCAGGCGTCATCGGCTCGTCATAACCTAGCGGGATGAAGGCGGGCTCATGCAGCGAGCAGCCGTAGAAGCGAAACGGTGGTTCAAGTGGCTTCAAGTCGTGTATACCAATGGACGCCTTGCGCCTCTTCCTCCCTGTCGTGACATGCAACTTTTCTTGCAGTTCCATCAGTGACCGAAGCGCGACGTTGTCGAGTGCGACGCCACGTACGATACCGCCTAGGAACCAAGGGCGTATCTCGGTGATGCTTGGCTCGACTGAGAGCCATGTTTTGGGCTTGGCGACTGGGCAGTGCGCCAGCCCCGGCGACTGCTCCATGAAGGCTCGCAGCGCGCGCGCGATGCCTTCGGTCGAGAGTAGATCAGGTCGATCGGGGAAGAATTCAATGGCTGCTTCGTCGTTGCCAATCTCGTCCAAATCGGCACCCAGCAGTGGAATGGCTTCACACAATTCGGTGGGCGAGAGTGGCTGCGTCAGCAGCCGGTTCAGGTCCGTCAGGTCAATAGTGATGACCGGCATCGGGGGAACCACTCCTACGGGGCTTTAAGCGCTACTTGTTGCGGCGACGTTCGCGCTTGCGGCGGCGCATCTTCTTCTTGCGCCACTTCCAGCGTTGCTGGCCCTTCTTCTTCCAGACGCGGGAGCTCCGTTTCATGCTTAGGCGGGGCCGCACCCAGCCTCCCTATTAAAAGTCAGACCTTCACCAGCCAACCAGGTCGTGGTTCGCAGAGCGTTCCGTTGGCAAGCAGTGCCGCCAGTAGTTCACGCGCCTTCTCCTCCGGGATGCGTACGTCGCGTGCCTGTGCCAGCAGTACCTGTTCTTCGATTTCCCCGTCAGGGAATGCGCCGAGCAATCGCGACCGCATGTCGCCGTGCGAAGTTGCCTCGGGTGCAAAAATCTCATCTGCCTTCAGCGTCGGCGCCGCAAGTTCGTTCTTCACTCGCGCAATCGCGCTCGCTAGTTCCGTCTGCGCATTGTGCCGCTCCCAGATACGCACTTTGTCGAGCGCCATACGGTACCGGCAGCGCTGGCAACCAACTGTGAGGGAGGTCAACTTAACGCTCCTCACTGCGTGGCACTTGGGGCAGGCAACGACACCGAACACGCGCGGGAATGCACAGCCCGCATAATGTTTTCACCCTCACCGTCTCCGTGCTGCTATGGACTCGGCGGTGCTGGCTCAGATTGGTGTGGTGTGCGTGTTAGGGGCGATGTCGCCCGGCCCTAGCCTCGCTGTTGTTTTGCGTAACACCGTCGCTGGCGGTCGGCTGCGCGGGGTGATGACCGGGCTCGGCCACGGTATCGGCTTCTTCTTCTACGCATTGCTCGCCGTCTCGGGATTGGCAGTAGTAATGGCGACTGGAGATACAGTGTTCTGGGCGCTGCAATGGGGCGGTGCAGCGGTGCTTGTCTGGCTCGGCTGGCAGTTCCTGCTATCTGAGGGAGGGGAAGTTGCAGATCATGACAGTGGTGGTCGTGAAGGCTTCGTCGCCGGATTTTTGGTCGCGTTCCTCAATCCCAAGATTCTTGCGTTCTTCGTTGCTGTTTTCTCGCAGTTCATCGAGCCCGGCCTTGCACTGAACGATCGGCTGGTAATCGCGCTGCTTGCTGGTGTTATCGATGCTAGCTGGTACATGCTTGTCGCGACTGTAATTGCCGGCACGCCGCTGCTCGATATCTTGCGGCGCCATGCATGGGCAATCGACCGCGCCGTCGGTAGCTTGCTGCTACTGCTTGCTGTGGCTCTGCTGCTACGCGCCTTCTAACGGCAAAGTGTTTTGCACCCGCCGCGCGGTCGGCGGCCGGATGGAATACCCAGAGTTCCCCGACCACTCGCGTTTCACCCCTGTTGCGAGCGTCCTCACCGGTGCCGGCAAAGGCGAGGTTACTGTGCGCGGCTGGGTATATCGCACTCGCTCTTCGGGCAAGCTGGCGTTCGTCGTCATTCGCGATGCAACAGGCATTCTGCAGTGCACTATATCGCAGGCGAAAGTTCCTGAGGGTGATTTTATCGCGGCGTGCAAAGCACTGCGCGAGTCATCAGTTATTGTCACTGGCACACCTGCTGCCGATGACCGCGCCCCGAGCGGCTTCGAACTGCGCGCCACGCGCTTCGAGGTACTGCATTACGCAGAGACGTTCCCGATTACCAAGGATCTGGGTGATGAGCATCTGCTTGACAACCGCCACCTGTGGCTGCGCAGCCGACCGATGGTCGATGCATTGAAAGTACGCGCAACAGCTTTCGGTGCGTTCCGTGCTTTCTGGGATTCGCAGGGCTACACCGAGGTGCAGTCACCTTCGTTCGTTTCTGGTGCCTGCGAAGGTGGTTCTGCCCTCTTCGATGCCTTCTACTCTGATGAGTCTGCCAAAGATGGCAAGGCGTTCTACGCCCACCTGTCGCAGTCATGGCAGCTCTACGCCGAGGCGACTATGTTCGGCCTCGAGCGCATATATACGCTGGCACCCTCATTCCGCGCCGAGAAATCGCGTACTCGCCGCCACTTGACCGAATTCTGGCACGCTGAAGTTGAGGCGGCTTGGGTCCACAACGAGCAGATGATGACTCAGGAAGAGGCGATGCTCGCAGCAATCATCGCGGCAGTCTTGGCGAACAACCGCCCTGAACTGGAGCGTCTCGGCCGTGACCCCGTTATCCTGGAGACAGTAAAGCCGCCCTTCGAACGCATGAAGTATGCCGAAGTGCTGGAGCAACTAAATGGAATGGGTTTTGATTTGGCGTGGGGTGATGATTTCGGCTACCGCGAGGAGAAGGCTCTGACCCAGGAGCGCAGTCAACCGCTCTACATCACCCACTTTCCCCGCGAAAAGGGATTTTACCACCGCCCCGACCCTGCAGAGCCGAAGTCACTTGTGTGCCATGACTTGCTCGCACCGGAAGGCTATGGTGAGATTATAGGTGGTGGTGAGCGCGTTTGGTCACCGGAGGAATTAACAGAGCGTATCACCGAGGAAGGCATGGATCCGGAATCGTATGGTTGGTACCTTGATTTGAGGAAGTTTGGCAGTGTTCCTCACTCCGGCTTTGGGCTGGGACTTGACCGCCTGGTCGCGTGGCTTTGCGGTGCCGAACACATTCGGGACGTAATCGCCTTCCCGCGCACCATGCGGCGCACTACCCCGTAGGGTCCCTCTCGTTTTCTTCAGCCACCGCGCTTTAGTAGTGTGCGTGCGACATTGCCTTCTTTGTCGACATAGTAGAGCCACCCGGACTCGCGTGTGACGCCTGCCG
>CALBFM010000107.1:0-21749 GCA_937893445.1 uncultured euryarchaeote
TGTAGCAAACATCTCCGCTTTACGGTCGCGGACACCCAGCGCATCGACCTGTTCATCGTCGACTGTCAAACCACCCTCAGCCAGTGATTGCAGGTCATTGATTGCGCCGCGCAGGTCGCCATGGGCGTTCTCTGCCAGTCGCTGCACCACTGCCGGCTCGATTTCAATGCTCTCGGCCGCCGCCACCTCATTCAGCACTTCACGAATTATGGCAGCGGGGAGCTGCTGGAATTTGATGGTCTGCGCCAGCCGTCGGAACGCACCACCACTACCCTTGGTGAGCGCATAAAGGTCGTTGACCGTTAGGATGACGGGCTGCCGTGTTTCGCGCAGCGTGAGCATAACTGCCTTACGGCCGCCACGGTCGCTGAAATCCTTCGCCTTGGAGGCCGATTGCTCTGGTCGCTCGTATAGATTGTCGGCCTCGTCAAGCAAAATCAGCTTGGTGCGTGGTGCAGCGCCGTCAGCGGCGAATCCCTCAAACAGGCCCGCTCGCAAGGCAACACCTTCGATAACCGGCCCCGAGCGCGCGTCGGAGGCGTTCAGCTCGACCACTTCCCACCCCATCTCGCCCGCGAGCGCCAGTGCGGCTGAGGTCTTGCCGCAGCCAGCCGGACCTGCCAAAATTACGCCGCGCTGCTCTGGGATGCCGTGTTCCCACGCCGAGCCCCAGGCACGCAGTTGAGTCATAGCATGCGGGTTGCCCCTGACGTCAACCAAAGTTTCAGGGCGGTACTTCTCGCTCCAAGGCAGGCTCAGCGTCCCACCTGCGTGAAGAAGTGTGTCTTCTGGCGCGCCAAGATTGAAGCAGCATTGCGCTTGACAGTCCAACAGCAGAGCAGGATGGCGCCGGCACAGGCGAGCATCGTGGATGTGAAGCTAGTGCGAAACTCCTTCACCGTGGCCAGATTTTCCTGCGAGAGCTGAAAGACCGAGATATCCCATGCCGGCGAGTGCGCCATCCAGACCAGATACCCTGCGGCGAACACCCCTCCTAGCGCTGGTGTCCAGAGCGGCTTGCGGGTGCGCAGTTGCAGTTGTCGCACCGGCGCCAGCAGAACCAACGCCAGTCCAATCCCAACTAGCGTGAAGAACCATGTCATGAACTGGTTCTGGTAGAACTTGATTGCCGTTATGGGTGCATCGATTGCTAGCCCCATAGGCGCAAGAGCCACAATAATGGCAGCAATAAACACCAGCCGCGAAGCGGTTAGCATTGTCAGCGGCAATCCCTGCTCAACCTCTAGTTTGCCAAAGCTGCGGCTCAGGAAATTCACTAGCATCAGCATGCTCGCGGCGAGCGGCACAAAAACAATCATCACGAATACTACCGCCCCTGTTACCTGCCCCCCAATACCTTCGGAATCCATCCCAGTCTGGTGCATAATCGCTTCGGATTCCTGCAGCACGATGGTCCCGGCCGCGACATAAATTGCGGCGATTAGCAGGCCGGTGAAGAACACACGCCGTCCAAACGAGCGGTAAGCAAACGCATCTGGCTGGTCATCTATTAACCGTACCATCGCGTCCGGAACGCTGCACCCCCTTTAGAGCGTTGTCTGCTCGGGCTCGCGCCGACCTGCCAGCTGCTGTGCCAGCAGGGTACCTATGCCGGGCACCCGCGCCAGCTCCGTCTCAGTGGCAGTCGCGAATGCATCCGGAGCCGCAAAGCCATGGTTGAAGAGCTCTCGCGCCCGGATACGACCCACCCCGGGCAGTGCGAGCAGCGGCAGCAGCTCGCGCCGCACCCCGTGAGTAATACGCGTACGCAGTTGCTCCAGCTCCGCAACAGCTTCGGGAGCAAACAGTCGCGCCAACTCACCTGCTGCGTAGAGCAGCCACTCAGCGACGTCGACCTTGGCACGGATATCGCCTGGCGTGGTTGAGTAACGCTTGAGCATTTGCTCCTCCGGCATCTCCTCGGTCCAGTCCTGCAGCAGCAGCGCAGTCTTCAGGTCCCATAGGTAGAACTCCATTTCGACCTGATCCTCGGGCGTGGGGAGCATCAGCTCATCTTCGGCGTTCATCATCCGCACCAGGTACTTTTCCATCTCCTGCTTACGCACATAAAGAGAATGGATGTTGGGCGTCCGCGCTACCATGTGTAGCAGCCCTAGTGGGTTGGGTGGCACGCCAGACTCAAGTGCGCGCCGCATAGTGACGCCCGTGAGCGGGTCGACATAGAGCTGCGCGACCCTCCGGCCGAAATCCGTCGCCGTGAATCCCTCGCGCTGCGTCTTGCTGGCGGGGGCGAACTCACCCGGCTCGGCGCCAGACACTGTGATGAGCCCTTCCTCGCGCAGGAATTCAATTACGCGATTCAGTCGGTGCTGTGTGCGCCACAGCTCGCCCTGCGCGCCGAAGAGCGTACGGTCCAAGAAGCTGTGCAGCGCCTCGCGGTCACTCACTGCGCCCACAGCAATCAGGGCCAGCAAGTGAGTGCGCAGCGCCGGCTCGGACCCCAATCGTGACACCACCGGTTCCGGCTCGCCGCGAAAGTAGACTGACTCGGCCTCCTCGGCCTGGGCGACGTCCTTTGCCATCAGCACACCCTCACCTTCGGCGTCGTAGCCCGGACGGCCGGCGCGACCCAGCATCTGGTGCACCTCCAGTATGGGCAACGGCTGGTTGGACTGGAACGACGATTCCCATCGCTTCAGATCGCGCACGATTACGCGACGCGCTGGCAAGTTCACTCCAGCGGCGAGCGTCGGCGTCGCGACCAGCGCCTTCAGTCGCCGCGCTCTGAACTGCGCCTCCACCAGTTTCCGGTGTCGGTTAGTCAGCCCGGCGTGATGGAAAGCGACTCCACGTCGCAACAACTGCGCCAGCCCGTGGTCGAAGCTGGTCGCCTCGTCGGCGCCCGTCTCTAGCGCGTCAGCCGCTTCTACCAGTGCCTCGCGCTCCGCAGACGACAGTGTCGAGTCGATAATCGGCGCCAATCGTTTCGCCTGCGCCTCGGCACCGCGACGAGTAGCCACAAAGACTAGCGACTGGTCGGGCAGTCGCTGCTGTACCAGCCCCTCAGCACCAGCGCGTGGCAGTACCTGCTTCGCGGCCGTTTCCCATTCAAGTAGCGTGTCGGTGTAGATGCCACGGGCGAGCGGGACGGGACGAAACTCGCTGCTCACCAGCGTCGCACCGAGCCAGTCGGCGATTTCGGCCGCGTTGGAGACTGTCGCCGAGAGCGCGACCAGCTGCAGTTCTGGCACCAGCTCGCGGAAGCGAGTCAGCGTTACTTCCAGGGTTGGTCCGCGTCCCGAGTCATTGAGCAAATGGACTTCGTCCGCAACAAGGCAGCCTACCTGTGGCAGCCACTCAGGCGAGTGACGCAGCAGCGAGTCAGCGCGCTCGCTGGTAGCGACAATAATGTCACAATTACTGAGGCCGCGCGTGCGGTCGTAATCTCCGACGCTGACACCTACACGTGCCTGCGGCAGCACCGCCGCCGTGAGCGCATGCAACTCCTCGACCTTCTCCCACGCCAGCGCACGCAGCGGGACGAGGTACATTCCTCGTCGGCCGGCGGCGACGGTACGTAGCAGAGCCAAGTAGGCGACTAGCGTCTTGCCAGCTGCAGTGGGAACCGCAAGCAGTACCGACTCGTCGCGTTCGACAGAAGCAATAGCTTCTTCCTGCGGCGGATAAAGTTCGGCAATGCCGAAATGCTCCAGGATTCCAGGCAGCACCCTACCAGCTCTCTTCCTCGATTATGCCGAACTCAGGGCGTGATTGGAGGACTAGGTAGAGTGCAATCGCGCCGAAGAGCGTTGCAAGCATAAAAGTCCCCATTCCTACGATGGCCGCCGCGCAGCCTGCCAGCACCAGAGTGTAGTTCTGTCGCATCAGCACCAGCACTCCACCAGCGGTCGCTAGCACAGTGCAAAACAGCTCCCAAATAATGCCGGCGCGGAGTACGGAACGGACAAACGTCTCATCGATTTCCTCTTCAGACTGCATGCCGGTTTGCTCCATCATCTGGTTAGCCTTGGCGGTGGTGCCCTCAACCCTTGTCGCATCGCCCAGCGTCCCATTCATCAGCACTACTGTTGTCAGCATCAGCAGCGCCGCCAGCAACAGCATCAACCCCGCAATCTGCGGCCGGTTAGTTGTGGGGTAAAGAACGACATAGTCATCCCCCTCTCCAGCATCGCCCCAGTCCAGCTCATCCTCATCATACGGTTCGGAGCCTGTACCCGTCACCCCATCTGGAGCGTCGCTGCCAGTTGGCTCTCGCAGAAAACGGTGGCTACAGTCGGGGCAGCTGACATACTCAGATTGTTCGACCGAGCTCACTTCTAGCAGAGACCCGGAACCGCATTTCGGACATGTCACAGCAACCTGCATCGACTCCGGAGTCAGCAAGCAGCTAATTACTTTCGCCCAGCGAGTCGCCGTTGCAATCCCTTGAGCGTGCCACTCGTTGCCAACGTCTCACAAATGATACCGGCACCGAGGTTACCATTCAACGCCTTGCGCGCTGCCATGGCACCGACATGCGGTACGCGTACCACTGCTTCACCCTCGGCACAACGAATGACGCGAAAATCTGCCAAAAGACCTGCCAGCAACCTCTCCAGCTTGCGGCGACCAAGGACTGGCTCGGTGCGCAGCTGGAGATATCGGCGGCGACCCCGCTTTGCCTTGACGACCACAGCAGGTGAAACGCAACCCACAAATAGTTACCACCTGCGGTGCGCGCCGCGGGCCCGTGGTCTAGTTGGCTATGACGTCGCCTTCACATGGCGAAGGTCGCCAGTTCGAATCTGGCCGGGCCCACCAGCGGCTTCATAACATCACCTTTCTGCCGCGGAACGTGTCCCTCACCGACCGGATTGCCGAAATCGAGGAAGAAATCTCTAACACCAAGTACAACAAGGTGACACAGCACCACATCGGTAAGCTGAAAGCAAAGCTGGCGCAGATGCGCGAACAGGTGGTGACGCAGTCGTCCGGCCCGAAGGGCAGCGGCTACGGGGTGCGCAAGGCGGGCGACGCGACAGTCGCCATAGTGGGGCTGCCCAGCGTCGGCAAGTCAACACTGCTCAACTCGGTCACCGGTGCCGAAAGCGAGACTGCGGCCTATGCTTTCACTACGCTGGACGTCATCCCTGGTGTGCTGCAGCACCGGCAGGCGCGCATCCAAATGCTGGATCTGCCCGGGCTCATCGCTGGCGCGGCGCGCGGGGCCGGCCGCGGACGCGAGGTGCTCTCGGTCATCCGTGCCGCCGACCTGATACTGCATCTGGTCGATGCTGCAGAGCCGGCACCTCAAGTAATCTTGCAGGAGCTGGAGGATGCGGGACTACGACTTGACCAGCGTCGGCCTAACGGCGCGATTGCGCAAACCGGACGGGGGGGCATCGAAGTCATTTCCACCGTTGCGCAGGAGCTTGAGGAGGAAGCCATCAAGGCGGTCGTGCGCGAGTATGGTGTGGTCAATGCGCAGATTGTGCTGCGCGAGCAGTTCAACTTGGACCTGCTAGTCGACCTTCTGGCGGAAACGCGTGTCTACCCACCCTCGCTGACTGTGCTGACCAAGATTGATCTCGCCAGTGAGACGCAGCTGGCGCAGGCACGGAAGCTCTGCCCCGGCGCAATCGAAATCGCACCGCCGACCGGTCAGGGGCTCGAGACCTTGCGCGACGCCATTTACGGTCGGCTTGATTTTATATCGGTATTCATGAAACCACAGGGGCAACCAGCGGACTTGGAAGAGCCGCTGGTAGTGCGACGCGGCACGAGCGTGGCGGAAATCTGCCAAGCGCTGCACCGCGACTTCCGCCGCAAGTTCCGCTACGCACTAGTATGGGGTGATTCAGCCAAGTTTCCCGGGCAAACTGTGGGGTTGGCGCACATGCTTGCTGACGGTGACCTGGTGAGTATTATTACCCACCGCTAAGCTTTCTGCAACCGCTTGACGAGGGCGGCCTTCTTTCCCGAAAAGGGCAATCCCTTCTTCTTCAGCTCTGCCTTGAGCTGGGCTGCAGTCATCTTACCGTAGTCAGGCTTCGCCTTCTTCTTCGCGGCTGCCTTCTTTTTCGGTGCTGCCTTCTTCACCGCGGGCTTCTTGTCGCCCCGTCTAAACAGGCCAGCGACCTTCGACGCGCCGCTGCCAATAGCAGAACCGGTCGAGCGCACGCCGCGACCCACGGCCGAGCCGGCACCACGCGCTCCCCGCCCAACGGCGGAGGCGCCGCTGCCGATGGCGCCTTTCGTGCGCGAGCCGGCGCTGCGCGCACCCCCTGTAATGCGAGAGCCGATGCTGGGCGACGTGTCGCCTGAGATGGGGGCGTCTTCGGCTGGGGCTTCTGCAGCAGCTTCTTCTGCTTCCACAGCCGGCTCCTCCGGCTCAGGAGCTGTAGCTGCACGCGATGTGAACTTGATCCCGGAGCGCGGCTTGAACCTGATTTCCTTCTTGGTGGCTGGTTTCTCCTTCGCTGACGCATCACCCGCCACCGACTTAGGCAAGCTGTCGCCGAATCGCTCCTTGTAGCGCTCCTCCAGCGACTGCGAATCCTCCTCTAGCATGCTGTCGAGCCTGCGGTGAATGTCTACTAGTGGCTTTTCACTGCGCTTCTGCCAGTCGGTCGGCTGTGCTGGTGCGCTGCCCGCGAGCGGCTGGATCTGCGGCGGCGACACCAGTTCCACTACGGGCTGTGCGACCGGGGCGGTCGGGGCGACGGATTCCATGTCCATCTCGATTACCATGTCGGGCTGGATATCTGTCGGCGGCAACGCCAGCTCCACTACGGGCTGTGCGGCCGGGGCAGCCAGAACCGGCTCAAGCCGGGGCGGCTTGGCCCGCTTCTTCTTTTTCTTCTTCCTGCGTCCGAAGAGTCCCATGCTACCAGTATCGCTTGATTATCGTCAGCAGTCGCAGCCCCAAATTGGCGAGCGTCGGCGACCTCAGCGCCTTGCCGTTGTGCTGGTTGTGGTGTGCTAGCGGCTCCCCACTCGTAGCATTGTCTGACGACACGTGGGTGCCATCACCCGTTCCATTAAAGGCTTTCACCATTCTGGTCCCAGCTTCGCTTGCGTCGCACTAGCCGCCGCTGGTTGTAGGCCTTAATGATATCGCCCTTAGTGATGAGGCCTAGAAGCTGCGTGGCGTCGTGCGGCGTGACCACTGGCAGATGACTTATCTCCTTCTGCCCCAGTAAATCGAGCGCCTGTGACAGCGTATCATCAGGCGTAATTGTCAGCACATCACGTACACAGTAGTCTCCGACGGCCAGGTGACGGTCGTGGTTGCGCACCGCGTTGTGCAGATCGGCCCAGGTGATGATGCCAACCAGTTTTCCATCCTCGACCACCGGGAACGACATGTGTCCGGTATCCTCAACCTGCTGAATAGCGACTTCCAGAGGAGTGTTGGGGGTGAAGGTCATCACCTCGTGGGTCATCGCTTCCCTGATAGTGAGCATACGCATTAGGTCCTGCTCAGCGCCTAAGTCGATATGGACACCGCGCTGCGCCAGCTTAGTAGTGTAAATTGAATGTTCAGATGTTACGTAGCAGACTGCGTCAGCCACAACGCAAGCTAGCATCAGCGGCAGGATAATCTGGTAATCGCCTGACATCTCGAAGAGCAGCACGATGGCGGTAAGTGTTCCACGTGTCGCTGCGGCCGCAAACGCTGCCATCCCCACCAGCGCGTACGCTCCTGCGGGTGCGGTGAAGCCGAGTGGTGCAACCAGCATCCCAAAAGTGGCTCCGAGTGCAGCACCCAAAAACAGCGACGGCGTGAAGACGCCACCGGAGGCTCCGCTACCGATGGATATAGAGGTCGCAAGCAGCTTGAGAGCGAAAAGCGCAGCCAGTAGCAGTGTCAGGTTTCCCAGCGCCAGGATTCCGTCAGGACCGCGCAGCCGCGTGGTATTGGCCTGCCCCTGCAGCATCCCGTGTGTAACGTCGAAACCATTGCCTAGTACCTCGGGGAACGAGAGCGCAATCACCCCTACTGCGAGTCCGCCCAGCGCAGTCTGCGCCGGTAGTGGTACCTGTTTCAGCCTCGCCGCGAGCCGGTCAACGCTGAAGAGCAGCTTGATGAAACCAGTCGCCGCCAGTCCCGCCAAAACTCCCAGCACGAGGTAAAGCAAATACTCCAGCGGTGACCGCAGGCTGTAGGGAGGCAAGCTATCGAAAGCCGTCAGGTCGCCCTTGAGGGTGCGCGCAACCGCAGTGGCGATGACTGACGCTACCACAAGTGGGATGAACGAACGGGTGCGAAACTCGGTCAGTATCAGCTCAATGGCAAAAATTACGCCCCCGAGCGGAGCATTGAACGCCGTGGTCAGTGCCGCCGCGGCACCGCAGCCGACCAGAGTGCGGGTTTCCTCGACGGATAACCCAGTGCGTTGCCCCACCTCAGAGCCAAAGGTAGAAGCCATCAGGATTAGCGGGCCGATGCGCCCCAGTGAAAAACCGGTGCCGATGCAGGTCGCTGCTGCAGCGCCCTTGGCGAGAGCGACGTGTGTACTGAGCCGTGCCTGCTTAACCGCCACCGCTTCCATCACGACCGGGACGCCGTGACCCCGCGCTTCGTGTGCGTAATATTTGATAATCAGGCCCGCCACCAGTCCGCCAGTGACAGGAACGAGCAGAGCCCAGAAGCCCAGGTCATGCGCAAGAAAACCACCGTCACGATAGAATAGCCACTGCACGCTGTCAATCAACTGCAGGAAGAGCCACGCCAGGCACGCCACAGCCGCGCCTGTAATACCAGCCAATATGTTGAGCCGGAACATCGGCGAAGCTGTAACACTTCGCAGCCGCTCGGGTGGTGTCGAGATGTTCATTGGGTAAGCACTTCCACGCCGCTACTAGTGAGTAGCAGCGTATGCTCCGCTTGCGTGACCATGCCATGGCCCAGTTCGTCAAGGACTGGATAGTAAGCCACGGCACCCGCACGCAGCAGCTTCTGTAGCGAAGGCTGCGGGTCGTCGTTGAACGCGTGAAGCCAACGCTCGGCGAAGGGGAGTCCGTGGAACTCGCTTCGAATTCGCTCTAGCAACTCTACAGCTTCCGAATCACGCACGCGGACCGGTCGTACAAAGTGGTAAATGTTGGAATTGCGCTTACCGCCTACACGACCGGCGCCGTTAGTTGCGAATGGCTCGACAGCGATGACATCATCCTTGCGGAGCACCGTGCCACGAAAGCCACTGACGCTGGGAATCGAGATGCCACAGTGCAGGTCGTAGCGCTTGATACCGTGGCCGGTCAGATTGGCAACTGGGCGTAGTCCGTACGACTCGATAGTCTCCTGTACAGCGCTGCCGAGCAACGAAGTATTGACGCCGGGCGCAGTCATCTCAATCACCCGTTGCAGCGCCTCTCGCGCGGCGTCGCGCATTTCATCATGCCGCGAAGCGGCAATTTCGATGGTGAGAGCGTTGTCACCTATGTATCCCCCAATCTCGACTCCCACGTCTAGCTTCACCAGCGCACCCGTGCTGAAGCGGCGACTGGTACGTGACGACGGCGTCCAGTGTGCCGCCTCCTCGTCGGTGGCGATGTTGACTGGGAACGCTAGGCCACCGCCGTTTCGGCGCACATAAGTCTCGATTTTCTCGACCGTTGCCAGCACGTCGGCACCTTCACAGATTAACGGACGGCCGTATTGCAATGCATCACGCGCCAGTTCGCCAGCCTGCCGCCACTGCGCAAGTTCTTCAGCTTGCAAGCGAAGCCTCCAGCTCTACCGTGGAAATCACGCCTTCGCGCAGCACCTTGCAATCTCCAGATGCGTGGATGAGCACGATGGTCGATGCAACACCCTGCGGGGCCACTCCGTCTAGATAGTGTGCGTTGTCGCCAAATGCCCTATGCGCCTCTGCCAGTGACTCTGCAGGTGGCTCACCGCGACGATTAGCGCTGGTTGTAATGACCGGCAAATCATCTGCTAGTGCCAGTGCGACGGGATGGTCAGGAACGCGCAAACCAATTGTTCCGTCACGGCTGACGCCAGTTGGCAGCTTACACGTGGCGGGCAGCACTAGTGTCAGTGGTCCCGGCATCCAGCGCGCAGCGAGCCGCTCTGCTGTCGGCGAACACTCGCCCAGCGCCCAAAGCTGCTCCACTGCACCGACCATCACGCTGAGCCCATTCGAGGAGCGCAATTTAAGCCGCAGCAACCGCGCCACCGCCGCGCCATCCAGCGCAGCGCAGCCGAGTCCCCATAGCGTGTCAGTTGGGTAGACCAACAGCCCCCCGCTCCGCAAGTGTGCCCGCGCCGCGTTGATTTCCACGCCACGCCAGCAGCGGTCGCCAAAACCGTTTGCGGTCTCAGCGCTGCTCGAGCGGGACGTAGGTGCGATCCGCCTTGCCAACGTAGCGTGCGCGGGGCCGGATTAACCGGTTGTTGCCATACTGTTCGAGCACGTGCGCAGTCCAGCCGGCGACACGTGACATCGCAAAAAGCGGCGTGAAAAGGTCGGTCGGAATATTGAGTCCGTAGAGCAGCGTTGCCGAGTAGAAGTCAACGTTGGTGACGAGCGGCTTGGCCGCCTTGACCTCCTTCTCGATGGATACACTGGTATCGAAAAGTACCGTGTCGCCTCGCTCCTCCCATAACGCCCGTGACGATGCCTTCAGGTGCGGCGCGCGCGGGTCGTCGACCTTGTAGACGCGGTGGCCGAAGCCCATGATGCGCTGCTTGGTCGCAATCTTCTCCTCTACCCATCCAGCGGCACGGCCAGGTGAGCCTACCTTGAGTATCATCTCCATCGCGCGCTCGTTAGCGCCGCCGTGAAGTGGACCACTGAGCGTTCCGACGGCGGAAGTGATAGCCGAATGGAGGTTTGCCAGCGTACCTGCAGTTACGCGCCCCGAAAAGGTGGAGGCGTTGAAACCGTGGTCGGCGAGCAGGATGAGATACAGGTCGAGTGCCTTCACCTGCGTTTCAGTCGGCTCGCTGCCGAGCAGCATCCGCAGGAAGTCGTCAGCGTGCCCTCGTTCAGGGTCGGCCTCAACTGGCTCCAGCCCTTCGCGGAGGCGGTGAATCATCGCCACCGCGGCTGCAATCTGCCCCACAAGTCGCAGCGCCTTGGGTGGCAGCTTCTTCAACGCCACGTTCGACTCGTAGTGGCCCAGTGCCGAGACGACGGTGCGCAGCGTACTCATGGGCGAGGTGCTACCGGCGAGCTGCTCGATAACCTGCTTCACCTCGGACGGCAGCACGCGAGCGGCACCAATACGCGCGCGCATGTCCGCCAGTCGCTCAGGAGAAGGCAATTCTCGGTCGTAGAGCAGGCAGACCACCTCCTCGAAGCTGGAACTGACTGCCAAGTCGTCAATCGCGTAACCGCAATATTTCAGGATGCCCTTCTCGCCGTCAATGAAGCTGAGCGTCGTATCGGCTGCGACGATGCCTGCCAACCCCTTGGTAGGTTCGGGAAGTGCCGTGCTCGCCTCGCTGCGTGAGGTCACGGCCGGCGCACGGCAGTCCAATATTTAGTGTTTGCCGAATTTTCAGTCGGGCGGCTCGTAGCGCGTTACACGGACGCCGAGGTCTCCCTGGATAGCGGGACGCTGCATTACCTCTTCCAGCTTGGCGTCGAACGCTGCCTCCAGGTCTAGGTCCATGGCAATAGCGTGGCCGAGGGTCAGGATGAGAAGGTCGGCCAGCTCCTCTGCCCGTTCCGATTGGGGCTTGCCTTTCGTGATGCACTCGGCCAGTTCACCAAGTTCCTCCATCGTCAGCAGCAGCCGGTAAGCCATGTCATGGCCGTTATTCTCGGCAAACTCGTGCTTCTCATGGAAGGTTCGCACACGACCCAGCATCTGCGCAAAGCTTTGCGACATGGTACCTCAGCACCCCCGGCATCTAGTCCTTTTCGGCCACTTTCGCCGCGAGCGCGGCGCACGCCAAGAAGTCCTCCGCCGCCTCGCGCAGGCTCCCCACACTTGCGGCAGCAATCTGCACTTCGAGTGTCACACCATTGCGTTCCAGCGTCACCCAACCGCCGTTGTCGGGACCAGTCGCGGCGGCAACCGCTTTTGCAATAGCGGCGGAGGGGAAGCGCAGCGTCAGCGCCAGCCGTTGCTGTTGCGCGCTGCGCAGTGCCTTCTGCGCTCCACTGCCGTATTGCGCCGCTTTTTTCGGTCGCTGCACGATTGCCGCTGGCAGACCCAAGCGAGCAGCTGCTGCGCGCAATGGTGCCTTGCCGGGCGCAGCGATGCGCTCCGACTGCGAAAACGCTTCAGCGGCGGTGATAACCTTACCATTCAAGAAAGGGCACGCCACTTTGCGGCCGAAGTGGCGCGCAAGCACCTGTTCACGCTGCGGCAACCGCGCCTGCAACTCCACCACCTCTGCGGCTAAATTAGGGGTTGCACCGTCGCGCCGGAAACGGGCATAGCCACCGAAAAGCTCGTCGGCACCCTGCCCGCAGAGAAGTAAAGAGTGGGTCGCCTCACGAGCAACCAGCCAGAACGGCAGCAGGAACTCCACCTCCTGCCGGGAGAGCGCGGCAGTGGCTGCTAGTTCGTGTCCTGCCATCGCCATCTGTGTGGGGGAGATTTCAAGAAGAACTATATTTAAATTAAGAAGCGCTGCAGACTCCTCCGCTGCGGCTAGGTCGTGCGCGCCTGGCGTACCAGCTGCCAGCAGCTCCACTTCCACGTAGCGTGACGCTAACATGGCGACCAGCGAGGAATCGATACCACCTGAGAAAGCGACAGATACTGGCCCATCCACTGCGTCAGCTACAGCAGCTTCGAGCACGGAGGCCAGTTGTGCAATACTCGCGTCGTCCACGTTAGCCGAGCAACGAACTGGCGCGCAGGAATGTTTCAAGCGCTTTCAGCGCCCGTTTCACGCCCGCCTCGCTACCGACATCGGTCACGATAACTATTCCGGACCGGAACAGGATGAAACTCGCTGTAGGGTTGTCCAGCCTCAGTACTAGTCCGCTGAAGCGAACAGGATCGTATTCAGCCCCTGACAGGGATGCCGCGATAGTGTCAAGGTCAAGTGTGGTACCGAAGTCACAGCGGGCGACTAGGTTCTCCAGTTTGACACCCTTGCGCAGACTTACCTTGGGGTCCAGGGCCTTAACCGCATTGCGGAGTTGCGAGACCGCCTCCCGGCCAGTGGTCAAATCATCGACTCCGATAACGTATAATTTGCCGTTGCCGAATACCACCCCAGTGCGGCCGCCAGCCCCATCACCGTCCAAGTCGACCACCACCGAAGGAGTACGGCCACCAGCGTAGTGCGCATGCGCCAGCTCACTCCCGAGCCGCACCAGTTCGACCTCCTTACCGAGGCTCGAGGAGGCGATAACATTCTCCATCTGTAGCGCAACCATCCAGCAATGAGACCTGCTACTGGTTTAAGAGATTGCGCTACGGAAACTCGTCGAAAGGATACGGCTCCGGTTCCCGCCTGCCGAGCAGGATTTGTAGCTCAGGTACCGTCAGAAGCGGGATACTCCAAGTGGGGCCATCCTCAATAGCTACTCGCGGACAGGCTGTAATTACTGCCGCGCCAACGCCAAGGCCAGCCAGCTGGCCTTCGGACTGGTGGATTCCACCGATGAGAAACGCTTCGCGATTCGAGTCGCGCAGTTCCCTCGCCAGCCGCTCTGCCAGCGCCAGTCTCTCCTGCCCGACCTGCGTCGAAAACAGCACAGCCCAGCGCTGCACGCTGTTCGCCGCGGAAATCGCCGCGTAGCGCTGCCGCAGAAAGTGGTCAGCCTTCGCCTCGGTAACTACACCGCTGTGCGGATCAAGGCATGCCACCGGCTTGCCGGTTGAGAGTGCAACAGTCAGCGGGTGGAAGACACCAGTACCCAGATAGATGTAACCTTCAACATCCAATGCACGGGCCGCAGCCGAGCTGCAGCCGAGAAGCTGTCCTGGCGCCGCCAGACGTGGGCCACCCTCGCCTACCGCAGACGCGAAACCTTCCTCTGCTAAACGAGTCTGTAACTCTTCCAAGAGCTGTAGATGCTGTGCCGTCGTGACAACTCCGATACTCTTCGGCAACATTTCGCGTAGCTGTTTGATGGCCTTGCGGGACAACTCCAGTGCGCCGGTATGCTGTACAGGTACAAAATGCACCGGTACAGCATGGCAATCGGTGTGGTACGGCATTGGAAGATGGCCCAAGTGTACCAGCGCATCAACCCCAACTTCCGAGAGCGGCCGGTCAGCCAGGTCGCAAGCGCCGAACGTGGGCTCTCCCCACAGTAGCACCTCTGCGCCACTCAGCTGCGCCAGTCGTGCCACGATTTCGAGTGCGCGCGGCCGCAGCCCCTCGGGCACTTGCAGACCAACGCGCTTTGTTCCAGCCAGATGTGGTGCTAGCGCGTCGATACCACTCTCCCAGTCGAATCGCGGCTCAACCATCCGTCACGGCAGCCCGCCCTCGTTTATGACCTTTCCAGCCGCAGCAATCCCAGCTCGAGCATCCGCTGTAGCCATTTCTGCACCCGTTCCGGTGCTGGAGCCGCCGTCTCACCGAATTTCGTCGTGAGAGCTGCGACCAGCTCGGCGACAGTATGCGTGCCGTCACACTTCAGCCACAGGAAAGTAGTGAAGCGGTCGAGCGGCCGTCTCAGTTCCCCCGGTCCGCCAATACGGTCGCGTACCCATCCCTCGAGCCGCGAGAATTGCTTGGCATGAGTGATTACCGCCATGCCATCCTCTAGCTCCCAGCTTATCCCCTCCTCGTTACGCACCGGCTTTGCACGCAGGACGTCCTCGTTCACACCTTCTCCAGCGCCACTAGCAGCATCATTGCCAGCGCGCAACCACCTGATGCGGCAGACCAGCGTAGCGTACGTTCACGATCGCGCCAGGCGTGCCGTGCGACCCATGCGGTCCAGCCAGTCGCCAGCGTCGCCAGCAACAACGCTCCGAACAGCAATTGCCATGAACTCATGGAGTGCCATGCTGGCGCAGCTGAAAATGGTAGCCCCGCCCGGATTCGAACCAGGGTCACGTGGTCCAGAGCCACGTATGATGGACCTCTACACTACGGGGCTACGGCGGCGGCACGCCTGCAATGAGGATTTACACTTTGTGCTACTTACTCTCAGGCTGGGAAATACAAAGGTAGCGAACAAACAGACCCACGACATACCCTTCAAACAAATGATTTCGGTTGGCGAGGATAATCGAATAGACCTATTCAAGACATCGGATTGCGATTGGTCTATGCTTCCAACAGGGAGACCTTTGCGCCAGTCTCAATATTTCCTTCTCGAAGAACGCGCGCGTACCAACCGCGCAATCCTCTGCTTTTCTGTAACAATTCCTTGACTTGTGTTTTTCCAATGGTAGGCAATTGAGATAGGGTCCTGCACGGTTCGCAAATCCTGCTAACTTGTAGAATGACTTCACTACCAACATTCAAAATCGTATCAGGCTTGAGGTGGTTGAAATCAATATCCTTCAATAAGATATTCTCTCCAAGATCGCCTGGCTGAAGAAAAAAGCCTAGTGCATTCAATTCATCCAATTCCGCTGTTGTGAGCAATAAAATTGCCATATCTGGGTCACCTTTCTTCTTCTTGAACCTATATAAATTTGAATCGCTGGGAATACCCATTTTTGTCAAACTGGCGGAATTTACACTTTGTTTAGGAAGTGAAAATCCAGCAGGTAATCCTTCCATCGGGCCTGAAAAGATACCCTCAACAACGCCCACAAAGTGCTCCATCACGAAGAGGGTTAAGTAACATTACTTCAAAATCATACTGCAAGGTTGCCCTTCCAACTGGCAGTTATTGTATGGGTACCCTTTCAGTAGATCTTCAATTCGTGCAAGTCTTGGCGTAGTGGCCTTCGCCGCCGCATTTGCTACAGCGTGCTTTCTGCCCTTTCCTGCGCCCGCGTCTGGTTGGGACTTTCTGAATTGGCTCAATCGAGGAACCGACACTGCAGGTCTTAGCATAGTGACCTTCGCCACCACACTTGCTACAGCGTGCTTTCTGCCCTTTCCTGCGCCCGCGTCCGCGCGCCTGCTTCGCCTCGAGTGAGCCGACAGCGGAAACCTCCGGGTCGCTTTCCTTGCTAGACTCACTTAAACTGACAACGACAGGGGCGGATATTTCCGGCACTTCAACCTCCGCCTCCAGTACAGGCTGCGGCTCGATGACAGGGGACGCGACAGGTGGTTCATCAATCATCTCCGCCTCGAACACTGCCGGCTCGGCCAGGTCTAGCGGTGCCGCCGGCTCCGCCTCGACCACCGCCGGCTGCACTTCTACTGGTTCCGACTCGATTGGCTCTGCTACCTCCACTACCACTTCAATTGGCCCCGGCTCCGAAATCATTGATTCAACCTCAGGTTCCTCCGCTCGTTCTGGTTCGATAACGGCCGGTTCTACATCGATGGCAGGCTCCTCTTCCAGTTCCTCGGTCGCCTCGGGTTCGGAAATCACAGGCTCCGCCTCGATTGCCTCAGACTCTGGTACGGGGTCAGCCTCCACAACTTGTGGCGCGTCAGGAATTACCTCACCTCCTTCATCGAGCAGTTTCACGAACGACGAGAGCAGCGGGCGCTGCGAGCCGTCTTCGAACTCGACCTCCAGCCGCCAGTGCTCGTCCTTGGGGTGGCTCTCACGTACTGTTCCACTGCCGAAAAACGCGTGGCTGACGCGGCAGCCGAGTGGAAAGGGATTCTCAAGAGCTATTTCGGAGACTGAGTCAGCCTCCGCTTTACCATCGGAATCCAGTTCCGCCTCAACAGCTTCGGGTTCCGCCTCAACAGCTTCAGGCTCTACCTCAACGGCTTCAGGCTCTACCTCAACAGCTTCGGGTTCCGCCTCAACAGCTTCAGGCTCTACCTCAACAGCTTCAGGCTCTACCTCAACAGCTTCGGGTTCCGCCTCAACAGCTTCAGCAGCAACTAACACCTCATTAGTCCTAGCCGAAACCTCAGGTGCACTATACTCGTCGGAGTTATAGGCCTCTTCAACACTGCCTTCTAGGAAGTGACTCAGGATACTGCGCTCGCCGCTGCTAAAGTCGACCCGTACAGACCACTGCTGGCCCGTCAGGACGCTCTCCCTTACAGTACCACTGCCGTACACCGCGTGCTTCACTACCTCACCCCTCGCGAACGGCGCGTCGGAAAGTGCGTCCGACAGAACTTCTGGTTCGGACTCCAGTAGCGGCTCAAGTTCTCCCGCTCCATCGTCACCAGGCTCTGGAACTCCAACTCCCTCGTTATCCAACTCAGATGCAGCTTCCACAGGCTCGCCACCGCCCCAGAATTTCCAGAGAGGGCGTCCCGTGTTCGGAGGCGTTGCATCTGTAGTGGTCGTTCCAGCATCGACAAGGGAGGCTTCGACCACCGCAATGGGAGGTGCTTCCGCGTCAACCACATCAGAGTCTGTGTCTGCTTCCTCAACAACAACCTCAGGCTCAATGGCTTCTGCGTCAACTACGTCAGAGTCTGTGTCTGCTTCCTCAGCAACAACCTCAGGCTCAATAGCTTCCGCGTCAACTACCTCAGCGTCTGTGTCTGCTTCCTCAACAATAGCCTCGGGCTCAACGACTTCAACTTCCGTAGTATCCGCCGCTTCTCCATCGTCCGGCATCTCGGATCCGGTGTCCAGTCCTGCTACTTCGTCGTCCGACTCGGTCCTGACCTCCTCGTCCGCAGACTCTTCCCTAGCCTCGGTCGGTTCTTCAGCAACCACTAGATCGATGTCAACCACTGCAATAGATGATTCGCTGACAGCCGGCTCGGCTGCAACAGCCTTGACCACAGAGTACTCGGCATCCTCACCGTCAATAACATCTATCCCAACCAGTCCTGGCGTGGCAGGAGTCTCGGCAACCTTCTCGACCGCCGGTAGTGAACGCATTTCCTCCTCGAAGTCCAGCTCCTCTAGCGGTGCATTGTCAAGTGCCTGCGACCAGACTGAGCAAATACGCGCGACCGGTTCGTTGATACGTAGACAGGTGACGCAGATGTTCTGGTTCTCCGGCTGCCAGATGCAGGGTTGGTGCGGCAGATTGTCAAGAAATTCGCGGATACTGCCGTATTGCTGAGGTTGTGCCATGCGTGCTTACCCTGCCGTCGCCGCCAGCACCCTCTGGCAAGATGTTGCCAGAACAGTGCGTGGGACGGGTGGCGGGCATCTCCTGAGGCGTATAAAGTTGCTCCCCCGGAGTAGTGTTAATACCGAGCAGGGCTGCTGCTGCCCGATGCAGGAACTGGCCGAGCGTGGCTTCGCCCTCGCGGTCGCACTGCTGCTGGCCGGAAGCGGATTATGGGTCGCGACGCACGAGCGCAACCAGTCGGAAACGCATGGCGGGCCGGGAGGCAGTGGCGAATATATCGCATGGGGAGATCCCGTCTGGCTGCCACGCGCATCGGAGTGCGTTGACGAGGACAACGGCCAGCTCTATCCGGAATATGCCATCGGCTACGAGCCGAGCCTTGCGGTCGACGCTGAAGGTAACATGTACTATACTGCACACAAGGACCTGCGCTGGTCCGGCCCCAATGGTGGGCCTGGAGGTGCTGAGGGTGGCCTTCCTGGAGCTGGACCATTTGTCTGCAACTTTCCCTGGCCAGGCGGTTCGCAGACTTCGTGGGACTACTACGCTTCCTGGTTCTTCGTCTCGCAGGACGATGGCGAGACCTGGGGGCCACCAAATGACTGGGGTGTGGCTGATTTCGGCTCGGAATATCCCGGCGACGAGGGTGACATTGGCATTGACGCTAACGGGAGGGTATACTTTGTAGACACTACACTCGAGGACAACTGGCTGCATGTCTGGGACGACGGCGGCAATTCGCACGCCAACAGCCAACGATTGCAGTCGACCACAGCCGACGACCGCCCCTGGGTTACCGCGCACGGTGATGGCGTGGTACACTACCTCGGCAACAACGGCGTCTCAGTGCCGGGAATTCCGCTCACAGATGGGACCAGCGGCGTCGGCCGCTACTGGTACTACCGTGGCGAGTCAATTAGCAACCAGGTAGTGTTCGACCAAGGACGGGTCATCGAGGGAGGCTGGGCACACATCGCAGCCGAGACCGACGGGCCGCACGTCTACATAGTGCAGGAGGCCAACAACGGCGGCAGCGGCGGCGTCAAGGTATGGGTCTCGGACAATTGGGGCGAAGACTGGGCTGAGCCGGTCATCATCGGCCCCCTAGAGGGCTCGCACCCCGAAGGCTACCCCTGGATTGCGGCGGGTGAGAACGGCACCGTGATGGTCGCCTGGCAGGAATCACCTGAAGGTGGCCGCACGGCCGGAACACTCTACCTCAGCCGCAGCGATGACTACGGCGTGACGTGGGAATACTGGGACGTCACCCCGCGTGAGGCGGTCTTCCTCTACCCTACCATCTATCTTGGCCCTGAAAACCGGCTCGGCTTCGCCTACTATGCCAACGAGGGAAATGGCACCCACGGTGAGCACACAGTGGGCGACCGCTGGTACCTCTACGGCGCGATTGCCGACGACCTACAGAAGAACGAAACGCTTGAGTTCGTCAAGGCCGACCCACAGGTGCTGCACACTTCCAGCGAGGCGGAAGCTGCGGCTGATGACCTACACCCGCTGCATGATTTCTTCGAAGTCGTGGTGGCACCGGACGGGAGCCTCAACATAGCCTACCAGTACAACATCGGCGACCATCCCTGGGAAACTGACGAGGAACAGCGCTACCTGATGTTCATCAGGGGCGAGCTGGCCTAGAACGGCCTCAGGCTGCGCAGCAGCCGCCACTCGGCGGGACCGATTGCCCCCGTGAGGTGACCCGCAATCGCGAAGGAGACACCGTAGGCGGCGATGGCAACGGCAATCGCCGTCGCGCCCGCAGGCCCGCCGAACAGGATCACCGGCACGAGATTGGTGGTGTGGGCGGTGTGCGGCCCGTCGGTGGCGGCGTCCCACATGGTCTCGCAATTGCCGTGATCGGCGATCACCACCATCGCGCCGCCCGCCTTTTCCAGCGCCGCGGCAACCTTGCCGAGGCCGTCATCGACCGCCTCGCAGGCCTTGATCGCGGCCTCGAGATCGCCGGTATGACCAACCATGTCGGGGTTGGCGAAGTTGGTCACGATCAGGTCGTAGCCGGCCTCGATGGCCTCGACGAACTTCTCGGCCACCTCGGGCTCGGACATCTCGGGCTGCATGTCGTAGGTCGCCACCTTCGGCGATTTCGGCATGAACCGGTCCTCGCCCTCCTCCGGGGTCTCCTTGCCGCCGTTGAGGAAGAAGGTCACGTGCGGGTATTTCTCGGTCTCGGCGAGCCGGAACTGCCGCCGCCCGTGCTTGGCCACCCATTCGCCCAGCGTGTTGACGATCTCGCGCTTGGGATAGGCGGTGGTCATGTAGGCGTTGTGATCGTCGGAATACTCGACCATGCCGAGCAGCGCCGAAAGCTCGGGCTTCTCGCGCTCGAACCCGTCGAAGTCCGGAGCGGCGATCGCCTTGAGGATCTCTCGGGCGCGGTCGGCGCGGAAGTTCATGCAGAAAAAGCCGTCGCCCGCGTCCAGCCCCGCGTAGCCGTCGATCACCGTGGCCGGGATGAACTCGTCGGTCTTGCCGTTGGCGTAGCTCTGGCTGACGGCCGTCACCGGGTCGGGCGCGGTCTCGCCCTTGGCGAGGATCATCGCGTCATAGGCCTGCGCGACCCGCTCCCAGCGGTTGTCGCGGTCCATGGCGTAGTAGCGCCCGATGACGGTGCCGATGGAGGCGCCTTCGGGCAGGCTGTCGGCCAGATCCTTCACGAAGGCCTCGCCGGATTTCGGCGCCACGTCGCGGCCATCGGTGATGGCGTGGATGATGACCTTGCAGCCTAGGTCGGTGAGCATCTTCACGCCGGCCTTGATGTGTTCGATATGGCCATGCACGCCGCCATCCGAGACCACGCCCATCACATGCGCGGTGCCGCCAGCGTCAAGGACCTTGGCAGCGAAGGCCTTGATGGCATCGTTGTCGAAGAAGGAGCCGTCCTCGATGGCGAGGTCGATCTGGCCGAGGTCCATCGCCACGACCCGGCCCGCGCCGATATTGGTGTGGCCCACTTCCGAGTTGCCCATCTGCCCCGACGGCAGCCCCACATCCGGCCCGAAGGTCACCAGCGTGGCGTGCGGGCAACTGGCATAGAGCCTGTCCATGGTGGGCGTGCGGGCGAGCTTCGGCGCGTTGAACGCCTCCTCCTCGCGCAGGCCCCAGCCGTCGAGAATGGTCAGGACAACGGGTTTCGGCGTGGTCATGTGGAAGGCCCTCCTGATGCGGTCAGGGCAGGCTTAGCAGGGTTGAGGAGGGATGTGGAGAGCGCGCGGGATCGCGGGCGGGGTTGGTCTTTCGGGCAATGGCCTTTGCCCGGGGACTGTCCGGCAGAGCAGGGCGCGCGAGCGGCGAGGCGCCCCTTTCAGATGTGCGCCTTTAGCGCTCTCGCCTATGGCCAAGGTCCGATCAACAGAGCAAGCCGCGCAAGCGCCGGACCGTGGGCTGGCGCTCATCCCTTCGAACCTCTCGATTTATCCCGGCCAAGTCCGAAGGACCTCGACACGCGGCATTGATGTCACCAAAGCGCCAGACCGCCGGGACGGTCCGGCGCTGGCGCGGCGCCCTTCGGGCTTGATTCCGCGCCGGGGCATTGTCCAGACGCGAACAAGGCGGGACGTCTCCGCCCCGCCTGGATCCTATTTCTCGTGAATGCCCTCGAAAGGCGCCTTGCTCGAGGTCTTCTGATCCATGAAGCGCCCCGTCTTGGTGGCGCGCTTCCCCCAGTCTGCGTTCAGAGCCTCACCCCT
>CALBFM010000108.1:0-13595 GCA_937893445.1 uncultured euryarchaeote
TTCAAGTCCTTATGCTGCTGCTAAACTCTATGGACATTGGATTACAAAAATATATAGAGCAGGTTACGGGATACATGCATCTAATGGGATTTTATTTAACCATGAATCCCCGCTCCGTGGACTTGAATTTGTGACCAGGAAAATATCAAATACCGTTGCTCAAATTAGCCTTGGTATGAAAGACAAACTCAAGTTCACTTTCTTCCAGGAACGATGTAGTGTCGGCAGATACTGTCGAGTCGAATCCACCTTCACCGAAGCATGATGAGCCATTGCATGCAAAAGAATTGGAGCGGATGGTCATCGCGGTTGAAAATCCGCTCGAGAAATACACTCGTCTGGTCAGAGAACTGCAGAAGGTTTGGTTGCGCGGGAATTCACTTAGCCTAGGCATCTTGTGGGGTGGTGTCGGAACACCTGACTCCCCGCCTACCTCGTCCTGCATGCCGCCTGAGGGACAAGTTCCCCGAATAAGTTCCGCGCCGACGGGATTCCCCATACGCCGTTACTCTGAGATACTGATGGCGCCGAGGGCGAGATTTGAACTCGCGAGGGAAAATTCCCACGGGCTTTCCAGGCCCGCGCAATTCCGGGCTATGCGACCTCGGCGCGGCGGCGTCACGTCGCTCTCGTTTTAGAGACTTGTGGACCGGTACACTTATACAGCAGGAGTAGCCTTCGAGGATACTGCGCGTAGGGTAAACTTGAAACCGGATGAGAAGAAGAGACTAGATTCTATTGTTGAGATGTTGAGGGCCACTTACTACCCGGGACACCACACCACCGCGCAGCGAGTCATAGAGCGGCATCTTATCCGCGAGTTCGGCTACAGACCCCGCGAGGCGACATACTTCGGATCCAAAGTCATTGAGGCACTGTGCGAGCTGGAGATGCTTTCGCAGGCGCCGGAAGACACAACACGCAACACTCTCTGGCGCGTTGACTTGCGTAAGCTCGCCACCTACACCAGCTGAAGCCGATCCAGGATTGCGCCAGCCAGCGCGCGCTTGTTTCCACTTGCCTTTTTGGTACCTTTCCGTGAAACTAGCACCACCCGCGCCGCCTCTGCTTCCATCGCTTCTGTTGTGTTGGCCACAACTAAATCGGCGTACTCCAATGGCGTGTCGGCTTTTTTTATTAACTCTTCGTCGGAAACAGTATCGGCCAGTTTGAACGCTACTAGCTTCCCTGAGTGCGCCCTGCGTAGCAATGGCAGCAGCTTCGGCGCTGGCTCAAGCTCGAGGCTTATCCGCTGGCCCGAGGCAATCTTGCCCGGCTGTCGCGCCGGCCGGAAGTCAGCCAGTGCTGCCGGTAGCAGGATTGCATCCCATGCACCAAGCGACTCGACTCGGCCAGCCAGCTCCTGCAATGTCGTAAACCGCTCGAGCGGAATCCAGTTGCCTGGGGCAACCGTCGCCGACCCAAGCCAGAGCGCAACATCTGCGCCACGCGCGAACGCCACCTCGGCCAGCGCGACTGCCATCCTACCGCTGGAACGGTTTCCCAACACACGTACGTCATCGAGTGGCTCAGCAGTACCACCGCCGATAATCAGCATCCGGTGGTCAGCAAAATCGCGCTTACCGGCGAGGTGACAGGCCCATGCTGTGACTGTTTCGCGCGCCGGTAGCTTGGCTTTGCCTTCTTCCAGCACGGGGTCGAGTACTGTCGCAATTTCCCGTGCGGAACTCAGGTTTTCCTGCACTACGGACGACTGTGCCATTTTTCCATCCATCGCAGGCGCAATCAACAGTGGAACACCGGAGCCGAGTAATGTCAGTGCGAAAAGCGTCGGGGGGGTGTCACCAATACCATGCACCACCTTGGCTAGCGAAGAGGCTGTGCAGGGGGCGATAACTAGCAGATCAGCGTCCGCCGTAACGTGTTCTACCTGTCCCGTGATTTCAGTAACCGGTGGTCGCCCACACGCGAACTCTAGCGCTTTTGGGCCGACGATTTCAAGCGCAGCCGCCGAAGCGACGATGCGCACTTCGGCGCCGTGTCGCAGCAGCTCGCGCGCTAGCCCAACGGTCTCGACCGCGGCGACCGAACCGGTGACGGCCAGCCACACGATGCGGTCGGCGAGGGCGCTGCTGTGCTGCATGACACTGCGTGCAGGATGCTTCATACAAGCTCCCCCACGGCGCGTCTATAAGAGTCCAGCACCAGCTCGACACGTGTCTCGATGGCCTGCCACGCTGCGGTCAGCGATCCGCCACGTAGGTAGAATGCGCTTGCCGGTGGACCACCGTCGGCCGCGCGGCAGCGCGCCAGCATTCCCAGCGCCAGCAATCGATTGATGTGCCGATAGGCGGTCGGCCGTGTCGTACGCGCCCATGCCGCTACTTCCTCGGCACTCCATGCTCGCTCGGGTCGTTGCAGGAAGCAGTCGTTGAGGATACGGAACGGCAACGATTCAGGATAGGGTAGATGGTGGGCTGAAAGGTATCCAATTCCAGCACCCAGCCGCCCTAGTTGCTGCGCTGGATCCTCGCTGGCGGGGGGCAGTTCGCGCAGTACCATGTCGAATGGATCTTCTTTCTCAACGGAGACCATCCCATCCGGTAGCGGGCTGCCTCCACTGCCAGACTCGGTTGCCAGCTGCTGTACTGCCAGACGGTAGTCAGCCAAGCAAGTACGGACCCTGGCTTCTACAGCCTTCCACGCCAGCGGCAGCGAGTGGTGCCAGAGCCGCACCCGTTTGGGGTCATCCGCCTTGCCAGAGAAATCCTCGGTCAGTAATCCTAGCTCGCGCAGCCACTGCAGGTGGCGGTAAACGGCCTGAACAGGTACTTCCAGTGCTTCGGCTAGCTCGGCAGTGGTCCATCCCCGCTCAGGCTGCGGCAGCAGGCAGTGAGTGAAGAGTCGCCGACCTACGACCGCGCGCTGGCGTTCAGCCAGCCGCGGACTGTCACTCCCCAGAAATCCGGTTGCCTGTAGGAATTGGTGTGCCAGCGTCCCTTGCTCGCTGCCAAGCGCGGGCGCCAAGCCCCGCAGTCGCAGTCGGAACACTCAGCTCCACCCCTTCTCGCCTAGCTTTTCAAGAATGAGTGCCTTGAACTGCCGCGCCTTTTGGTTGCTCGGATTGAGCGCCAGCAACCGGTGCAGGTCCCCCATCGCCTCACTCAGGTCGCCGCCCTGGTAGAGACGGTCGGCACGTTCCCACAGCGCCCGTTCATTTTCGGGGTCGCACTCGAGGATGCGAGTCAGTGCCATCTGTTCCAGCTCGGGCTTTCGCTGCAGTCGGTACACCTGCGCTAGCTTCCACCACCCTTCCTTCAGCCCAGGTTGATACTGTACTGCGCGTGAGTAGCCCATCTCGTCGGCCCGTTCGAAGTCCTTCAGGCTCAGGTAGATGTCGCCGCGCGTCATGTAAGGGGCGGGATTTTCGGGCTCGAGGGAAATAGCCTGTTCCAGCGCCTTGAGCGCCTCGCGCACTTGCCCCTGCCCTGCCAGTACCCTTCCTAGCCCCAGATAGGCGGATGCCGAGTCGCATCCTAGCGAGAGCCCGGTCTGGAACGCCTCTGCGGCGGGTTCCAGCTCTTGCAGTCGCTCGAGCGACTGCCCAAGGGCCAGCCACGCATCGGGGAAGGCATAGTTCAGTTCTGTCGCCTGCGCGAAGCACCTAGCGGCACCGCCCCACTCGTCCAGCCGCCGGTAGAGTACACCCTTGTCGTACCAGAGCTGCTCTTCCTGTGGGGCAATCTCGAGTGCCATCGAGAAGTAGATGATGGCGCGGTCGTACTGGCGGTGACGCAGCAGCGCACGCGCTTTGGCTGCCCAGAGTCGTTCATCCTCCAGTAGTATCCCATCCTGCTGCGCACGAAGCATAACGCGGTTGGCCGCCTCTAGCGCCATTGAGGGGTGCCCCTCCTCCAGCGCCTGCTCAACCTCGTCGAGCATCGCCCGCCGCGCTTCGCGGTCACTCCGGCGCAGAAGGAACAGCATCCCACTGCCTGCCATTGCCAGCCCGCCACCCAACAGGCCGCCGCTGGCCATTTCGGGCGCTACAAGCCAGCCAATACACCCCAGTCCTGCCAAGTAGCATCCTAGCACGAAGCCAGCGAGCTGATAGCGTCGGTGGTGCAACCCCGCCATCCCAAGCCCGAGTAACAGCAGCGGCAGCAGCAGCGCCATCGCGGCAGGTTGCAGTACTGCCAGTAGCAGTATAGCGCCACCGCCGAGCGCCATCGAGAGACCTAGCATAAGCTGGCTGCGCGGGAGCAGCCCTAATCCGTGCAGAAACAGCATCACACCTACTCCACCCAGTCCCGCTGCAGTGGCAGCTACCCACGGCAGCGCAAGCCAGATCCCAACCCCGGCGCCCGCGATGCCGCCTAGCGCTAGGAGAACGCCTGTGGCGAGCGTGTCACCCGGGCGGCGTGGGCCAGTGTGCAGATTCAGTGTCAGCAGCAGCCCCAGTCCACTCCAGACCAGCAACAGCGCGCCGGCGGCGACTCCAGCTAGTCGCAGCCATCCCAGCTTGGTGGTGTCCCAGACTGCCACGCAGGCCCACGCCAGCGCCAGCAGCGCCAGCGCCAGCAGCACCGTATCGCGGCTCCGTCCTCGCAGTGCGTTGCGCATGCTATCCAGCATTCGTACTGGCATCCCGCGCACACTTGCCTCGTCAGCAACCATGTAAAGCCTTACTGCTGATATATTGCAATTATTAAGACTGCCTCATCTCCACATCTAGTTTGCTCGCTGCCAGAGCCAGCGCCTGCACGACCGCTTCGGGAGTCTTTCCAGCACCAAAGATGAAGCCGAGGTACATTCCTCCATCAGGCGGCGGCATCAGCGTCTGCCCGCGGTGTGCGGCGATACGTACTCCGGTCACACCTTCTATCGCTTCTGCCATGTGCACCCCCTCAACGGCACGCAATTTTCCCGCCCGTGGAGGGTAGAGCATACGCACCCCTACCGCACTGCCGTCGCGCTCCAGAGGCGGTAGTCTGCGACCGAGTGCCCGCAGCAGCAGAATCTCTTCGAGTGGCATTCCGGAAAAGCGCAGTACACTAGCGCAAAGTCCACCAATCGAGCGACCGGCGATTTCTATCACCCATGCCTTCCCGTCGTGCAGTTTTAGCTCGGCGTGGATAGCCCCTTCACTGAGGCCGAGTGCTGTGGTGGCACGCTGAACGGTTGAAGCCAGCTGCTGCCGTTCCTCCGACGAGAGCGCAGTGGGTGCGACGTATGTCTCTTCAGGGAAAAACGGCCCTTTACCCAGGCCGGGCTTGTCAAAGATCTCTAGGATTTCGATCGTGCCGTCGCATGCTAGGGCTTCAACCGCCACCTCGCGGCCCGAAATATAGCGCTCAACCAACACACCATCACCCGCCAGACGACCGAGCGCCGGCTTAGCCAGCAGCGCGCGCAAACGCGCGAGCGCAGACACGAACTCATCAGTGTCGTTGGCACGGATTACTCCTTGCGACGCTGCCAGTCGGCGTGGCTTCAGGACACAGGGGAAACCGACCACTGCCGCCTCGACACGGGTGTCTCCGCGAGTTGCTAGCTCCCGCGACACTTCGACTGGGTCATCATTGTCGGCGACTAGTCGCCACGCAGGCTGCGGCAGCCCCGCCGCCTCTAGCACTTCACGGCAGTGCAGTTTGTCGCGCGCCGTCGCTACGGCTTCTCTGGAGTGGTGTCGCAGCTCCAGTCGTTCTGCAATGGCCGCTGCAGCCTCGGTAGCACCGTCATCTACGGCTAGCACAGCCTGTAGCGGATGTTGTTGAGCGAAGGCAGCCGCTTGCTCCGCGGCAGTCTCGGGTCTGCTGAAATCTAGGGTCAGTAACTCCGTTGGCCGTAATTCTTCCAAGGTAGAGGGTTCTTCGCTGGCGATGGTGACTGCAACACCCAGCGCGCGCGCGGCATTACTGAATGGAGCAGCACGGTAGGTGGTGGTAGGCACCAGCAGCAGCAGACGGTCCATCTTGGTAGCAGGCTGCAGTGTCTATTTGCTGGCGCCGCAGGCACTGCAGCCGCCGCCACCGCCCGCCTCGCCACCGCCCGCCTTGCCACCGCCGCCGCCCTTGCCGGGCTCGAAGTAGGGGTTCTCGCCCTGGTCGTGGTTGGTGACGTCGACGACCTCTTGGATTTCAGGGACTTTCTGCCGCAGGTAGGACTCGATACCGTGTTTGAGTGTCACATCGGCCATGCCGCACCCTTGGCAGCCGCCGCCCATCTGGACGAACGCCTTCCCCTCCTCGACCCGCTGTAGGGTGACAACGCCACCATGGTTGGCGATACTGGGGTTAATTTCGTTGGTAAGGACAGTCTGCACGCGCTCGAACAGCTCTTCTCCGCCCGCCGGGACAATGTCGCCCACGGCCGGTTCGCCGCTGGCGATTTGCGCGCGGATGGCGTTGCCTATTTCCTTGCCGATTTCGGGCCACGCTGCGTCGCCCTGTTTTGTAACACTCACAGTGTCACGTGCGATGGCAACTGCACTGACGGCCGGCAGCGTGAATAGTGCTTCGGCCAATGGCGCTCCCTCAGCTGCCGCTGCGGAGTCGAAGCTGGCGTTCCCAGTGTGCAGGCTGCGATCGACGACGAAACGACACACCTGTGGGTCTGCGGTCGGCTCGCCACGAATTCGAATATCAGTCATTCTGATAGGGGTTTAGCTGCCGTCCTATTAAGTGCTGCGGCCACCGACTAGCAATGCCGGACTCGGCTCGGCACAGCAATACCAGCTCTCGGTGAGATGCGGCCCCGGTGTCGCTGCTACTGACTGTGGCGGTTCGAGTCCTGCCGCGGAGCGCGCCAGGCTCCAGAGTGCGTGGAATACATCAGCGTCATCGCCCCCCTGTTCGGCGACTGCGACCGCCTCGCGATGCAGCGCGTCGACCCGCGGGTCGGGGTGCTCCCAGCGGTAGCCAAAGTCCCCCGCGCGAAGCTCGCGCAGGTGCGGCGTCATCTGCGGGTGGTCGAGCAATAACGACTCGGGTGGTAGCAACAACCGGATGGTGAACTGCACCGGTTCGATGGCCCCCACCAGTGCGTTGACGGCGGCAAATTCGAACAGCTCCAGGTAATCGTCGAGTGTCGTCCACGGCGTGAAGGCAACCAACGATGGGCGCAACGCAATCCCTGCCTTGCGCGTCACTGTTATCGCCTGCTCGACGTCGCTGCGTGTGTGGCCCTTATCCAGGATTTCTAGCACATGAGTGCTGAGTGACTCAACTGCCGTGACAATGAACAGGCAACCATACTCTGCCAGTTGCGGGAGTAGGTCGGCGTGGTTCACCAGGTGTTCGACCTTGGCGGTAATGTCGAACGTCAGCTGCGGAAACTCTGCATGCAGCGCTTCAGTCACCCGTAAGGCGTGACGCGGTCCGTTCAGGAAGTCAGGGTCACCAAAGGTGATGTGCTGGGCCCCCGAAGCGACTTGCATGCGTATCTGCTGCAGGACATTCTCAACGGGGACGGCAAAGAAGCGGCCGTTGTAGACTGGTGTAACTGGACAGTGGCGGCAGGCGTACTTGCACCCCCGCGTCGCCTCGGCAAAGCCCGCCGGAATGGAGCGGCCATTGTTCAGCAGCTCTGCATAGTTTCCCGTAAGGCCGCTCGCATCTGGAATCGGGTAATCCTGCCGCGTCAGTAATGGCGTTGCGACCGCAGCAGGCGCTTCGCCTCGCGTCAACGCTTGCGCCAGCCCGACCAGTGCCTGTTCTGATTCACCGCCAAGGCAGCTGTTGGCAAGGTTTCCAAGCAGCCATTCACGGTTTAGCTGCGCGTAGAGCCCGTGGAAGCAGATATGCGCCGCTGCGTTCAGCGAGCGGATGCGCTGTGCGACCGGCACCGCCAGCCGCAGTGCGGTGTGCATCGGGACTGAAATCGCGACCAGTTTTGCGGCACGCACTGCTACCTCGTCTAGTTCGCATATGGACAGGTCAATTACCTTGGGCGCAAAGCCGGCGCGCCGCAGAAACGCCGCTGGCCAAGTAATGCCGGCTGGGATATGCCCCAACTCGTAGCAGGAGAGCAGTAGGATAGCGCCGTCGCCGTGCAGGTTGCCCGCGTCGCCGCTCAAACTTCGAATGCCGCCGCGTCGCTCGCGTTGTCGGCAATGGCGCGCAGCCGCGCAAACTCGTAGATGCCGGTATTGTGCCCGTCACTGAAGTCGAACCTCACCGCGTAGCGGCCGATATTGGCGGCCGAGGCGACCACGATATCGGTCGGAATCTGTTCCGGCTGCAGTAGCTTCTCGCCCGAGAATTCGTCAACGCAGCTGGCGCAGGGGCATTCGCTGCGCAGCGTGTGCGCCGGGATGACCTGCTCGGCACCGTCGCGCCACTTCACCTGCACTGCGCCGCTCGCGGCGACCGCCAGCTCCTGCGGTGCGGCGGGGTTGAGGGCCTCGCCCAGTGCCGTTGCGGAAGCACGCGCCATTGCCTCGCCCGCAAGTGCCTTGAAGACATCGCCGATTTCGCCCTCCGCGATTGGCTCGCCGGCGTCCATCGCCGCGGCGATGCTGGAGTTGAGCGGGATGCGCGCCAGCAGCGAAATGCCCAGTTTCTGCGCCGCGGCCGTACCGCCGCCCTCGCGGAAGATGGGATCGTTGTGGCCGCACTCGGGGCAGTGGTAGTAGGCCATGTTCTCGACGATGCCCAGAATTGGCACCTTCACCTGCTGGAACATGCGCAGCCCCTTCTCGGCGATAGTGTGCGCCACGTCCTGCGGCGTGGTGACGATGATTGCCCCGGATAGCGGCACTGCCTGGGTAAGCGTCAGCTGGATGTCGCCCGTTCCCGGCGGCAGGTCGACGAACAGGTAATCGAGTTCGCCCCACGCCACTGTGCCGAGGAACTGCTGCACCAGTTGCGATGCAATCGGCCCGCGCCACACCAGCGGCGTTTCCTCCGTGGTCAGGAATCCCATCGACATTACCTTGAGGCCGTGCGCCACAACCGGCTCAAGGACTCCCTGCTGGCTCCCCGCCAGACTATGGTCGCGCAGGCCGAGCATTGCCGGCACTGACGGACCGTAGACGTCGATGTCTAGTATCCCGATGCGTGCACCGGCCTGCGCGCAGGCAAACGCCAAGTTGACTGCGACGGTCGACTTGCCGACGCCGCCCTTGCCGCTCGCTACAGCTATAATCTGCTTCACCTGCGCCAGCGCTGCTGGCGTTGTCGGAGCTTCAAGCGCCGGCAGCCGCGGCACCTCCCACGCCATTTCGATATCAACATTATCGATGCCCTCGAGCGCCAGCAGCGCGTCGCGGCACTGCCCCGCCAGCACGTTGCCATGCGGGGACGCGGGCGCCGGCAGGCGCAGCGCGAAGCGCACACGATTGCCACTGCTGGTCAGCCCGTGAACGTAGCCTAGGCTGATGATGTCCCTCCTCAGTAGCGGGTCCTTAATGGTTCGCAGCGCTTCTTCGGCTTCCATGAGAGATGCCACGGAGCCATCACTGTATTTGGAGTTTTTCTTCAAAAAAGTGGTTGACGGCGAACCCGGATTCCCGTGGGCTCGCGCACCACAGTACCGCCGGGAACGCTGGTGGGCTTAACTTCCGTGTTCGGAATGGGAACGGGTGAACCCCACCGCTATGGCCGTCAGACCGTTGGCTTGACCTTGGGGGGGTATTTAGAATTTAGCGCCCGCCAGCCGTTTCAGGCCTCTACGGCCGCTTTGCGCACCTGCCGGATGCGTTCGGACGCTTCGCGACGAGCGATGCGCTCCTGTCGCCGCGACTCGACGCGCTCCGTGATGAGCTTCATGTACATCGCGTCGTGCTCCATCAACGGCGAGTCGGAAATCATAACCACATCGTAGTTGTTCTCGAGGATTACCTCGGCCAGGTGTTCGAACTTGATTTCACCTTTTTTGACCGGTGCGTAGTGCCGCTCGTTGCCGTCAACGTCGAATTCGACCCCCGAAAAGTGGCAGTAAAACTTCGGGAGTCGTAGATTGGTGTCAAAGAAGTCAAATACCTTCTTGAAGCTCTCACGGTCGTTGAGCCAGCGGCTACCGCGCGCGTGGAGGTGCGCCCAGTTAATGATTGGCACCAGCCCGCGTACTCGCTGGCAGAGTTCGGTAATTTCGCGCAGCGTGCCGAACAGGTCCGGTCGCCCCGCCAGTTCGACGCCGATGCTCGGGCGGTAGTTGTGCTGTAGGTAGTAATTGCGCAGCTCTCGAAACATCGGCACTAGCGCCTCGATTGCGTCTCGCGAGGAACAACCATGGTATGGTCCAATGTGGGTAACAATGGTACGGGCACCGATTTGTGAGCCGATTTCGCCGGCAAACTGCAGGAACTTGCTCGACTTGTTGCGCATGTAGCCGTTACCGAGGAAATCCATGTAGTAAGGCGCGTGAATCGCCATGTAGATATCTAGCGAGTGAGCAATCTCGCCCAGCTCTTCGAAATCGTCCAGTTCATTCACTGCCTTGCCGCGCACCAGCTGGATTTCCATTGCGTGCAGTCCCAGTGCATGAATGTCCTCAATCCCGTCGCGGATAGTACGTCCCTTGCACGAGAGAGGTATCCCTGCTGGCCCGTAGCGAATCATACTTTGGCCCGCAAACCGGGGTTCTATTTTACCTGTTGGCCGTTTTATAACGGAGCGTTGACTGCCGCGGCCGTGAGCGGGCCAGAGCGGGAAGCAAAGTGGCAACAACGCTGGGCAGACGCACACATTTTCGAGGCTGAGCCCAATCCACAACAGGAGAAATACTTCGTCAATTTCCCGTACCCCTACGTTAACGGCTACCCGCACCTAGGGCACGGCTTTACTCTGCTACGCGCCGAGATGATGGCGCGCTACCAACGCATGCGCGGGCGCAATGTGCTGTGGCCCTTTGCGTTCCACTGCACAGGTACTCCTATTGCCGCAGCTGCGCAGCGTGTTGCCGAGCAGGAGCCGAGCCAGCTACGCGCATTGGAGCAGATGGGGATTACCGGCAAGCTGGCTAAGTCGCTGGCAGAGCCGCAAGCGTGGTTCGAGCACTTTCCTGAGCGCTTCCAGCAGGATTTACAATCACTGGGACTGGCAGTCGACTGGCGTCGCAGCTTCATCACTACCGACCAGAACCCGGCTTACGACACCTTCATCCGTTGGCAGTTCAACCGCCTGCGTGAAGGGAACTACCTGCGCAAGGGCTCGTTTCCGGTAGTCTGGTGCCCCGAGCGCGAGACAGTGGTCGGCGACCACGACCGCATCTCTGGTGAAGGTGAAACACCGCAGGAATATTGCCTGCTCAAATTTCGAGGTGACGCTGGTACGCTGGTTGCCGCAACGCTGCGGCCCGAGACAGTCTTCGGACAGACCAATCTGTGGGTTGACGGCAGTGGCACCTACGCGAGAGTGCGGGTGGATGGTGAGGAGTGGATTTGCTCGGAACAAATGCCGGACAAGTTGCAGCTACAAGGCCACGATGTGGAGGAACTAGGCACGATTGCCGGTAGCGAATTGATTGGCCAACGATATGCGCCGCCCGGCATCGATCGTGAGCTCATTGTGCTGCCGGCCGATTTCTGTGACGCCACTATCGGCTCTGGCATCGTGACGTCAGTTCCGAGCGACGCGCCAGACGACTGGCAGGGGCTAGCTGACCTGCAAGAATCTGTGGAGCTCTGCGCGGAGTGGAATCTCGACCATGAATATATAAAGAAAATCGAGCCGCTTGCTATCATTGATTCGGGTGAACTCGGCACCGTTCCGGCTCCTGCACTCTGCCGCCAGATGGGTGTGCGCGACCAACATGACCGCGCTCGGCTGGAAGAGGCAAAGCAGCAGCTCTACTTGCACAGTTTCCAGCATGGTACGATGCTCGACTCGATCGGCATGAACTGCGCTGGACTACCGGTGGACGTTGCGCGCGAAAAGGTGCGCGCGACACTCATCGCTAGCGGTGACGCCTTGCGCTACTACGAACTGACTGGTCCCGCACGCAGCCGCTGGCTCACCGACTGCACCGTCAAAATTGTGGAGGATCAGTGGTTCCTGAAATACGACGACAGTGATTGGACTGCGCGTACCCGCAAGGCGCTCGATTCCATGGAGCTTTTCCCAAAGAAGGCGCGCACCCAGTTTGAGTACGTGCTGGACTGGCTACGCGACTGGGCCTGTGCACGTGAGCATGGTCTGGGGACACGGTTGCCGTGGGACGATAAGTGGGTTATCGAATCGCTCAGCGATTCGACTATCTACATGGCCTACTACACTGTCGCGCATCATGTCAATTCGCTGCCAGTCGAGAAATTGAGTGAGGAACTTTTCGAGGCACTCTTTGGTAACGGCGACCTTGCAGCGGTGCCCAACATCGACGCCGAACAGGTTGCCGCCTGGCGTGACGAATTCGAATATTGGTATCCTTACGACTTGCGCGTGAGCGGCAAAGACCTTATCCAGAATCACCTTTCTTTCAGCCTATTCAATCACACTGCCGTCTTCCCTCCAGCGAAGTGGCCACGCGGTTTCGCGGTTAACGGCTGGGTGCTGGTCGACGGCGAGAAAATGTCAAAATCTCGCGGCAATTTCTACACTATCCGACAGCTGATTGACCGCTACGGTGCTGATGCGACTCGTTTAACACTCTGCAATTCCGGTGAAGGCCTGGACGACCCTAACTGGGAGGGGAGCTTCGCTGACACTGCCGGACGCAAGCTGGAGCGCTGGCTGCGCTTTGTCACCGAGAACGCTGGTGGTGGACGCGACGAGCCACACCCTGTCGATGACTGGTTTGCAGCTACACTATCACAGGCAGTCCACGACGCAGGCCGTGCGTGCGACCGGATGCGATTCCGCACGGCTATGCGTCATCTTTTCTTCGAACTACCACACCACTATCGTTGGTACCTGCGCCGCTGCGGTGAGCCTCATCGCGAATTGCTGCACGACTACCTTTCAACCGTTACGCGTGGGCTGGCGCCGATCGTTCCGCACTTGGCCGAGGAGGCGTGGGAAGTGCTGGACGGCGACGGCTTCGTCAGCACGGCATCGTACCCCGATGGCAAGCCGGCGTCCGATAAACTGCTACGAGGCGAGGCGCTGATCCAGCGCACGCACGCCGATATCGAAGCTATTCTGAAGGTAGCGCACATAGAGTCGCCGCAGACAATTACGTTGCTAGTCACACCCGACTGGAAGTGGCAGGCTGTCGGCATCGCCGCTGAATTGGCAGACGAGCGTGGCCGCGTCGAGTTGCAGCATCTGATGAAGATGGCTATGTCTGCGCTGCCCGCCGAAGCTCGCAAGGAGGCTGCTAGCTTCTTGAAACAGTGGACACTGAAGGAAATTCCCACCCTAGGACCGGGCTGGGCTGCACGCTATATGGAACGACTAAACGAAACGGTAGTGCTGGAGCAGGCGGCAGATTTCCTTGCTGATGCGTTCGACTGCCGTGTTATAATTGCCGCTGCGGGAGATGCAAAAGACGAAGCTGCCAGCAAGGCCCGCCAAGCGGCTCCATTGCGCCCCGCTATCTTCGTCAAATAGCGACCGTCTCTCGTCGAGAACTCAATTGGAATCCTTATATACAGCCCCCGACTCGGCCGGCTCCCGGGTTTTCAGCCGGGAGTGATCAATCATGACTCAACAGCGTCATTCGCTATATGCCCTGCTAGCCACTGCCATGTTGCT
>CALBFM010000109.1:0-6013 GCA_937893445.1 uncultured euryarchaeote
CAGGTTCAAAATTTCAGGGCCTATATGCAGGCTGCGACCCAGCGGAGTCCGGGATTGACGTATCTGGATCTTCGCTATCAGGATCAGGTTGTGGTGGGAAAACGGGTGCCTGCTGAGGCTCAATTGGCTTCTATTGAGAAACACTAATGTTCATTTTTTTGGCAAGAATCGTTGCTGCCTGCTGCGTTGGCGGTCCAGCAATTTGTTTTCGGTTCATCAGTTTTTGAAAGGGAAATGCGCATGGCAGGCGACCGGATCGTTGGACTCGATATCGGCACAACCAAGATTTGTGCGATTGTAGCGGAGGTGGAGGACAGCGGCCAGATCAAAATTACGGGTGTGGGCAGCAGTTCATCGGATGGGTTGAAGCGGGGTGTGGTAGTGAATGTGGAGAAGACCGTGCAGTCGATTCGAACGGCGATTGAAGAGGCCGAACAGATGTCGGGAACTCGGATCGAGGCGGTGTATGCAGGCATTGCCGGCGACCATATTCGAAGTGTGAATACGCGGGCAGTGGTGGCCGTGTCGGGGCCGGACAATGAGATCACAACCAATGACGAAGAGCGTGTGATCGAGGCGGCCACCAGACCAGCCGATGACCACGATGTCGTCGGCGCCCTCTGTCCGGGCCCAGGCGACTGCCTTTTCCAGGTCGGAGCTGTCAGGGGCGCTGTCGCGCACCAGCCGGTCAGAGAACTGTTTCTGTGCCACGGCGGAGAGCGAATCTAGGTCACCCACGACTACGTCCGGCTCGATGCCGGCGGCAAGCAGTCGCTCACCGCCACCATCAGCGCCAATCACGAGCGCGTCGTTCGCCAAGTCTTCCACGGTAGCGGGCAGCGGCCTGTCACCTGCGACGAGCGCCCTCACAGCATCGCGCCGACTTTTTCCAGAATTTCGGGGTGGTGCTCTTCGAGTACTTCGAGGATGCCCTGGACCGTCGGCTCGTCAACACCCACCTTGACCATGGTCGCGACGACGGCATCAATCATCTCCGGCTCAATCTCAGTCAGCTTGGTCTTCGCCAGGTATGAATGGTATAGCCGGTCTTCCATCTCCTCGCGCCAGCCCCGCTCGTATGCCTGCAGAAACTCCTCGCTGAAGTCGCTCGCCACCGTGGCGGCAGCAGCGACGCGGCCTGCTTCCCGGCCCGAGAGGCAGGCATTGGCAACACCGCCGCCAGTAATCGAATCGATGTGTCGCGCCGCGTCACCGACCAGCATCACCCCTGCCGCAGCAGTCTTTTCGAGCGGTTCCGAGAGCGAAACGCCGCCAGCGATGGTATCGATTATCCTTCCGTCGGCGAAGTCAGGATGGTCGGCGATGAACGAGTCGAGCAGGTCCTTGATTTCACCCGGCTGTTTCACCCGTGAGAGCATACAGCCGATGCCAACGTTGGATTCGCTGGCGGTTTTTGGAAAGCTCCAGATGTAGGCGCCTTTCGAACCCTTGGCCAAGTAGAATTCGCAATATTGCGGGTCGATGTCCAGGTCGACCATCGTATATTGCAGCGCGCCGCACATGTCGGCCGGCTTGCGGTGTGTCGGCAGCCCCGCCCAGCGCCCTACTTGCGACTCGAAGCCGTCGGCGCCAACAACCACCCCGCAGCGCAGCTCCTCCTTGGAGCCATTGAGGTTGCGGATGCATACGCCTGTTACGACGTCGCCGTCGCGCAATAGCTCAGTAACGGTCGTCCCTGTCCGGACCTCGGCGCCCGCGTCGGCTGCTAGGTCGGCGAGATGCTGGTCGAGTCCGGCCCGCGAGATGACCGCGCCCACTTCGGTGCCGAGGTTGTCGTCATCGACGGTGAGGCAGGTCCCGTTGGGTGAGTAGATGCGTGCGCCGCGAACGCGGTTGACGACCCAGTCACCCTCAACTTCGACACCGACCATTTCCAGCCAGCGCGGGGCGATGCCCTCACCGCACCGCACAGGGACACCGATTTCAGTCCGTTTTTCTAGCAGTAGCGTCCGCGCCCCTCCCTCGGCGGCGAATCGCGCCGCGGTCGAACCTCCTGGTCCAGCACCCACGATAATAACGTCCCAATCCATCGGACGGTGCCAGATTCCGCCGATATTAAAGCGGTGGGGAGGAACCGTTATTATTCTGCGACCCTGCGCGGCCGATGGGAACTCGAGTTCTGCTGCTGGTATCGCTGCTGTTGCTGGCGTCGCTACCGTCACTCGCAGTGCCGCCCGAAGCCGGACCGGAGCCGCCCTGGTGGGAGACCTACTCGCGCGACAGGGACCGCAATGGTATCAGTGACCTGCTGGAGTGGAAGCTGGCGCAGGAGGACCGTTTCTTCAGCCCGGGCGAAGCACGTGTCTTCGTGCGATACGACCACCACCCCGCTGCGGCAGATATAGCGCGACTCGAGGCGGCCGGTGCAACCGTGACCCTTCGTGCGCAGTATCTGGACCTGCTCGGCACTACCATGCCCCGTGCGCTTGTGCCGCAGGCAGCTTATTGGGAAGGCGTCGTGATGCTGGACGACATCGGCAAGGCGGAGCCGCAGATGCACGAGGCGGTCCCGGCGATGGGGGTCGACTTGGCGTGGGAGTTGGGTTTCGACGGCGCCGGAATAACCATTGCGATCGTTGACACCGGTGTTGACGGCATGCACGTCGGACTGGATGATCAGGATGATAATCCGCTCACCGATGACCCGAAAATTCTCGTATACTACAATGCCTACGAAGATCAGGAGTATGACGGCCGCCTGTCGGAGGACAGTGGCACCCACGGCTCCCACGTTGCCGGTATAGCGGCTGGCACTGGCGATGGCGAGACCGCGCCTGATGGAACTCCTTACATAGGTGTCGCGCCGCAAGCGAACTTGGCCAACGTGCTCACCTGTTGTGCTGGCGACATCGAGGATATCATCCGCGGCATCGAGTGGACCATCGCCAACCAAGACCGCTTCGGCATCCGTGTCATGACCTCCAGCCTGGGTGAGCAGCAGGTGGAGTTCCACATTGACAACGATGGCAATTCCGCTTGGAGCCAAGCGGTCAATGCCGCAGTCGAGTCGGGACTAGTGGTGACACTCTCAGCGGGCAACGAGTTCGGCGCTGCGACTGTCGCAGGCTGCAATACTATTGATTCTCCCGGAGACGCTATCCTCCCCATAACAGTCGCCGCGCTCGACAAGGACCTCAGCTTGGCACCCTATAGTAGCCGTGGCTACACTTCGGACGGACGCGTCAAACCGGACGTCGCAGCCATCGGCTCCAATATCATGGCACCCAACAAGGGCACTGGTACTGGCTACACCTCGAAATCCGGCACTAGCATGGCGACACCGCTGATGGCGGGCATCGTCGCGCTGACGCTCGAAGCGAACCCCGACCTGACGCCGGCCGAAGTTAAGGATACAATCGTCGCTGGATACTCTATCGAGCGCGAAATCCTCGATGACAGTGACCTCTACACCAACGACTGCTCGCTGCTCGAGACGCGTCCCGACAACGAATATGGCTATGGGCAGGCGGACCCCCGCGTCTTCGTGGAAGTGGCTGGGCAGGTCGACCCACAGCTACAGGTCGTCTGGACCATCCCGCCGCAGTACGCGGTGGTGAACAACACCACCGTTGAGGTGAAGCCTGAGATCTACAACATAAGCTGGCTCACTGGCAGTGCCAACGCTGGCGGAGCGCCGATAGCGGGCGGGGTCGAGGTGCGCTTCGGTGCCTCCGGCTGGTATCCCGCTACTGATGTCTCCAGCACGGGCGATTGGTCGTTGTGGAGAATCCAAGTCCCTCCGGAAGCTGTTAAGGGCAACCAGACGCTCTCGGCGCGCCTCGTCGCGGCCTCCGACCGGATGTCGGCGATTGATTCAGCCAGCGTGGTACTGCTCGATGAGCGCGCGCCTGCACCGAAACCGAACGATTCCCCAGGACTGCCATTACTGGTAGGACTGGTGGTGCTGGCAGCCGTTGCGCTGCGTCGCCGTGATTAGGCGAGCTGCATCCGTCCTGTCACGAACGGGTTTTTCTCGCGCTCGCGGCCAATAGTTGTCTGTGGGCCGTGGCCCGGGAAGACGAGAGTCTCGTCGGCCAGTGTCATCAGCTTGTCGCGGATGGACGCCATCAGCTGCGCGCCATCACCGCCGATGAAATCAATGCGCCCGACTGAGTCGCGGAACAGCACGTCGCCGCCAACGAGTATTGGTCCCGCCTCGTCACTGGCGGGCGCGTAGAAGCAGAGTGAATCGGGGCTGTGGCCAGGGCAGTGCAGCACCTCGAAGCTGCTGTCACCGACGGTGACGTTATCACCTTCATTGAGGAAACCACCCGGCTCGACCGGTTCCGGTGTGGACATTCCGAACATGCGTGCCTGCCCCTCAAGGTTGGAAAGCCAGTCGGCGCAGAGTGGGTGGCACTCCAGTGGCAGTCCTAGCTCGACGACTGCCTGCGCCGCGACGCCGACGTGGTCGAGATGGCCGTGCGTGGCAATGAGTCGTCTGACGGGGACCCCGGCTTCGTCGAGCATCTCCCGGATGCGCGACCACTCGGCGCCGGGGTCGAACAGGATGGCGTCGTCGCCATCGACCGCCAGAGTCGCGTTCATCTGCAGTGGGCCCACCGCGCGCTGGAGGATACGCAGTACCATCAGCGGTTCAGCTCGCTTCGGAGGCCCACGTCTCGGCCAGCTGCACCAGTGTGCGGACGGTGATTCCCGTAGGGCCTTTCGGTCGGTGCGGCTTACCCTTGTTGTCCCAGGCGGTGCCGGCGATGTCGAGATGCACCCAAGGAGTGCCGTCGACAAATTCTTCGAGAAACTTGGCGGCCGTGATGGTCCCTGCCTCGGGAGTGCCGGAGACGTTCTTCAGGTCGGCCAGCTCGCCCTTCATCAGCTTGCCGTATTCAGCGTCCATAGGCAGCTGCCAGTAGCGCTCGCCTGCCACGTCGCCTGCCGCTATCACGCGCCCTGCGAGTACGTCGTCGTTTGTCATCACCGCCGCGCGGGTCGAGCCGAGCGCGTAGGTGACGGCGCCAGTGAGCGTCGCCGAATCGATGATATGCGTTGCGCCTTCGGCAACGGCGTAGCAGAGTGCATCGGCCAGCACTAATCGCCCCTCGGCGTCGGTGTTGTCGACCTCGATGTGCTTGCCGTTCATTGCGCGCACGATATCGCCCGGTCGCGTTGCGGTTCCCGACGGCATGTTCTCCGCCAGCGTCAGTAGCCCCGTCACGCGCAGTTCTACGCCGAGCCGCGCGATGGCAGTAATTGCGCCATACATGCAGGCGGCGCCAGACATGTCGTATTTCATCTTCTGCAAGTTCTTTGATGGCTTGATTGAAATCCCACCAGTGTCGAAGGTAATTCCCTTGCCGACTAGCCACAGGTGCGGCTCTTTCGAGGCCCCCTCAGGCGACCAGTCGAGCCGCACCAGCTGCGGCGGCCGCGCTGATCCGTCGGCAACCGAGCAGAGCGCGCCGGCGCCCATCTCGCGTAGCTCCGTCTCGCCCATGACGCTTACCATCAGGCCATGTGCTGGTCCGTCGGCCATCGCGCGCGCGGCGAATTCCTCCGGGCCGAGCTCGTTGGCCGGCAGGCACGCCAGCTCGCGCGCCAGGTTGGTGCACTCACCTACGACAAAGCCCGCTTTGGCGCCGTCTAGCGGCCCGCAAACGACCAGAGTTTCCAGCGCATTGTCATCGGATTTAAGCCGGTACTGTTCCAGCCCGAAGCCGCCCGCCACCGCGCCGGCGACCGCGCTGCGCGCATCGCCTTCGAGTGCCAGCGCCAGCTGGCCGTAGCCCCGCGATTCAGCCGCACGCACTGCCTGCCCGCCGAAGGCGAACGATGCTTCGGTTGACCAGTCGTCGCCGCAACCTATGAGCAGCAGTCGTCGCGCCGCGAAGCCATTCGGGGAATGCAGCAGCGTCAGTTCACCTGCCTTTCCCTTCAGCTCGCCTGCGTCGCGCAGCGGCGCGACCAGCGCACCGACCACGTCTGGCTCCGTATCGCTGAAAACCGGCACCGCGAGCGCGTCGGCCGCAATCCCGGT
>CALBFM010000110.1:0-3642 GCA_937893445.1 uncultured euryarchaeote
AGCAGCAGGAACGGCCGTGGGCGCATCGGGGTTGCAGTGCCGGGTGGGTTTAGGGTTTTCTCGGGCTGCTGGTGGCGCATAGCGCTTAAGCCGTGGCGGGATGGGGCTGCGTGGCAGCCGTCGCGTCTCCTGAAATGGAGGCTTATTTCGAGGAACTGGAGCAGCGCGCCAACAAGTGCTACGAGCTAGTAGGGCGTGCCCGCAAGGCGGGCTACGATATCGAGGATGAAGCTGAAATTCCGCGCGCACGCGATCTTGCCGAGCGAGTCGAGGCTCAGGTTGGTCCAGAGGGTATTGCACCACGCATTCGCGAGATTATTGCAGAGCACGATCGGGAGACTGCAGCACTACAGGTTGCGCGCGAACTCGCTGGCGAGCTTCGTGAGGAACTAGGTGTTGAGAAAGCACTGGAGCAGGCGGTGCGTACATCGCTTTCAATCCTTACCGAGGGAGTGCTGGTCGCACCGACAGAAGGTGTGGTCCGCGTCGCAACGATGCAGAACCACAACTCGACCCACTGCGCCGCCATCTACTATGCAGGCCCGATTCGCGCCGCCGGCGGCACGGCGCAGGCGCTCTCGGTCCTGATTGCCGATGTTGTGCGGCGTGAGTTGGGGTTAGACGCCTACATCCCCACGCGCGCTGAGGTTGAGCGCTACAAGGAGGAGATTCCGCTCTACAAGCGTGCTGTCAACTTGCAGTATCTCCCGGAGGGGGATGAAATCGAGGCAATTGTCAAAGGCTGCCCGGTTTGTATCACTGGTGAGCAGACCGATCGCATTGAGGTGGCGGGCAACCGCGACCTGCCGCGCGTCGAGACCAATTGTTTGCGTGGCGGCGCGGCACTGGTGATTGCTGAGGGACTCTGCCTCAAGGCAGCTAAGGTGCTCAAGCATGTAGAGCGACTCGATATTGGCGGTTGGGATTTCCTGCGCTCGTATACCGAGCGCAAGCAGGAGAAGGCAGGTGCGGGCGAATACAAGTACCTCAGGGACGTGCTCGTCGGCCGCCCTATTTTCGCGTTCCCGGACCGCCCTGGAGGCTTCCGGCTGCGCTACGGCCGTACCCGCCTCACGGGACTGGCGGCAGTCGCGTTGAATCCAGCGACGATGGTCGCGCTCGATAGTTTCACCGCCATTGGCACCCAGCTCAAGATACAGCTTCCTGGTAAGGCGGCGGCGGTCACGCCGTGCGACTCAATCGAGGGGCCACTGGTGCTACTCGATGACGGCAGCTGCGTCCGCCTCAGCAGCCGCGAGGCGGCGGAGGCGGTTGCGCCCCGCATCCGCGAGATTGTTGATGTGGGTGAGGTGCTGATTTCGCCGGGGGAGTTCCTCGAGAACAACCACACTCTGGTGCCCGGCGGCTGGTGCAGTGAGTGGTGGGAAGCCGAGTTACGCGCTGTTGGTGGCGAACCTCCTAGTGAGGAACCTGATTTCGCCGCGGCACTCGCTATTTCAAGGAAGCACGGCGTGCCGCTCCACCCCGCGCATACTTTCCTGTGGCACGACATCACTGTTGATGAGCTGGCACAGCTGCGCCAGCTTGCGGCAACTGGCAGCCGTGATAGTACAGGCTTCCTGATTCCAGCCGAGGCGCAGCCGCTGCTGCTGACGCTGGGCGTCCCGTTCCAACCTGACGGTTCTTCACTGCACATAGGCTCAGAGGCGGAAGCGCTGCTCCACTGCCTTGGCGATAGTGGTGCGAAAGTTGAGGATAGTGTGCTGGCGCAGGTATCTGCCATCGCCGGCGTCGAGATTTGCATCCGCGCTCCGACCAGACTCGGCGCTAGCATGGGCCGTCCGGAAAAGGCGGATGTGCGACGCATGAAACCGCCACCGCACGCACTTTTCCCTGTCGGCTCAGCGGGCGGGCCGCAGCGTATGCTCAACAAGGCGCTGGAATCGCAGCCGTCACAGAGCCGGCTCGGCCGCCCTAGCAAGGGAGTCGAGCTGGAGGTGGAGCTGCGCTACTGTCGCGAGTGCAACAGTGAGACGCTTGCCGTCCGTCATTGTGGCCAGCGCACGCTGGTGAAGGAGCAAGCGAAACGGCGTGATGTGGACTTGCGTGCCGAGGTGGAAGCGGCGCAACGCAATGCTGGAATCGGCGTGTTGCCGCCGGTGAAGGGCGTCCGCTCGATGATGTCCGCCACTCGCACACCCGAAGCACTGGAGAAGGGGCTGCTACGCGCGCGCTACGACCTGCGTGTCTACAAGGACGGAACGCTGCGCTACGATATGATGAACCTGCCGCTGACCCATTTCCGCCCGGCTGAAATAGGCCTCACTGTTGAGCGAGCGCGTGAGCTGGGTTACGTGCGCGACAACAAGGGTGCAGAGCTCAAGACACCCGACCAAATCCTGGAGTTGAAAGTGCAGGATTTGGTGGTTTCGCGCCGCGCCGCCGACTGGTTGTTGCAGGTAGCGCGCTTTATCGACGACGAGCTGGCGCAGCTCTATGGTTGCGATCGCTTTTACTGCCTCCCGGAAGCAGCACAGCCGGAGGACATCATTGGCCAACTTCTCATCTGCCTCAGCCCACACACCTCAGCAGGAGTGCTGACGCGGCTCATTGGTTTCACCCAGGCTCGTGCACAGTATGGACATCCCTTCCTACATGCTGCCAAACGGCGCAACTGCGACGGCGATGAGGACTCGATGCTGCTGCTGCTCGACGGCCTCCTCAACTACTCGGAGCACTTCCTCCCAACGACGCGCGGTGGCACAATGGACATCCCGCGTGTGCTGAGTACCCGTATCGATCCGACTGAGATTGACAGCGAAGCGTACAATATCGGACTTGAAACGCATCTACCAGTCGAATTTTATCAAGCCGCTGCTCAGGGCAAGCATCCCACCAGCGTACGCAAACTGCTCGATATAGTCGCTGACCGGCTCGAAACGCCGGCCCAGTACCAGGACTTTGGTTTTACCCACGCCATTGGCGACCTGAACGACGGGCCGCATGTGTCGCGCTACGTCATGCTGGGGACAATGCAAGAGAAGTCGCAGGCAACGCTCGAGCTAGCGCAGCGCTTGCGTGCCTCTGACGCCGCGTTCGTGGCGGAACGGACCATTGAGAAGCATCTAATACGCGATCTCGTGGGAAACTTGCGCGCCTTCGCGTCGCAAGGAGTACGCTGCAAGAAGTGCACTGCCAAGTACCGGCGACCGCCGCTGCGCGAAAGCTGCCCAAAATGTGGCGGTGGATTACTGCTCAACATCTCGCGAGCGTCGGTCTCGAAGTATCGCCGACTAGCGCATGAGATGGCGCAGCGCTACGAGGCACGTCCGTTCATCCAGCAGCGACTGGAGCTGGTGTTCCAGTCCATTGAGGATACGTTGGAGAACGAGGAAATCCAGCAGACTAGCCTCGGGGCGTTCATGTGATTCACTGGCTGGAAAGCGTTGATTCGACCAATCGTCGGGCCCTCAAAGCACGATTAGCACTCTGGGATGCAGTGGTTGCGCGGGAGCAGACGGCAGGCCGCGGCCGCCGTGGCCGGTACTGGAAATCACCGCTCGGCGGACTTTATATGTCGGTTGTCGTGGAAAATGAACCACTCCTGCCGCTCCGCGCGGGATTGGCAACGCGCGACGTATTACAGCTGCACTGCTCGGCCTATATTGGGGTGAAATGGCC
>CALBFM010000111.1:0-2447 GCA_937893445.1 uncultured euryarchaeote
ATCGCCGACATCCGGTCGGAGGCCACGACAAGGCGCGCCGAGAGTGTCTGATTACCCTTAACAGCTTCCGGAGGGACTTGGATTCTCCACGATGACCAATCGCCCGTGTTGGAGACATCGGTAGCGGGATACCAGCTAGATGCGCCGAAACGCACCTCGACACCGCTCGCTATCGACGCATCGCCGGTGTCGGCACTACCAGTAAGCCAGCTTACGTTGTAGATTTCAGGCTTCACCTCAACTGTGGTGTTGTTCACCACCGCGTATTGCGGCGGGATGGTCCAGGAGACCTGCAATAACGGGTCAACCTGCCCTGCCACTTCCACAAAAGTGCGGGGGTCTGCCTGCCCGTATCCATATTCGTTGTCAGGCCGTGTCTCGAGCAGCGAACAGTCGTTGGTGTAAAGGTCGCTGTCATCGAGGATTTCGCGCTCAATAGAATAGCCAGCAACTATAGTCTCCTTCACCTCTGCCGGCGTCAGATCAGGGTTCGCTTCTAGTGTTAGTGCAACGATGCCTGCCATCAGCGGCGTCGCCATGCTAGTGCCTGACTTGGACGTATAGCCGGTGCCGGTTCCCTTGTTGGGTGCCATAATATTGGAGCCTATGGCTGCGACGTCCGGCTTGACACGTCCGTCCGAAGTATAGCCACGGCTGCTGTAGGGCGCCAGCGAGAGGTCCTTGTCGAGCGCTGCGACTGTTATAGGCAGTAGAGCATCTCCCGGAGAATCGATGGTATTGCAGCCTGCAACAGTCGCAGCGCCGAACTCATTGCCCGCCGAGAGCGTAACCACGAGGCCCGACTCAACCGCCGCATTGACTGCCTGACTCCAGGCAGAACTGCCATCGTTGTCGATATGGAACTCTACCTGCTGCTCGCCTAGGCTGGATGTCATGACACGTATGTCGAAACGGGCCTGGTTGGCAATAGTCCACTCTATGCCGCGGATGATATCTTCGATGTCACCAGCACAGCAGGTGAGCACATTGGCTAGGTTCGCCTGCGGCGCTACGCCAATGTAAGGCGTCCCGTCAGGCGCAGTGTCACCAGCACCGGTACCGGCCGTAATGCCTGCTACGTGGGTGCCATGGGTACCACTGTCTTCCGAGAGTCGGCCGTCATACTCCTGATCTTCATAGGCATTGTAATACACGAGGATTTTGGGGTCATCAGTGAGGGGATTATCGTCCTGGTCATCCAGCCCAACATGCGCGCCATCAACACCGGTGTCAACTATCGCTACGGTTACGCCGGTGCCGTCGAAGCCCAGTTCCCACGCTAGGTTAACTCCCATCGCCGGGACTGCTTCGTGCATCTGCGGCTCCGCCTTGCCGATGTCGTCCAGCATCACGACGCCTTCCCAGTAGGCCACCTGCGGCACAAGCGCACGGGGCATGGTAGTCCCGAGAAGATCTAGATACTGTGCGCGGAGGGTCACGGTTGCACCGGCCGCTTCGAGCCGTGCTACGTCACTGTCAACAGGGTGGTGGTCGTATCGCACAAAGATACGCGCCTCGCCCGGGCTGAAGAAACTGTCCTCCTGTGTCAGCTTCCACTCCAACAGGTCACTGATACCATTGCGGTCCTTATCACGCGAGTAGATCTCCCACCAGGGCGGCTCCAGTCCGACTTCGGGTGGCACCGCGAGTGATGGTAGCGACGCCAGCAACAGCAGCGATACCAACAGCAAAACCCGGGTCCCCATCGGCCGCGCAGGGTCGCAGAATAATAACAGTTCCTCCCCACCGCTTTAATATTGGTGGAAACTTTAGCCTGACTGATGGAATGGGACGTCATTGTCGTAGGTGCCGGACCGGGCGGTTCGACCGCGGCGCGATTCGCCGCCGAGGGAGGGGCGCGGACGCTACTGCTTGAGAAACGAGCCGAGGTTGGTGTTCCTGTGCGGTGTGGTGAGGGCATTGCTCCGCGCTGGCTGGAAATGATTGGTGTCAAAGTTGAAGGGGATTGGGTCACAAACCGCGTCCGTGGCGCGCGGATCTACTCCCCGAACGGCACCTGTCTCACTATCGATGACGACAACCTCGGTACCGAAGTGGGAGCAGTCATCTCACGGGCAGGACTCGACCAGCATCTTGCCAATTTGGCAACTGACGCAGGTGCCGAGGTCCGGACAGGCACGACTGTTACTGAACTATTGCGCAATGATGATGCCGTAACAGGCGTATGCATCCGCAAGCCTGACGGCACCAGAGAGGAACTGCGCTGCGGGGTGGTTATTGGCGCCGACGGCTTCGAGTCACAGGTAGGGCGCTGGGCGGAACTGCCAACACACCGTAAGCCAGCCGACATGTGCGGTGCGCTGCAATATACGATGGTAGACCTAGACATCGACTCACAATACTGCGAATTCTACCTGGCTAAGGGCTCGAAAGGCGCCTACATCTGGAGCTTTCCAAAGACCGCCAGCGAATCCAACGTTGGCATC
>CALBFM010000112.1:0-12861 GCA_937893445.1 uncultured euryarchaeote
CTAGAGCCTGAAGCAGAGCCAGAACCTGAAGCAGAGCCAGAACCTGAAGCAGAGCCAGTCGATCTCGGAGAATCAGGAATGGATGACCTCCTTGCTAAACTCCGTGAACTTGGTCCTGAACCTGTAGAGGAACCTACTGCTGTTGATTCTTCCGAAGATACATATAAAAAGCCAGAAGACAAAATTCCAGAGACAAAACCAGAGCCCAAGAAGAAGCAAGAAAAGTCCGACAGCAATGATGACGATGAGTCTGATTTGATGGATGACCTGCTCGCTAAACTGAAGGAACTGGACGATTAAATCAGGTAAATTGGTGCGGGCGCCGGAATTTGAATCCGAGTTCTCAGCTTGGCAAGCTGAAGTGATACCAGGCTACACCACGCCCGCACGGCCCGCGCCACACCCACCGGGATAAAAAGGCTGCCCAAGCCGCTTTAGTCCGGGGCTTGGTGGCGCGGCGATGTCTTCGTCGGAAGAAGAGGTTGCAGCCGTCGCTGGAGAGGCTGATAATGACGCTGCCGGTCCGCCTGCCGGGAGCTGGAGCAGCCACCGCTGGCCGTTGCTTGGGCTGGCAGGCTGTTTCGTCGTGGCTCAGCTGCTGGCGATGGCTCTGGTGCCGAGTTTCGATGCAGCTGAGATGCAGGCCTTCGAGGACCCCGAAGACCCGGTCAATTCTGGCATCTATTTCGTGCTGATTCTCGCCTTCACTGCCTTTGTTCTATGGCTTGCACGGCGAGGGTTGCAGAATTTGCTACAACTGATTTTCATGGGCGCGATAGGAATGACGTTTGTCTATGTCGGGTACCCGTTGTTCCTCGTCCTTGGATTTACTCCAGCCGGCGCTTGGCTTGGTGGTGCAGCGATTGCGGTTCAGCTTACTTTCCTACTGCTCACATTTCCCGAGTGGTATGTTATCAACATTTGCGGTGTTCTGATTTCGGCCGGCGCGGCCGCCATTTTCGGTATCTCATTCGGACTGGTGCCGGCGTTGCTGCTACTGGTCGGGCTGGCGCTATACGATGCATGGGCCGTCTACAGCACCGGCCATATGGTCGATCTAGCTGACACGGTGATGGAACTGAAACTTCCCATCTTGCTAGTGATGCCTAAGCAGCGCGGGTACTCGTTCCTGAAACAGCGCAGCCTACAGGCCCAGATTGAGACTGGCGAAGAACGTGAGGCAATGTTCATGGGTCTGGGCGACATCGTGATTCCTGGAGTGCTGTCCGTTTCCGCCAAGGCATCTCTCGGCTGGGGCGTTGGCCTGGGGGCGATGTTTGGGGGGCTGGCTGGCTTCGCGATTCTCATGCATTTCGTGCTCGGTGGCCGTCCACAGGCAGGACTGCCGCTTCTCAATGGTGGCGCCATTCTTGGCTGGGCATTCACCGCTATCCTTCTGACGGGCAGTCTGGGGCTGTAGCATGGTGGCGGTCCCGGTCCCGGGCGAGCCCGCGTTGCACCTGCCTGACGAACGAGCACTTGTCGTTGCAGATTTGCATTATGGAGTTGAGGCGGAGCTGTTGCGTGGCGGCGTTTGGGTTCCGAACCGCGCGCGCCAGCGAACTGAGAGATTGCTGACGCTAGTTTCACAGGTAGGCGCAGAACGACTGTTGCTGTTGGGTGACGTGAAGCATCAGGTGCCGCATTCGAGTTACCAGCAGAAGCGCGACTTGCAGAGGATGTTCACCGCTTTGCAGGCGGCAGTACGGGTCGAGGTAGTCCCAGGAAATCACGATGGCGGTTTGCGCGAACTAGCACCTGGCAGCGTCCGTTTCCACCCAGTTAAGGGCGTTGTAGTAGGTAATATCGGACTACATCACGGCCATGCTTGGCCCGCACCCGATGTTATGGCATGCGGGCAGGTCGTGATGGGACATAACCATCCCGTTATCGCTTTCCGAGACCGCGTCGAGAAACTGCATACTGCTGCTTGTTGGCTGCGCGTGCCGCTGGTAGCGGGTGAACGCTACGAGGATGTGGGCGATGAATTGGTTATCATGCCTGCTTTTGGCGAACTGGCAGGCCGCACGATGAACCGCGAACCACTGCGCGGTACAGGTCCGCTGCTGCGCAATGGCTACGCTGATCTTGAGGCGGCGAGGGTTGAGTCGCTCGATGGGCTCGATTTCGGCGAGTTGCGATATTTGATGGACTTGAGGCTGGAGCGATGAAGCTTGACCAGCGGCTGCGAAAAGCCCTGGAGAGTCGCGGACTGGCAGAGCCGACGCCGGCGCAAGTGGTGGCGTGGCCTCACATCGCTGCCGGAAAGCACACACTACTGATAGCCCCGACGGGTGTCGGCAAGACCGAGGCAGCCATCGTGCCGCTGCTCGACAGTTTGCTGCGCGAGCCGGCACAGCCGATTGCATTGCTCTACATCACCCCGCTGCGATCACTTAACCGCGATATGTTGCGTCGGCTCCAGGGCTTCGGCGAGGAACTGGAACTACCGGTCGCAGTGCGGCACGGTGATACTTCACAGAAGGAACGCAATCGGCAGTCACACCACCCCCCGCAGTTGCTGGTGACAACGCCTGAAACGCTGCAGATAATGCTTTCAGGCAAGCGGCTGCGTACTCATCTTGCACAGGTGCGCGCCGTCGTGGTGGACGAGGTACACGAGCTGGCGTCGAGCGAGCGCGGCGCGCAGCTCTCGCTGGCGCTCGAGCGGCTGGCACTGCTGGCGGGCGAATTCCAGCGCATCGGCCTGAGTGCGACTGTCGGTACCCCTGACGATGTGGCTGGCTTCCTGGGCGGTGACCGGGAGGTCGAAATTATCGCGCCCGAGATTGACCGTTTGATGGACCTGCAGGTAGTTGCGCCGCAGCCCATCGAGGAAGATGAGGCGCTCTCGGCGGAGCTCTACTGGGAGCCACAGCAGATTGCGGCGCTACGTTACTGCTCAGAAGCTGCCAAAGGAAGGCCAACTCTGCTTTTTGTCAATACGCGCGACACAGTTGAGGCACTGGGTGTCCGCTGGCGCATGTGGCAGCCTGACGCCCCGATAGCTGTGCACCATGGCTCGCTTTCGCGTGATGTGCGTATCGAGGCCGAAGAAGGATACCGCACTGGCGACATCTGCACACTCATCTGCACATCATCACTTGAGCTGGGTATCGACGTCGGCAATACTGAGTTGGTATTGCAGTATAACTCTCCTCGTGACCCGTCTCGGCTGAGCCAACGACTTGGCCGCTCCGGGCATCGCTTGCGCGCAACCGCCATCGGCCGTATCGTTGCCAGCGAACCGGTCGAGCTGCTCGAGGCTGCGGTAGTCGCACGGCGCACACTGGCAGGTGAGCTGGAGCCATCGCGTATTCGTGCAGCGCCGCTTGCCGTCTTGGCCAACCAGATCGTTGCATGGACGGTCTGCGACAAGCTGGTAGATCGCAAGGTGATACTCACCGCCGCCCAGCGGGCGTGGCCGTTCCGCAACCTCCAAAGCCAGCAGTTGGACGACCTGCTTACACTGCTTGACCAGCTGCACCAAGCACGACCTGTGGAGCGCAATGTACGCCAGGGCCCGCGCGCTCTCAAGTACTTCCACGGTAACCTGTCGCTCATCCCTGACGAGGCGACGATGTCGGTGCGCGACATTTCCACGCGGCGGCTCATCGGACGACTCGATGAGCGTTTCATTCTCGACTTGGAGCCAGGAGAGCGCATTATCTTTCGCGGTGCAGCTTGGGAAGTGCTGGAAATAGAGGATGAAGTTGCGGTGGCCCCGGCGCCAGCGCTGGGGGAGTTGCCGCGCTGGATTGGCGAAGATATCCCAGTGCCGCAGTCGGTTGCCTGCGAGGTAGTGCGGCGCTTGGAGGCGGGCGATTGGAAGGGTCTACCGCTCGTACCGGAGGCGTGTAATAGCCTCGAAGAATTCAGAACATCTATATTTAAAGCAGGTGAAGGGCCAGCAGCCGACCGCATAACTCTTGAGAGACATGAGCGGCTGCTAGTGCTATCGCACGCCGGCGGAACGCGACTCAATCGCACGCTGGGGATGTTGCTGGCGTCGTTGCTAGGCTCCCGGGCAGGCGAGGCATGCGGTTTCCAGAGTGATCCCTACCGTATAATTCTGGACCTACCGGCACGGTTGCGGGCGAGGGATGTAGAGGAGACCATCAGCGCACTGCGTCCGGGGCTAGGGAAGCTGTTGCGGCTCGCTGTGCGAAGCTCCCCGACGCTGGGGCCACAGCTACTGCATGTTGCGCGTAAGATGGGAGCCATTACTCCCGGCGCTGATGTAGGACGCTTCGGACTGCGACGACTGCTGGCCGCCTATGGAGATACGCCACTCTACAGCGAGGCAGTTGAGCGGCTGTTGTTCCATCAGCTTGATGAGGGTGGGCTCGAGGCACTGGTCAAATCGATGGAGACAGGCGAACTCGAAATTGCTCCATCTGCTGCGACGCCTTTTGGCGCGGGCGCGCTGGAGCCGTATCGTGACTTCCTGAAGCCTCGTCCTGGCAGTGCCATCTTGGCTGCGGTCGAGCGACGTTTGCGTCGCACCATACTACGGCTCGTATGTTTGGCATGCGAAAACTCCCGCCGTCGTCACAGCGGTGAGATTTCTGCGCGCGACTTATGCTGCCCAAAGTGTAGTGGTCAGATGATCGCTCTACTCCATCCGCTCGAGGCGGAGCGTGGCGTCCCGACGCGCCAGCGTGAGCGGGCCGCATCGTTGGCGCGCACGCACGGTCCACGTGCGGCGCTGGTACTGGCAGGTCGTGGAGTTGGTCCCGCAACAGCAGGCCGTATCCTACGGCGACAGCTGCCTGATGACCAGCTGGTACAGGCGGTGATGGAGGCTGAAATCACATACGCCCGTACGCGCCGTTTCTGGGATTGAAGCTAAAACCGACCGCCGTCTACGCCGCCATGGGACAGCGTCGCTGGCTGCAGGCATGGCTGGCGCTGTTGCTGGTACTGTTCCTGCTCTCTGTCGGTTGGCGTAACCTGCCCGAGGAGCAGTCACAAGCACGCTACGAGGAGCCACTCTACGAATACACGCACGATGGAGGACCGGCGTCTATTACGGGCGGCCACGTATACCGCGGCAGCGACGTACCGTCGCTCGTCGGCAGGTATGTCTTCGGAGACTTCACCCTTGGCAGTATCTGGGCGCTTGACCGCACCGACAACGCTTCGGAAGTCGAACTTCTCGTTGATTCGTTGGAAGATCCGGGGTGGGAGGCACGACTCTCCGCCAGCACGTTCGGTGTCGATGACGCCGGCGAGCTGTATGTGGCAGATTGGAGTGGTACCATCTGGCGCTTTACCGAGGCTAGCGGAAGCGTGGTGCTGGTGGATGCGTTCCCGGGGCTACAGTTCGAGCACCCAGTTGGTATTGTGGCCACGGGCGACGACCGTATCTGCGTCGTTGAGCAGCCTGGTCGGATAATCTGTCTGCAGTCTGGCAACCCCACAGTCCTGCTGAACATAACTGGTGTGGTCAATGACGCTGACTGGGAACAGGGGCTCCTAGGTTTGGCATTCCATCCTATGTTCACGGAGACCGGCCGTTTCTTTGTCACTTACACCACGTATGACGACGGTACGTTGCGGCTGGCGGAGTTTAACGCGACCGTCAATGGGACTGGCTTCCGTGACCACGCAGATACCGACACCGAGCGAATACTGCTCGAGGTGGCGCAGCCCTACCGTAACCACAATGGAGGTCACCTGGAATTTGGCCCCGACGGCTATCTTTGGCTGGGGCTGGGTGACGGTGGCAAGTACAGCGACGCCTTCGGTAACGCACAAAATTTAGAGACGCTGAAAGGGTCGCTTTTGCGACTCAACATTGACGAGGGAGACCCATACAGTATCCCGCTTGACAATCCATTCTCTGACGGCGGCGGCCGCGCTGAAATTTGGGCCTACGGCTTCCGCAACCCCTGGAAGTTCAGTTTCGACCGGGAGACAGGCGAACTCTGGCTGGGAGATGTAGGACAGGATGAGTGGGAGGAGATCAATATTGTCGAGCGCGGCGGCAATTACGGTTGGGCTTACTACGAGGGTAATCACTGCTACGAATCACCCTTCGAATTCTACGATGGTTGGGACTGCTCCGGGCTTGACCCGCTGGCAGAAGGTGCCTGGCTTTGGGAACGTGTGTTCCTCAACCCTCTGGCGCTATTGTTGCTTGGTGCGAGCTTACTCGTGGCGTGGCGGCTAGGGCGGCCCTAGCGGGCGTGCCTACTCCAGCCCCAGTTCGCGTCGATCGACGATGACGTAGTTTTTGCGCTGCAGGTTGGTCAGGTAACCGTACCAGTAGACTAGCATACCGTGGCCGTACAGTTCGACATATTGGGAGACCTGCCCACGGTGATTCTTGCGGTGAATGTAGTCGTCGCCGAAGCTTGCCTTGGATTCGACCCAGTGGTATTCGTCGCCATGCCATACCAGGGGCTGCAACAGCAGAAAGTCAGGCGTCTTGCCCTCGACCGTTCCATGCCGCAGGTCGTTCTCGGTGAAGTATTCCAGCTCCTGCGCGTCGAGCCATATTGCTAGCCGGTCCTCGCGGCGGTTGCCCTCGGCCGCTTGTTTGTTGTGCGAGATGGGAGTATAGAGCTCATCGCGCGAGAGCACTTCCTCCAGTTCCTTCCGCAGCCGCGCGTCCTTGATATTTTTTGGATTCTTCAGCAGCTCCTTGGTGCGCTTCTTGGAATTGCGCATCTCCTGCAGCAGGAAGTTAGACAGCAGCACTGGCGGAAAGTCCAGCTCTAGTGCCAAGTCGCCAATGGATACACCATTCTTCCAGCTCTTCAGATGCTGCCGCGAGCGGTCCTTGATGCGATAGTGGTTCTTGATTGACTTGCGCTGCAGGAACTGGGAGCGAATAGCTCTGACGGCATCGTAGGGCTGCTTGAATTTTCCTGCAACCTCTTCTACGCCGGTATGGACACCGTAGCCGCGGTGGCGGTCCAACTCCCTAATTATTTCCCGGTAAACCTTCTCTTCCACGGCGGGGCAGGGTGGGTCGCTAAAAAGGCAGGGGCACTAGCACACTATGGAGCGGCTGACGCAGTTGCGCGAGGCGATGGCAACGGCGAATCTTGAGTTGCTAGCACTGGTCCCCGGGCCTAATTTCCTGCACCTTACAGGGCTGCAGTTCCACCTCAGCGAGCGTCCTATAATCCTGCTGATTCCTCGCCATAGACGGCCTGTACTGGTGCTGCCAGAACTGGAACGGTCCCGTGCCGTCAGCCTGGAATGTGACCTGTTCGCCTACGGCGACGGTGACGGCCCTACAGCTGCGTTCGCAGCCGCTGCAGGTACGCTGCCGGCCGGCCGACTGGGCGTCGAAGGAAGGGCAATGCGCTTCATGGAGCTGGAGCTGCTAGCACAGGCGGGTATCAGTAACGAGCGAATTGACGCTACAGCGGTTCTGGCACAGCTGCGGATGTGTAAGTCATCGCAGGAATTGGAGTACATGGAGAGCGCGGTCGCTATAGCTGAGACTGCCTTTCGGGAGATTCAGCCTTCTATCACCATCGGCATGCGCGAGCGGGAGCTGGCGACAGCACTAGTGCAGGCACTGCATAGTGCCGGTTCCGAACCGGCGCTTCCCTTCATCCCTATCGTTGCTACTGGTCCGAACGGGGCGGACCCGCACCACTTTCCGGGCGACCGCCGACTGGCGCTGGGCGACTTGCTGATTATTGACTGGGGTGCCAGCCACCACGGCTATTTTTCAGATATCACACGCACCTTTGTAGTCGCAGCCGAGCCGACGCAGGAGCAACTCGCTGCACATTTAGCGGTGCGCGATGCCGCTCGGGCGGCACGAATGGCTGCAGCCCCAGGTGTTCTGGCAGGTGATGTGGACGCGGCGGCACGCGATAGCCTTTCCCAAGCCGGTTTTGGTGAGTTTTTCGTTCACCGTACAGGCCATGGGTTAGGATTGGAAGTTCACGAAGAACCATATATAAGTCAGGGCGCGACCGTTAAACTTGAGCAAGGGATGGTATTCACAGTCGAGCCGGGCATCTATATTCCACCGCTGGGCGGGGTGCGCATCGAAGACGACCTACAGGTCACTACGAACGGCAGCCACAGTCTAACCAGCCTGCCGCGAGACCTGTTGGTCATCGGTTAGTTATATCTACTAACCCCCGGCGTAGCCGGGGATGGCCGAGTCGGGTGGTCGGCGCTATGTTGTGCTGGCCGTGGTAATCATGCTACTTGCAGCACTCCCATTCTCACCGCTAGTCGACTTCGAGAGTTCGCGCCATATCGACCCTGAGACTGCTGGAGTTGACCAGCATTTGCCGACCCGAGATAGCGATCACGATGGGATGCCCGATGGCTGGGAGCTGCTCTACGGCTTGAACCCCTTTGACGCTGCTGACGCCGCCTGGGACTCTGACCAGGACGGTTTTGACCTGAACCGCAACGGCGTGCTCGAGAGTTTCGAGAACTTCACCAACCTGATGGAGTATCAGCAGGAGGAACTGCTCGGCAATTCAACCGACCCACTCAACCGTGACAGTGATGGGGATGGTATGGATGATGGCTGGGAGGTGTTCTACACCCTCAACCCGGTGCTGGAGGACGACGCCGCGCTGGACTTGGATGCCGACGGCCACGACTTCAATCGTGATGGCTCAATTTCGAAGGACGAGCGGTTCACCAACCTGCAAGAGTTCCTCTACCAGACTAATCCTTGGGTGGATGACACCGACGCGGATGGGATGCCCGATGGCTGGGAGGCGTACCACGACTTGGACCCGCTCAGTAGTGCTGACGCTTGGATGGATTACGACCAGGATGGTTGGGATGTCAATTTCAATGGCGAACTGGACTTCGGTGAGTACTACACCAATCTGGGAGAATACCTGAACGATACTTTGCCACGCGAGCCGGACAGTGATGGCGATAGTATGTGGGACGGTTGGGAGGTGCTCTACGGCATGAAGCCCCTTGATGCTAGTGACAATTACGGCGATCTGGAGGGTGACCTGCTCTACAACCTTTACGAGTACAACAATTCGCTGGTCAATTCCGATTGGTGGGACGTGGATGGGATACTCTCGACCCGCCCTGACCTGCACGACACTGATGGCGATGGGTTGGACGACAACACCGAGTTGTATGATTCGTGTTGTTTGACTGATCCTACCTACAATGACACGGACTTCGACGGAATGCCGGACGGCTGGGAGGTACTGTACGGGCTGAACCCGCGTGACGCCTCCGACGCGTACGGCGATCTGGACAGCGATGGCCACGACTACGATCGGATGCTTGGCATCACTCCGAATGAGTATTTCACCAATCTGCAGGAGTACCTTGGTAATACCAACCCGACCGACAACGACAGTGATGATGACGGGATGTTTGACGGCTGGGAAACTACTTTCGGCCTGGACCCACTCGACCCAGCCGACGCGCAGCTCGACCCGGACGAGGACGGGTGGGACTTCAACCGTGACGGCACCATAGTGTTGTCCGAGCAGTTTGTCAACTTGGAAGAGTACCGTAATGATACTCGCCCTGACCTCAATGATACTGATGATGATAGCATGTGGGATGGATGGGAAGTCCACTGGGCGCTGAATCCACTGGACCCCTGGGATGCTGGCGTAGATTTGGAGCCGGATGGCCACGACGTGGACTGGGACACCAACCTGACGCCAGCGGAGCAGCACACCAACGCGCTGGAGTTTGCGGCCGACACCGAGCCGCGCAATAGCGATACTGACGGTGACGGGCTGCCCGATGGCTGGGAGTGGCTCTACGGCCTCGACCCCAATGACGCCAGTGATGCCACTAATGACACTGATGTAGACCAGCTCACTAACCTGCAGGAGTACAACAACAGCGCTGCTGGTGAGTATCTGCAGGCAGACCTAATTAATTCGACTGACCCGAGGCTGAACGATACCGACGGTGACGGGCTGCTCGACGGGCCGGAAATCACACTGCACGGCACCGACCCCACCGTCGTCGACACCGATGGTGACGGGATGCCGGACGGCTGGGAAGTCCAATACGGGTTGAATCCACTCGACCATTCAGATGCAGGGATAGATAGTGACACGGACGGCTTTGACGCAAACTGGAACGGAAGTCTCGAGCTTACCGAGATCTATACTAACTTGATGGAGTATCTGAATGGCACCGACCCCACTGACGGCGATAGCGACTCCGACGGGATGGCCGATGGCTGGGAAGTGTATTACGGACTCCAGCCACTCAACATGAGTGATGCATTCATAGACAGTGACCATGACGGACTACTGAACCTTTACGAGTTCAACAACTCGCTGGCCGATGGGTTTGATGAGCAGGTATACCAGCCTCCCGATCACATTCTGGGCTCAAATCCGTGGCTGCTCGACACCGACGGCGACCTGATTCCTGATGGTGAGGAAGTTTACGAGGGCGAGGACAGCTACGTCACCGACCCGTCTAACCCCGACTCGGACGGCGATGGAATGCCGGACGGCTGGGAGCTGCTCTACGGTCTAGACCCGTTCGATGACAGCGATGCCGATGAGGACCCGGATGATGACGGCTGGGACTTCGACCGCAATGGCACCCTCGAAGCCCGTGAGCGGTTTACCAACTTGCGAGAGTATCTCAATGGCACCGACCCGTACGATAACGATACTGACGATGACGGGATGCCTGACGGCTGGGAGGCGTGGTACGGTCTTGATCCGGCCGACGCGGCCGACGCGGCGTGGGACACTGATAGCGACGGTTACGATGCCAACCGCGATGGGGAGACCTCGCCCGAAGAAAAATTCACCAACTTGGAGGAGTTCCTTAACAATACCAACCCGGCGCAGTCTGATAGCGATGGTGACAACTGCACCGACGGTTGGGAAATTTATTGGGATGAGCACAAGAACGCCACTGAAACGCGCGGCTTCGACCCGCTCAATGCCTCTGATGGCGGTCTCGACTATGACAATGACGGCTGGGAGGACTGGCAGGGCAACTGGCACTATTTCCCCAACTGGCGAGAGGAGGAGGCAAACACTAACCCTTGGGACCCTGACAGCGATGATGACGAAATAAGCGATGGCTACGAGGCAGACCATTGATGCAAAAAGCCGTCCCAAAACCTATATGTAGCGAAACCCGCCGTCGGAACGCGCAGGTGCGCGTAATGGGCGGTCAACAATGGCAGAGTTTGCTGATGGTACTGCTGATGCTATTCACGCCGCTAGCCGCGCTGCCCGTCTTTGGGTCAGACCCCAACGAGCCGGACGGCGACAAGGACGACGATAACGACGGCTACGACGCCGACCGCGACGGAGAGATTTCACAGGAAGAGAGATACACCAACCTCGAGGAGTACTACAACAATACAGACTCCAAGGACCCCGACACCGATGGTGGTGGTGCCTGGGACGGCTGGGAAATTTATTACGGTTTCAACCCCCGCAACGCCTCTGATGACCAGGCTGACAGCGATAGTGACGGGCTGGTGAATGAGTGGGAGTTCCTGTGGGACATTGACCCCTTTGTGGCGGATAGTGACCAGGACGGTATGCCTGATGGCTGGGAACACTATTATTCATTCCCTGCCGGCGGTTGCGGCCTCGACCCATCCGATTTCAGCGACCAGCATGGCGATGCTGACGACGACGGCTCTGACAACTTGCGTGAGTACAACGAAGATACAGATCCCTGCGACGATGATAGTGACGACGACGGCGACCCAGATCTGTGGTTGGCCAATGACGGCGACATACTCCATGTCTTTCGCAACGATTCCTCGCCTGGCAACACGCGTTTCACCTCCATAGGAGTGGAGATGGGCCTAGGTATCGTGGGTGCGTGGATGGGATTTGCCGTGGGGGACTTCGATGGCGATGCGGACCTTGACCTGTTCATTACTAATGTTGGCTATCAGGCCCTGCTGAGGCCGCCATTTTTAGAGCCCGTGGGCGATTGTGAGTACCACCACGCCTTTGAATGGGGAACTTGTCTGAACTTCTTGCTTCGGAACGACGGTGTGAGCGAACTCCCTGGTATCGGGACTGTAGGGGTCTTCACGGATGTGGCGCACTCCACAGAGGTATTGGCGAGCCCCTTTATGCCTCCTGATTCTCTGGACCCAAGTCTCATTACGCCGGGATTCGAAGTGCCAACAGGCCTGGCTGCGTATGATTTTGGATTTGGGACTACGTTCTTTGACATGGAGAACGACGGCGATCAGGACCTTTACTGGCTCGGTTCCGAAGTTGCAATGGGACAGGGGCCCGGAGGGGCCTACTTTCCATCTGCCGGCCGAATGATGAGAGGAGATGGCCACGGATCCTTCGAAGATATCACCATCCGAGCCCATTTACTTGACGTTTATAACGTCAAGTATTCCCTCTACACACTTGATGACCCGGAGGTTCAAGAAAAACTTAGGGAGCTTCGAATAGGATTTCACCTGAATGGAAAAGGACTGGCACATGGGGACCTCAACGGCGATGGCTACGTCGATCTGATTGGCACAAATAGCAGCGGAAAGATGATATCGGGTGACGATACAGTGATGCAAAGAGGCGCTGTTCTTGTATGGATGAACGGCGGCGACAACAACCACTGGATCACACTGAGGCTAATCGGTCGCATGGTGATCGACGGCACGGGCAGCAACGCCGATGGAATCGGAGCCCGAGTGTATCTTACGACCTTCCTTGAGGGACAGGAAGACCCATTTATCCAGGTTCAGGAAGTTCGCGCAGGTTCGAGCTACCTGTCGATGGACAGTATCGATCTCGAGTTCGGATTGGGTGTCGCGACGATGGTTGAAGAGATCAGAATTCTTTGGCCCAGCGGCAGGGTTCAGGTCCTGAAGAATATTCAGATTGACCAGGTTATTTCCATAACAGAGCCCGCTGAATAAGCTGA
>CALBFM010000113.1:0-12873 GCA_937893445.1 uncultured euryarchaeote
ATGGAGTTCGCGGTCGAGGCGCAAAAGCTGCTCGAAGTCTCACTCGAGGGGAGTGTTGGCTGATGCTCGAAATCCGCAACCTGAAAGCTGCCATCGATGGCAAGACTATCCTGAAGGGAATTGACCTGACCGTCAACGCAGGCGAGGTGCACGCCATCATGGGGCCTAACGGTAGCGGTAAGAGCACACTGGCACAGATTATTGCGGGACGCGAGCAGTTCAAGGTCAGCGGTGGGTCAGTCGAGTATGACGGGAAAGACCTGCTCGAACTCGCCCCGGAGGAACGCGCCTGCGCCGGCATCTTCATGGCTTTCCAGTATCCAGTCGAAATTCCTGGCGTTAGTAACAGCTACTTCCTGCGCTCTGCCCTTAATGCGCAACGCCGTGCGCGCGATGAACAGGAGCTAGACGCCTTCGAATTCCTGACCTTCATCCAAGATCGTATGTCACTGCTCAACCTGCATGAGGAGCTATTGAACCGACCTGTCAACGACGGCTTCTCGGGCGGTGAGAAAAAGCGCAACGAAATCTTCCAGATGGCTGTACTGGAGCCGCGACTCGCCGTGCTGGACGAGACCGATTCCGGTCTGGATATCGACGCGCTGCGCGTCGTTGCCAACGGCATAAACTCACTGCGGAGCGACGACAATGCCACAATTGTGGTGACGCATTACCAGCGGCTGCTCAACTACGTCGTACCCGACTTCGTGCATGTACTCATGGATGGACGCATCGTGCGCTCAGGCGACCAGCAGCTAGCGCTCGACCTTGAAGAGCAGGGCTACGACCATATTGTTGCACAGGCGGCATAGATGGACTGGAAAGCACTGCTCGCATCTGCCGATGGCCCACCAGAATTAGCTGCGCTGCGCAGTGCTGCCAGCGCACATTTCCTGGAGCGAGGGTTGCCGTCAACACGCGACGAGAGCTGGCGATACACAGACACACATTTCCTAGCGCAGCAGGAGCTGAAACTGCTGCGACCGGTAATCAAGATTGACGCGCCGGCCGGTGTGCGCGTACGGACGCTGGAAGAAGCGGCCGACGCTGCAGTACCATTACTCGCTACCGAGGCGGAGATAAAGCAGCCATTTCGGTTGCTCAATACGGCGCTGCTACGCGACGGGGTGCTAGTTGAAGTCGAGGACAACGCTACGCCTGAGGGGGCATTGCAGCTGACAATTACAACAACCCCTGGTCTGGCTGTGCCGCGACTGCTGGTTGTTGTCGGCGAAAACACGCGGCTGACACTGGTCGAGCGCTATCGCGCCGACAGCGGCACCTGCCTGCCAGTGACGCAGTTTTCGGTCGGGAGCGGCAGCCGCGTAGAGCACCTGCGCATCCACCATGGTTCCAGCGACGTCCACATCGGCTGCGTCGAGGTGCGACAACAGCGCGACTCGCTCGTCACGAGTCACTTGCTTACCTTTGGTGGGCGACTGGTGCGCAACGATCTCCAGTTCCACTTGCTTGGGAGTGGTGCCGAGGCGCAGCTGAACGGACTCTACCTGGCCGACGGTGAGCAGCACGTCGATAACCACACTACCATCGAGCACGTAGTTCCACATTGCGACAGCCGTGAAACCTACCGCGGCATCCTCGGCGGCAAGGCGAGTGCTGTGTTCAACGGTCGCGTACATGTGCATCCTGACGCGCAGCGCACCGACGCGCAGCAATCGAACCAGAACCTGTTACTGACAGATGACGCGATTATCCATACCAAACCTGAGCTGGAAATCTACGCCGACGACGTCAAGTGCACCCACGGCGCGACCGTTGGCCAGCTTGACCGTGAAGCACTATTCTACCTGCGGTCGCGCGGCCTCGCTTACGATGAGGCACGAAGGATGCTGGTCGACTCGTTTGCCGCCGAAATCGTACGGCGTATCACCGACGAATCTCTGCGCGACGAACTGGCGGAAGCTATCATTGCGCGGCTACCGGGGATGCTGGCGGAGGCGGCGTGAACGTTGCGGAACTGCGCACCGACTTTCCGGCGCTGCAACAGGAAGTGCACGACCGGCCACTCATCTATCTCGACAACGCCGCAACGACGCACAAGCCCAAGGCTGTACTCGACGCGCTCGACAAGTTCTACCGCGAGGATAATTCCAATGTTCACCGTGGCGTCCACACTCTGAGCCAGCGCGCGACCGATTCCTATGAAGGAGCGCGCGCGAAGATTGCGCAATTTTTGGGTGCTGAGACGAACGAAATAATCTTCGTGCGTGGCGCGACCGAGGGCATCAATCTCGTTGCGAACGCGTTTCTGCGGCCACGACTGCGCAAGGGCGATGAAGTACTAGTTACGGCGATGGAACACCACGCCAACATCGTCCCCTGGCAGCTGGCGTGCGAAGCCACTGGTGCAAAATTGCGCGTCGCGCCAATGTCACAGGCGGGCGAACTGCTCCTCGACGAACTCGATGCGATGCTAACACCACGGACAAAACTGCTGGCGCTGACACATGTCTCAAATGCCTTGGGCACCATCAATCCAATCGCGCAAATCGCAGAGATGGCGCACGCGCGCGGAGTGCCGGTGCTGGTCGATGGCGCGCAGGCAGTCCAGCACCTGCCAGTCAACGTGTGTGAACTAGGGGTCGATTTCTACGCGCTCTCGGGTCACAAACTCTACGGACCTACAGGAATCGGTGTGCTCTGGGGTCGTTCAGCCCATCTAGAGGGAATGGCCCCCTGGCAAGGAGGTGGCGACATGATTCGCTCCGTCACTTTTGAAAAGACCGAGTTCGCGCCGCCACCGCTACGGTTCGAGGCGGGGACGCCGAATATAGCCGGCGCAATCGGGCTCGGAGCCGCGGTCGAATACCTGGCGGAAATCGGGCTCGAGGCAATCGCCGCGCACGAGCGAGAGCTGCTGACTGCCGCAACTGACGCGGTAGCGGCAATCGAGGGCGTGCGACTCATCGGCACCGCGGACGCCAAGGCGAGTGTGTTATCGTTCGTAGTCGAAGGAGTCCACCCGCACGACATCGGTACTGTACTGGACCGGTACGGTGTCGCGGTGCGCACAGGTCACCACTGCGCGCAGCCGGTAATGGCGTTCTATGGCGTGCCAGCGACTGTACGCGCTTCTTTTGGTTTATATAATTATCGTGCAGAAATTGTTCCGCTCTGCAAAGCACTACGCGAGGCACAGGAGCTCTTTGCATGAGCCTGTCGGAGCTCTACCAGCAGCTCATCCTGGACCATAATCGCAGCCCGCGCAACCGTGGTGCGCTGGAAGCGCCGACGCACTCTGCGGTAGGACACAATCCACTCTGCGGCGACCAACTACAGCTGCAGTTACAGCTCATGGATGGCAGGGTGGCAGAGGTCGCCTTCGAAGGCAGCGGCTGCGCTATCTCAACTGCGTCAGCAAGCCTGATGACTGACGCCGTGAAAGGTCTTGATAAAGATGAGTTGGATGAGTTATTCGCAAAGTTTCACGCGCTCGCGACCGGCGATGAATCGCCGGACGATCTCGGCAAGCTCGGGGCCTTTGGCGGAATTCGCGACTACCCAACGCGAGTGAAGTGCGCCACGCTAGCGTGGCACACCTTGCGAGCCGCGCTTCATGGTGAGCAGGGGGCGACGAGCGAATGAGTAGCGCAAGCTCTAATACTGCCTCGGGAAGTCGTACCCCGAGCATGGCCACCAGCTACGAAGCCGCACTCGCATCGGACAAGCCGCTGATTACGGTGACGGATGCGGCGGCGGCCGAACTGCAGCGCTCGATGGAAGCGCAGGACAAGCAAGATATGGCGCTGCGTATCGCGGTCTTTCCGGGTGGTTGCGCCGGCATGCAATACGGACTGAGCCTTGATTCCGAGGGGCAGCCGGGTGATGAGGAATTCGTGTCGGGTGGCATTCGGCTGGTCGTCGGGCGGCAGGACCTGCCAATGGTGGCGGGGATGCAGGTTGACTACGTCCAGTCAGTGAGCGGATCTGGCTTCAAGGTCGAGAACCCAAATGCTAGTGAAAGTTGCGGCTGTGGATCTAGCTTCTCCTGCTGATGACTTGGCGGAGGCGGTAACCTGAAGGAGGTTGACGTACGGGGATTGCAATGCACGCAAGCAGTGATGGCGATGTTGCGTGCGCTGATGCCACTACCAGCCGGTGAGGAACTCCAGGTGTGCTGGGAGGCAGAAGACTCGAAACGAGACATCCTGACTGTCATAAAGCGACGTAACTACACACTGATTTCCGACTCGGAAGAGGACGGACGCAAACTACTCGTCGTGAGCAAGTAATAAAACCGACCGCTGGGTGGCGCGCCGATGGCGGAACCGTGCGAGGATGATGCACTGGCGGCGGCGCGACTTCCGACCCGCTTTGGAGAGTTCCGCATTATTGCCTTCCCTGGTGAGACGGCCAACCGCGAGCATATCGCGCTGGTGCTGGGCGACATGGAGGGCGAAGTCCTAGTGCGCATCCACTCGGAATGTCTTACGGGCGACGTATTTCACTCCGACCGCTGTGACTGCGGAGAGCAGCTCGACCTGGCGATGGAACGAATCGCCGAGGCGGGCCATGGCGTCATCATATACCTGAGGCAGGAAGGACGGGGCATCGGGCTGGTGAACAAGCTTCACGCCTACAACCTGCAGGACGACGGCCTCGACACGGTCGAGGCCAATGAAAAGCTGGGCTTCAGCGGTGAAATGCGGCAGTATGGAGACGCGGTCACCATCCTAGGGTCCCTCGGTGTGGGCAAGACGGCGCTGCTGACCAATAACCCTGCCAAGATTGAAGCGCTGCGCGAGGCAGGCCTTGTGGTGCGGCGGGAGCCACATATTATAACACCGAAGGCGGAGAATCGAGACTACCTAAGCACAAAGTCGAACAAGATGGGGCATCTCATCCCGCCGGGCTAGGCAGAGTTGGCACGGCTGCGGTTCTCAGAGCGGCCGCCGATAGTAAGCACCCACAGCACGAAGAGCGCCATAATGAGTGCGTACTGACCAGTCTGCCACCAGAAATAGTGCACCTTGTCCCAAGTTGCGAAACCGTACTTCATGATGAGGGGGTAGGCGGTGATGATACGCAGAGCGTTCTCAAAAAAGATAAACATGGCTGCATACGCGGCCCAGCGCACGCGCACCAGCGGCTTCACACCACGGAAGCAGAGGATTAGCAGCCCTAAGAACAGAGTTTCGTGTAGACCAGTACAGGCACTGACGATTTCCAGGTCAATCATCTCCTCGTATCGCAGCAGCGTCCCATTGCTACCACCGATGGTAACCTCGATACCGAACGCGCTCTCGATTACCCAGACAAACCAAGTCAGGAATTTCTGGTAAAGCAGCAACGAGTTTTCGCCGCGCGTCATGTGCTGGAACAGCAGGTCTGCCGGTAGCACCACTGCCATCACCAGCATGAAGTTGAACGCGACTCCGACAATGGTGCGATCGCCCTTCTTCTCGGCACCTATCTGTGCGCAGAGCCAGCTCTCGGCGCGGTCCAGCTCGTAGGCCACTACGTTGCTTACACGCTCGAGCAGTGCCTGTGGAGTGGTCGCCGTGCTGGGATTGCCGAAGGCCAGCCAGAAGGTGCCGGCCGCGGAGATGAGCGCGACCGCCGCCGCGCTGCCACCGTAGAAGAGCGCGAAGCCGACCAGCGACAGCCCAATGACGGCGAGGAGGGCCTGCATCTGCTCACGGCGGTTCAGCGGCTGCATGCGCCCCCTGCGTTAGTTAGAGACATTAAAGCTGCCGATGTAGGAATTCACGCGCTGCAATAAGTGCTTCACGCGTTGTATCATGGGTGGCGCGCACGAACGCCACGTCCCATTCCAGCCAGTCGAAAGCGGTGTGCTCGTCGCTCAGCTGCACATCGCCTGACAGAGATTCGGCGAGGAAGAAGAGGACACGCTTTGGGATTTCAGTGCTGTCACGTTGCTTGAGGTAGCTGATTTCGTGGCGGAAACCCTCAACAACATCGATTTCGTGCAGCCCAGTCTCCTCCCGTAATTCGCGCAGCGCCGCTTCCAGTTCAGCCTCACCGAACTCAACGCGTCCCTTTGGTGGTGCCCAGTGCCCCTCGGTATGGCGAAGCAGCAGCGTGCGGTCACCGCGGAATAGGATAACGCCACAGGCAAACTCGAACATCTTGGAATGGTCACCCATCATAGCCGGGCCTGTCTCCAGAATGATTACTCGTTGTCGCGCTTCATCCGCGCTAGTGCGGTCGCGACTAGGGCAAGCGCCAGCATTGAAAAGCCAGACTCGAAACCGGGCAGGAATACTCCACGGACCCAGAGGGTCGCAGTGATAGAGCGCGCCTCGGTCTCGCCCGCCAGCGTGGTTGACGCCTTCATGATAACCGTGTGGTACTCATTGAACCAACCAATGGCTGTGCCACGGGGGGTGCGGACTTGGAGGGGGACCTGCATCTCACCCTGACTGTCAATCTCAATTTGCGGCTGCGAGAGCGCGACAATGAAGCCAGCCTCTTCAAGCGACTCCTGGTTGACCACCTCGACCAGAATGGTATCAACGTGGTTTCCATAGTTCAGGACGGTGAAAGTGAGAGGGAATTCCTTACCGGGGCCGACCCGCTGGAAGGGCTGGTCGGCGCGGATGGAGAGTCGTGCATACTGCTCAATCTGCGCCGTGAAACCTGCGTACTTGGTCTGAGGGTTAAGGTGAGTTGTTGTCTCCGACCCCTGCCCGGTCGCCTGCACGTCCACGTTCTTGTAGCCGGCCCGGACGCTGGCAATGGCGCATACCGGCACAGTAATACTGGCACCGGCGGCGAGAGTTACTGAAACGGCCGATGGGGAAATGGTCACGCCTCCACCAGATATCTGTACATCAACGTCAATATTGGCGGCACCCTCATTACTAACCTGCAGCGAAGTGCAGCCGACACCAGAGGCACCGGGACGTACGTCCAGTTTCACTGATGCGTCAGAGAAAGTCATAGAAAACGCGACTGGCGTCGTCTGCGCTTCGGCCTGCGGACTGAAGATAAAGAGCGAACTGCCCAGTACTAGGGCGGCCAGCAGCAGGGCGCGGGTCGGGGTTGACATCATTTGCCTCCGTCGGGACTGTGCTATCGAGATATATAGCATTTGCCCGCCGGCACACGAAGATTGCGCCATAAAAAGGCTATCGTTTTGTCCACTAGATTTTCAGCAAGCGTGAACCGGTAACGAAGTTGGCGGAGTGCCGGTCTGCGCTCTAGGGGGCCAGCTTCGCTGCCAATTGTTCGTTGGTCGGCTCGACCAGCACGCTGCCATCGTTGAACTCCAGCACTGGCACGCGCTGGAAACCATCGTTGAGTGCAACGGCGCGGTCGCGGAGCGCATCGTCACTCTCGATATCGAGGAACTCGTACGAAATATTCTCTCCATCCAGCCATGCCTTGGCGCGGTGGCAGTCGCCGCACCAAGCTGTGCCGTACATGCGCAGAGTCATAGCGCGGCAGATGGGGCGCAGCTAAACACGTTCCGCCCAGTCATTGGGACAACTGCACGAGAGGTTGCGGTCACCCCACGCCTGGTCGATACGACCGACCGGGGGCCAGTACTTGTGGTCGCGCAGCCACTTCGCCGGGAAGGCTCCCTGTTCGCGCGAATAGGTGCGATTCCATACATCGGTTGTTACGGTAGCGGCTGTGTGCGGCGCGTTGCACAGTGAGCTATCACTAGGGGCGAGACTGCCATCAGTAACTGCCACGATTTCAGCGTGAATCGCGAGCATTGCGTCGCAGAAGCGGTCCAGCTCAGCGCGACTCTCGGACTCGGTCGGCTCGACCATCAGTGTCCCTGGCACCGGGAAGCTCATCGTCGGCGCGTGGTAGCCGTAATCTATGAGTCGCTTGGCGACATCGTCGACCGTGAGCCCTGCATTGGCTAGCATCTCTCGCGTGTCAAGAATGCACTCGTGTGCGACGTGGCCGCCAGCGCCGGTATAGAGGATAGGATATGCGTCACCCAGACGCTGCGCGACGTAGTTGGCGTTGAGGATAGCGACCTGTGTCGCTTCGCGTAGCCCTGCGGCACCCATCATCGCGATGTAGGCCCAAGTGATGGGGAGAATGAGCGGACTGCCGTAGCGGGCGGCCGAGACGGCCCCGCCTTCACCAATTAGTGGGTCGCCCGGTAAATGCGGGACCAGATGTTCCCCAACGCCGATGGGACCCATGCCGGGACCGCCGCCACCATGCGGAATGCAGAAGGTCTTGTGCAGATTTAGGTGGCATACGTCAACTCCGAATTCGGCCGGCCGGCAGAAACCGACCATAGCATTGAGGTTGGCGCCGTCCAGATAGACCTGGCCACCGGAAGCGTGGACAATGTCACACACCTCACGGATATTAGTCTCAAACACCCCATGTGTCGAGGGATAGGTTACCATCAGTGCCGCCAAAGCATCGCCGCACTCGGCCGCTTTCGTGCGCAAATCGACGAGGTCGATATTGCCGTCGCCATCGCATGCGACTGGGATAACGCGCATACCTGCCATCACTGCCGAGGCGGGATTGGTACCATGCGCACTGACTGGAATAAGGCAGGCGTCGCGGCCGCCCTCATCGCGCGCGGTGTGGTAGCTCCGGATGGCAAGCATCCCTGCCAGTTCGCCCTGCGAGCCGGCGTTGGGCTGGAGCGAGACGGCAGTGAAGCCGGTCATCTCGCAGAGCCAGCTCTCAAGGTCGCCAATCAATTGGTGGTAGCCAGCCGCCTGCTCCGGGGGCGCAAAAGGGTGCAGGTCTGCAAAACCGGGCCAGCTTATCGGCTCCATCTCGGCTGCCGCGTTGAGCTTCATGGTGCACGAGCCGAGCGGAATCATGCTAGTGTTCAGCGCCAGGTCCTTAGTCTCAAGCCGGTGCAGGTAGCGCATGAACTCGGTCTCGCTGTGGTAGCGGTTGAAGACCGGATGCTCGAGGAATGGCGATTTGCGCTCCAGCGCAGCCGGCAGAACCTCGCTTTGCGGAGTCGTCTGCTTTGCGCCGAAAACAGCCAGCAGCTCCGCGAGTTCTCCATCGCCGACGGTCTCATCGAGCGCGATTCCGACGTCGTCATCGCCTAGGTCGCGCAGGTTGATGCCACTCTCGGCGGCGCGCTCGAGCGCGCCGGGTGCGGTAACACGCAGCGTGTCGAAATAGTGGTCGTGTACGACCGCGAAGTCCGCCTTGCGCAGTGAAATGGCGAGCGTCACCGTCAGTCGATGCACTCGCTCCGCTATCGCGCGCAGTTTGTTGGGGCCGTGGTAGACGGCATACATCGCCGCGGTGACGGCGAGCAGAACCTGTGCAGTGCATATGTTGCTCGTCGCGCGGTCGCGCCGAATATGCTGCTCGCGCGTCTGTAGTGCTAAACGCAGCGCGGGCGCGCCGTGCGCGTCCTTCGAAACTCCCACGAGCCGGCCGGGCAGCCGCCGCCGCAGCGTGTCGCGCGTCGCGAGGAACGCAGCGTGCGGGCCGCCGTAACCCAGTGGCACACCAAAGCGCTGCGACGAGCCGATAACTATGTCGGCGCCCCATTCACCCGGTGGCTTGAGCAAGCAAAGCGCCAGTAGGTCAGTTGCAACAACAGCCAGTGCACCAGCGTTGTGTGCTGCAGCGATTATGTCGCTATAATCGCAGACCGCGCCATCGGTGGCAGGGTACTGGAGCAGCACGCCGAAAGTATCCTCGTCAAATTCCATCTCCGCGGGAGGTACGATAACTATACGCAGGCCGAGCGGCGCCGCGCGCGTTCGCACGACGGCAGTGGTCTGCGGATGGCAGTCGGCGGCGATGACGAAGGTAGTGCGATTACCGCGTGCAGCGTTGCACGCCATCGCCATGGCTTCAGCCGCAGCGGTCGCCTCATCGAGCAGCGACGCGTTGGCGATTTCCATTGCCGTCAGGTCGCACACCATGGTCTGGAAGTTCAGCAGTGCCTCGAGCCGGCCCTGGGCAATTTCCGGTTGGTAGGGTGTATATGCAGTATACCAGCCCGGATTCTCGAGCAGGTTGCGTCGCAGCGCGGGCGGCGTTACGGTGCCATAGTAACCCATCCCGAGATAGCTGCGCGCCACCACGTTGCGTCCCGCGAGTTCTTGCAGCCGATGTAGAGCCGCTGCTTCCGTGAGCGGTGGTGGTAGATCCAGCTCGCCCGCGAAACGAATGTCGGCCGGCACGACTGCGTTGGTCAACTCGTCCAGCGTGGCGTAGTCGAGCTTCGTTAGCATCTCCAGGATGTCGGCTGGTGCTGGTCCGATATGCCGCCGAGCGAAAGTGTCGGGGTGGTCGAATGAAACATCCATGCAGAAACAGCGGCGGCACGCTAGCTGGAGTTATGAGTGTTTGCCGGACTCAATCCGGCGTATACTCTAAATCTCCCCCCGGGATGGGAGTCTCCGTGCAGTCAAATGCTGTGCGGCTTTTTACCCCGCGCGAAGCGAACGCAATGCTACCCGCGCTGCGGCCTCTACTGATGGAGCTGGCGGACCGGCACGCCGAGCGGGAGCAGCTGGATGAGCTATTGGTTGAGGTGGAACAGGACGCCAAGAGCAGAGAGTCAATGCGAGACCGCATCAAACTAGAGGTGCGGCTCGACGAAAATCTGGCGGAGTTGAAGCAGCTCTTCGAAGCACTGGCACGACATGGGGTCGAGGTGAAAGACCCTGCCATTGGACTCATTGACTTTCACGCGCAGCGCGGCGCCGAGCTAGTATACCTGTGCTACAAGCTGGGAGAGCCCGAAGTGACGCACTGGCACCCACTCAATGATGGCTACAGCGGGCGTAAGCCGCTCGAAAGCGAGCCGGAAATGTTGAAGATCTAACCACCTTCCCAGCGTGCGAACAAATCTGCGTCGAGACCCAGCAAGTCTAAGACGCGACCGGCAATGAAATTTACATTGTCGTCAAGGCTCTGTGGACGGTTGTAGAATGCCGGCGCGGCTGGGGCGATAATGGTGCCTGCTGTAGAAAGCCGCAACATGTTCTCGATATGGATGTGGCTGAAGGGCGTCTCGCGCGGCACCAGTATCAGCGGTCGCCGCTCCTTGAGCATTACTGCACCGGCACGCGTCAGCAAGTTGTCATTGACCCCTGCTGCCAATTTGCCAAGCGTGTCCATCGAGCAGGGGATAATGACCATCGCCCGCGCGCGGAACGAGCCGGAGGCAATCGAAGCGGCGATATCGGCATTGCCGTGCACTACATCGGCCAGAGCTTCAACTTCAGCCCAGTCGCCATCGCACTCGTGCTGGTGCACCAGCCGCGCCGAGTCGGTCGCGACGAAGTGGGTCTCGACCGGTTGCTCCTTAAGCGCCTCGAGCAGCCGTACACCGTACGGGATGCCGGAGGCGCCGCTCATACCAACCACAATGCGGTCCATGCTGGCAGGGAAACGCTCGCGGGCTTAAGGCTTCAGGCCGTGCCTTCGCGCCACGCCTGCATCTCGGGCGACTCGTTTTCCCAGCCGAGGCGCTCCTGCACCTGTTTGCCGGCACCATCGAGGTCGGGCATCTCGCCGGTCTTGGCAAACTCGTAGAGCGCCGCTACAACCACTACCTCGGCAGTGTTGGTCCAAAGGATGGCGAGCAGCACCAGCACGACAATGGTGATTATGCCGGGCAGCACGAGGTCGAGCAGTATCAGCGGGATGCCGACCGCGAACGCGACCAGCACCAGCAGGAAGCCGATGAGGCCCACGCCAAGGCCGCTGGTGATGTTCTCGCCCCAGGTCTTCACGAACATACCCTTGCTCGAGTTGAAGGCATCGCGGACGCCCTTGTCCTCAAGGACTATCATGGGGATGATGAAGAAAGTGGTAATCCACCACGCCGTTTCGGCGATGAAGGCAAAGATAGCGCCCACTACCTGCATGGCAGGGTTCTTCGAGTTGGCGGCTGCGTCGCGGATGAGTCGCATAAGTATCCCGAAGATGCCGGTGATGATACCCCACGCCACGATTGTTGGCAGGTGCCGCATCGCAGCCGAGATGCCGGTCATGAAGCGCGGGTCGCCGCCGGTGAGCCGCATGTGCGCGCTGTAGGTGATGGCGCAATTCCAGAAGACGACGAAAGTCGCGCCGAGGGCATAGGTGATGAAAATCCAGCCGAGGTAGGGGACGGTCGCCATCGTCTCGCCCGTGTCGGGGTCGGTGGTCATGGCCCAGTCGAACATCGGCATTTCCCTTTCGTAGCCAATGCCTGGCAGCGCGCCGGCGAAGATGGTCAGCCCAAGCATGATGCTCGAGATGAGCATGTAGACCAGCAGTTCCGGGTCGCGCCAGATGACGCCGAAGCTGAGCTTTCTACTGCCATATATGCACTCTCAATTAATGCTGGCTCAGAAACGCTGGCAGTGTTCGGCCCGGGATGCCACGGCGGATCTGTTTCCAGCACTGGGGTGCCGACCGAAACTCGCAAGGGGCTTCGGTCCGGCTACATTAATTGCTATTGACTGCCTACTGCGAACCACAAACAGGATAACATATCCGAGTTTCACCTGCCCGGTTTTTGGAATGGTCGATAGACGTGTTTACTGGGTACGAAACGGGCGGACATTGCCGATGGGCATATCAAATAGTTTGACGCTACTCCGAAGAAACACCAAGGCGCAGCGCCTCTTCGGCCTTGCGGGCGGCCTCGTCACCAGCACAGGGTCGGGTCTTTCGGTGCCGGACTGGCCGACCACGTACGGCTGGTTCATGCTGACCTTCCCGCTGGACAAGATGGTCGGCGGCATCTTCTACGAGCACAGCCACCGCCTCATCGCCAGCATGGTCGGGCTGCTGATCGTCGTGCTGGCGACGTGGCTCTGGAGGGTCGAGCCCCGGCACTGGGTGCGGCGCCTTGGGTACATCAGTGTGGCGGCGGTCGTCACGCAGGGGATCCTTGGTGGCATCACCGTGCTCTGGTTCCTGCCGGAT